>JAFUVZ010000053.1 GCA_017471185.1 Bacteroidaceae bacterium
ATAGTAGGCCAGCAGTCCTGTGGAGAGCGGCATGATAAGACCGACGCTGATGCCCAGGATGGCACGTAGGAGCAACAGCACCCAGATGTCATCCACAAAGAAGCATCCTGCACCAGCCACAACGTAGAGCAGCAAGCCCGTGGTGGCAATAGCCCGCGTCCTGAGAATGCGGCTCAGCGGCAGGAAGAACAGGTTGGTGACGATGATCAGCAGGGCTGGCATGCTGATGACGAACTGCACCAGCATGGCGGATGCATCACTGAAATGAGCCTTGATAATGCCCAATGCGGGGGCGATGGCGGCTCCAGCCATCACGGTGAGCAGCGACATCGATAGGATGGTAGCCGTCACCTTCTTAGATACACGTTTCTTTTCCATAAATGTTCGTGGAGGTTTAAGCTCTACCAAGCTATAGAGTCATTGATTTGTATGTTTTGCAAATTGGCCGCAAAATTAGCAAAAATAGTTTAAATAGCGGCCTGCGTGCATCTTAAAAAATCAAAAAAGTGAGTCTCTATAGCATTCGTAAAATCGACTTTTTTCGTTACTTTTGCAATGAAAAAGTTCATTTTACGAAAGACAAGTAACACTAAAAACAAGGGAATTATGTCAAAGACAGTAGAACTGCAAATTGAGAAGAGCCGCTATCTGGTGGAGGGTCTGCGCAAGCACCTTAACGGCATGGGCGGAGGTATCACCAGCGATGAAATCAACAGCATGGAGCAATCGCTGAAGGAACTGGATTCGGCCAATGCCGAAGTGGACCGCCTGCGCGAGGAACTCACCCCGAAGGTGAAGCGCATGAACGAGGTGCTGGCCCGTGTCAAGGCGGCTTACGCTGACAAGAAAAAGACGCTAAAGGGCTACTATCCACAGGAGCGTTGGGCCGACTACGGCATCCCCGACAAGCGATAAAGCTTTCAGTCCTGTAATGACGTAACAAGGGAACTTGCACATCAATCTGCAGTTCCCTTGTTTCTGTTTTGGAGATTGTTATTTCGTAATCTTGGCAATCCACTGGAAGAGTTCATCGAGGGCATAGTCACCACTATGCGGACGATTCCAAGCCAACAGGAAATCTACGTCCTTGCCTGCATTTTGCAATTTGGTGGCGAAGTTGACGGGTATGGGGAAAGCCGTATCGCGGTCACGTGCACCATGGCGGATATACCAATGTGAGGCTATCGTTGTCTTGCCGTCGCCGATGAAACTCATGGGGTTCATCAGACGCACGTTCTGACGGATGGCATCTGTGAGCATGGTGTTGTTCTTCTGAGCCGTAAAGTCGGTGAAATTCACGCTGCTGCCCGTCTCGTCGCCAAACACCTCATTCTCGCCGCTGCCATTGTTGATGCCCTCTATCTTGCTATCAAAGGCTGGTACGCCTTTCAATGCCTGGGTAGATACCACATAGTTCAGATACTTCTGCATATCGAGGTCGGTGATGTATTCGCCCACTTGTTTTCTGCCGCCACGTATCGGACGCATACCCATTGGCGGCTGGCCTCCCTGCATCATAGGATGCTTATCATCCTGCATCTGAGGCCGCATGCCACCGTTAATTGGTGCTGCAAACATTCCTCCTGCCTCTGATGTGAACTTGAATCCAAGGCTGTCGGGAATGTCGGCACCCGCATTCTTAGCAATTTGAGCCGAACGGATGATCTCACTCTTCAGGTAGTCCTGATAGTTGTCTGCCGTCAATGGTGTGCCATCAGGCTCCTTCAGGCTCAGACTATTGAGATAGGCTGGGAACAGAGCAGCCAATTCCTTCGTATATCTCTTGTGTGTCTCGTCAAGAGCCTGACGGGAATCCGTTTGCTGATACAGCCATTCATAGGCCATGTCGGCATGTTCGAGGTCGATGATGGGGCAATAGCACACGGAGGCAAACACATCATCACGCTCGTCGGCTGCACCCATTGCCATCAGCAATTCTGCATATTCAGGATTGTTGCCCGTTGCACCCATCAGGGCTGACATGGCACCTCCGGCACTCGTTCCGTCAGTGATGATGCGCTCGGCATCGCCAGGTATCTGCTTATTGAAGTGGCGCAGATAGCGGATGGCTGCTTTCAGATCGAGGATAGCCTTGGGCGCTCGGCCTGTATAGACAGTCTGCCCCTTCTTCACTCCCTTGCGATTCTTGGCGTATGCTTTATCAGCAATAATGGAGGAATTGCGGCCACGAGTGCCAGGAATGACCACCACATAGCCCTCCTTCAATGCTCTTCCTGTAGCATCGCCAGCTTGCGGCTGTGCTGCTGGAGAAGCCATGTAGCCGCCGACATAGGTACGAAGGAAAATTGGAGTCTGCTGTGTGGCTCCATCTGGCACATACACATTGAGGAATTGATAGGTAGAGTCCTCAACGTTCGTCACATAGAACAGCCGTTCATAGGCTGTGTAATTGACACAGGTGCCGTCATAGGCGGTCATCTTCGACTTCACACCTGCATTGGCATCGAAAGCCAATGTGCTCTGTGCCATTGCTCCTACCGAGAGACAGGCACCAACCAAAAAAGTGAATATCTTCTTCATAAAGTCTTTGGAGTGTTTCGAGTCGATGCTCTGGTCTCTACCAAGACCTTTTTAATGAAACAATAAATTCCGATTTATCTGATTACACTTCAATCTTTTTAATGACCTTGGCCGGTACACCGCCAACTATCGTGTTTGGCTCAACGTCTTTGGTCACTACAGCCCCAGCTGCAACAACTGCTCCATCACCGATGGTCACTCCTGCCAAAACTGTTGCATTAGCTCCAATCCAGACATTCTTACCGATGCGGATAGGCGCATAGCTCATGCTCTGACGCTTGGCTGGGTCGAGGTCGTGATTGATGGTTGCAAGCACGACATTGTGACCGATGAGGGCACCTTCGTCAATAGTGATACCACCCTGATCCTGAAACTTGCAACCCATATTGATGAAAACATGTTCACCAACAACGGTATTCTTTCCGCAATCTGTATGAAACGGTGGGAACAAACCTACCGTCTTGGGCACTTCACGCCCCCAAAGCTGCTCCAATAATGTGTGCAGTTCCTCTGGTGTATGGTATTTCCCATTAATCTCAGCCGTTATCTTCAGGGCTTCCTGAGATAACTGATGGAACATCATGTGTACATCGGAACCACCAACAACAGGCTTGCCGGATGCCATGTAATCCCTAAATTCATGTATTGTCATAGTCTTTATATTTTTCTTTTGTGAATTAATATATTGCCAAATTGGGAAAGGTATCCAAAAACAAAAGGATAGCTTTAAAGCTATCCTTTTGCTGCGGTGCGTACGAGACTCGAACTCGTGACCTCCTGCGTGACAGGCAGGCATTCTAACCAACTGAACTAACGCACCAGTTTCGTTTTGCGGTTGCAAAGGTATGTATTTAATTTGGATTGTGCAAATAATTTTGCTATTTTTGTTGCCGAATTTTTAAACTAAATGAAAAGAGAGGTATGAGAATTGCCATAATCGACTATAATGCGGGCAATATCCGCTCAGTTGAAAACGCTCTCCGCAGGCTGGGTGTGGAACCTGTCATCACGGCTGACAAACAGCTGATCAGTGAGGCTGACAAGGTGATATTCCCAGGTGTGGGAGAGGCGGCTACCACCATGAGTTTCTTGCGTCATGAGAATATGGATACCCTTATCAAAGGCCTTAAGCAACCAGTCTTGGGCATTTGTCTGGGCATGCAGTTGATGTGCAAGCATTCAGAAGAGGGTGATACCGACTGCTTGGGAATCTTCGATGCGGAGGTAAGGCAGTTCGTGAGCCAACGGCATGAGGACAAGGTTCCTCATATGGGATGGAACACCTTATATGATATGAAGGCTGACAATTACGGCAAGAGTCTGTTTATGGATGTAGCGGAAGAGGCGTATGTTTATTTCGTTCACAGCTACTATGTGCCTGTGGGCGACTATACCGCAGCTACGACAGATTACATATTGCCATTCAGCGCTGCCATTCAGCAAGATAACTTTTATGCCACACAATTCCACCCGGAAAAGAGTGGAAGCGTGGGCGAGCAAATCCTAAAGAACTTTTTGTTTAAGATATGATAGAGTTAATTCCTGCCATAGATATTATTGATGGAAAATGCGTCAGGCTGTCTCAAGGCGACTATAGTCGTGTGAAGGAATATAAAGCTTCACCTGCGGATGTGGCTCGGGAAATGGCAGATCACGGCATCAAACGGTTGCATGTGGTAGATCTTGATGGTGCCAAATCGAAGCATGTGGTAAACTGGCGTACTCTGGAACAGATTGCTAACGCTACCTCTTTATGTATAGATTTCGGTGGAGGTGTCAAGACGGATGATGATTTGCGCATCGTGTTTGATTGTGGAGCGAAGATGGTGACTGGAGGCAGTATTGCCGTGAAAGAGCCTGATACTTTCCGACGTTGGTTGCTGAAGTATGGACCAGAGAAGGTGATATTAGGAGCGGATACGAAAGATGGAAAGATTGCCGTCGGCGGTTGGCTCGAGGAAAGCGACAGTGAACTGATGAGATTTCTTCAGCATTATGTGGAGCAGGGCGTGACTAAGGTTATCTGTACAGAAATCAGTAAGGACGGTATGCTGGAAGGACCGGCTGTGCCTTTATATAAGGATATATTGGCCAGATTTCCAGAACTTCATCTCATTGCGAGCGGTGGCGTAAGCTGTATGGATGATATAGAGGCTTTGGAAGAAGCTAAGGTGCCGGGCGTGATTTTCGGGAAAGCACTTTATGAAGGGAAAATCACGTGGAAAGATATAGAGAACTTTATTATTTGTAGCTCGTAACTTGTAACTAATATGTTAGCGAAACGTATTATACCATGTTTGGATATTAAGGATGGTCAGACCGTAAAAGGCACTCAGTTCGTGAATTTACGCCAGGCAGGAGATCCTGTTGAACTGGCTCGGGCTTATAGCGAGCAAGGGGCTGATGAACTGGTATTCCTCGATATTACCGCCAGTTTTGAGGGACGCAAAACCTTTACGGATCTGGTGAAGCGGATTGCAGAGAATATCAACATTCCGTTTACCGTTGGCGGTGGTATTCACGAACTAAGTGATGTGGATCGTTTGTTAGGAGCCGGAGCCGATAAGATTTCCATCAACTCTGCCGCCATCAAAAGTCCCGAATTGATTGGCGAGATAGCTCGGAATTATGGTTCACAGGTCTGCGTGCTGGCGATTGATGCCCGACAGACAGAACGAGGTTGGAAATGCTTCTTGAACGGTGGAAGGGTAGAGACGGAAAAAGAGCTTTTCAGTTGGGCTAAGGAAGGGCAAGAACGAGGGGCAGGTGAAATACTCTTCACCAGCATGAATCACGATGGCGTCAGAGCCGGGTTTGCCAATGAAGCGTTAGCCCTGTTGAGTGATGAGCTGCGTATTCCCGTCATCGCATCAGGCGGAGCAGGTAAGATGGAGCATTTCAGGGATGTGTTTTTGGTGGGAAAAGCAGATGCTGCGCTTGCCGCTGGCGTTTTTCACTTCGGAGATATACGGATTTCCGAATTAAAGTCGTATCTTTGCAACGAAAATATTACAATTAGAAGTTAACTACGGAAATTGACTTTTGATATTATTTCAATTCTCAATTTTCTATTTTCAAATTAAAGAATGTTGGATTTTGACAAAATGAACGGGCTGGTGCCTGCTATCGTGCAGGATGCCGATACTGCCAAGGTGCTGATGCTCGGCTTTATGAATAAGGAGGCGTATGACAAGACTGTGGAAACGGGACTTGTGACGTTTTATAGTCGTACACGCAAATGCTTGTGGACAAAAGGTGAGGAGAGTGGCAATTGTCTGGACGTAGTGTCTATGAAGGAGGATTGCGACCATGATACATTGCTGATTCAAGTTCATCCACGCGGTCCTGTGTGCCATACGGGTACTGATACCTGCTGGGGTGAGGAGAACCGTGAACCAGTGATGTTTCTGAAGGAACTGCAGCAGTTTATTCAGAAGCGTCATGATGATATGCCTGAGGGGTCTTATACTACCTCACTCTTTCAAAGTGGCATCAACAAGATGGCGCAAAAGGTTGGTGAAGAGGCGGTTGAAACCATCATTGAGGCTACCAACGGCACGAACGACCGCTTGATTTATGAAGGTTCAGACTTGCTGTATCACCTGATTGTGATGTTGACAGCTAAGGGGCTGAGCATTGAGGACCTTGCCAAGGAACTTCAGGAACGCCACCAGCCGAACTGGAAGAAACACTGATTGACGTAGGAGCTAATTGTCAATTAAAGAAAATGAGTGAAGTACTGATTACATATAAGAATGTCAAGATAAAGCAGGATGAGCAGACAGTTCTGGAAAATGTTGATCTGGATCTGAAGCGCGGCTCTTTCGTTTATCTGATTGGTAAGGTAGGTGCCGGTAAGTCGAGCCTGCTCAAGACCATGTATGCCGAACTTGACATAGTTGACGGTGAAGCAGAGGTGCTTGGCTTCAATTTGCGAAAGATGAAGCAAAAACACGTGCCAAACCTCAGACGCCGGCTGGGTATTGTGTTTCAGGACTTCCAGTTGCTGACAGACCGTTCCGTGCATGACAACCTGGAATTTGTGCTTCGAGCTACAGGTTGGCATGACCGCAAGGAACTTGAAGAACGAATCAGGGCGGTCCTTAAGTTGGTAGGCATGGATGAGAATGCCGACAAACATCCTAACGAGCTCTCTGGAGGAGAACAGCAACGTGTGGTGATAGCCAGAGCAGTGCTCAACTCTCCGGATATTATTCTGGCGGATGAGCCGACGGGAAATCTGGACGCTGAGACAGGACGCTCTATTACCAAGCTGCTCCACGACTTGAGTGACACGGGTTCATTAGTGGTGATGACGACTCACAACCTGCAATTGCTCAGGGAATTTCCAGGCGAAGTATATCGTTGTGAAGACCATAAGTTGGTTAAAGAATAGCAGAGGATAATCATTAAATATTACGAATATGAAAGTATTAAAGTTTGGAGGTACTTCAGTAGGCACAGCTGAGCGCATGAAAAATGTGGCTAAACTGATCACTGACGGTGAATGTAAGATTGTGGTTTTGTCCGCCATGTCGGGTACCACAAACACATTGGTGGAAATATCGGACTATCTGTATAAGAAGAATCCGGATGGAGCCAATGAAGTGATTAACAAACTGGAAAGCAAGTACGAGCGTCACATCGACGAACTCTATTCTACCCCAGAATTCAAGCAGAAAGGTCTGGAAGTCATCAAATCGCATTTTGATGAAATCCGCTCCTATACCAAAGATTTGTTCACGCTGTATGAGGAGAGGCTGATTCTTTCTCATGGTGAGTTGATCTCTACAGCTATGATGAACCTATATCTGCAGGAGCAGGGTGTGAAGTCTGTATTGCTGAACGCTTTAGACTTCATGCGTATGGATAAGAACGCAGAACCAGACCCCGTATATATCAAGGAGAAACTGACGGCACAACTCGACTTGTTCAAAGGCGCAGACCTATATATCACCCAAGGCTTCATCTGCAGAAACTCTTATGGAGAGGTAGATAACCTGCAGCGTGGAGGAAGCGACTATACGGCTTCTCTGATTGGCGCTGCTATCAGTGCAGATGAGATTCAGATATGGACTGACATTGACGGCATGCACAATAATGATCCTCGTGTGGTGGATAAGACTGATCCTGTGCCAAGACTTCACTTTGAGGAAGCTGCCGAGCTGGCTTATTTCGGCGCTAAGATTCTGCACCCAACCTGCATTCAGCCAGCTAAGTACGCTAATATCCCTGTGCGTCTGCTCAATACGATGGAACCATCAGCTCCCGGTACGTTGATTTCCAATAAAACCCAGCGTGATACCATCAAGGCTGTGGCTGCCAAAGACAATATCACGGCTATCAAGATTAAGTCGAGCCGTATGTTGCTGGCATACGGTTTCCTGCGTAAGGTCTTTGAGATTTTTGAGAGTTATCAGACCAGTATCGATATGATCTGTACCTCTGAGGTGGGCGTGTCTGTAACCATTGATAACACTAAACATCTGAATGAGATACTGGAAGACTTGCGTAAGTATGGTACAGTTACGGTAGATAAGGACATGTGTATCGTCTGCATCGTGGGCGATCTGGAGTGGGATAATATCGGCTTCGAGGCTTTGGCTGTGGATGCTTTGCATGACATCCCTGTACGTATGATTTCATACGGTGGCAGCAACTATAATATCTCTATCTTGATTCGCCAGAGCGACAAGAAGAGAGCGTTGCAGCAGTTGAGTGACAAATTGTTTAACGGTAAATAATCATGATGGGCTGTGCTAACAAGGCACAGCCCGATTAAGCATACAACTAAATGAAAGGACAATTCCCTGTAGATAAATTCCGCGACCTACGCACACCTTTTTATTATTATGACACCCGTATACTGCGACAGACCCTTGAGGTAATCCGTCAGGAAACAGAGAAAATGGAGAATGCTGTAGTGCATTATGCCGTTAAGGCGAATGCTAATCAGGAGATTCTTCGTACCATCCGTGAGTACGGTCTTGGAGCTGACTGTGTGAGTGGGGGAGAGATCAAGGCTGCTTTGCAAGCTGGATTCTCTCCTGACAAAATCGTGTTTGCCGGAGTGGGAAAGGCTGATTGGGAAATCAATCTGGCATTGGAACATCATATCTTCTGCTTCAATGTGGAGTCTATACCCGAATTGGAAATCATCAATGAACTTGCTGCCGTTAAAGGAACTGTGGCTAATGTGGCTTTCCGTGTGAATCCCGACGTGAAGGCTCATACGCATGCCAATATTACCACAGGTTTGGCGGAAAACAAGTTTGGCATCGCTTTGGGAGATATAGAGCAGGTGATTGAACTGGCTCATCGATTGGATCATGTTAAGTTTGTGGGACTGCATTTCCATATTGGCTCCCAGATATTGGATATGGGTGATTTCGCCTCACTTTGCAATCGTGTGAACGAGTTGCTCACTTTGTTTGAGAAACATCACGTAGAGATAGAGAATATCAACGTGGGAGGTGGGTTAGGAGTAGATTACCAGCATCCTAACCGTCAGTCAATTCCTGATTTCCATGAATACTTTAGGACGTTTAATTCTCTTATAAAACGTAGAAACGGACAATCGCTTCATTTTGAACCTGGCCGTTCTGTGGTAGCCCAGTGTGGCTCCCTCATCTCTAAGGTGTTGTATGTGAAGCAGGGCACCAACAAGCAGTTTGCCATCCTGGATGCAGGAATGACTGATTTGATTCGCCCTGCCTTGTATCAGGCTTATCACAAGATAGAGAATATCAGCTCGGAATTGCCAGTCGAGACATACGATGTTGTGGGACCTATCTGCGAGTCGAGTGACGTTTTTGGCAAGGCTGTTGACCTGAATAAGGTCAGCAGGGGAGACTTGATAGCTTTACGTTCTGCGGGTGCATACGGAGAGATAATGGCTTCACAGTATAACTGCAGGGAGTTGCCCCGCAGCTACACTACTGAAGATTTGCTTTAATACTCATATCTCTTTGCAAGAATTTATAAAAATCCCCTCGTCAGAGGGGATTTTAGTCTTATTTCAAAACACCAAGTTCCTTACCGACCTTGGTGAAGGCGTTGATACAACGGTCGAGGTGTTCACGCTCATGTCCAGCGGAAAGCTGGACGCGGATACGTGCCTCACCCTTTGGCACAACAGGATAGTAGAATCCTGTCACATAGATTCCTTCTTCCTGCATCTTAGCCGCGAAAACTTGTGATAATTTGGCGTCATAAAGCATAACGGCGCAGATTGCACTCTGTGTCGGCTTGATGTCGAACCCTGCGGCAATCATCTTGTCACGGAAATAGTTGACATTATTTACCAGCTTGTCATGAAGTGCATTACTTTCCTTTAGCATCTTGAATGTCTCCAAGGCGGCTCCTACGATAGCTGGGGCTACTGAGTTTGAGAACAAGTATGGACGGCTACGCTGACGCAGCAGGTCGATAATCTCCTTGCGACCAGTGGTAAAACCACCCATAGCTCCTCCGAATGCCTTACCCAGTGTACCTGTGTAAATATCAACTCGTCCATATGCGTTGTAGAGTTCGCTCACACCATGGCCAGTAACACCAACGACACCGGCTGAGTGAGATTCATCAACCATTACCAGTGCGTCATACTTCTCCGCTAAGTCGCAAATCTTATCCAATGGAGCTACATTGCCGTCCATTGAGAATACACCGTCGGTACAGATGATTCGGAAGCGCTGTGCCTGAGCCTCCTGCAGACATTTCTCCAACTCTTCCATATTCGCATTAGCGTAGCGATAGCGTTTGGCCTTACAGAGGCGTACGCCGTCGATGATGCTGGCGTGATTCAGAGAATCGCTGATGATAGCGTCCTCATCGGTAAACAAAGGTTCGAAAACACCACCGTTGGCATCAAAGCATGCTGCATAAAGAATGGTGTCTTCAGTGTGGAAATAATCAGCGATAGCAGCTTCCAGTTCCTTGTGTATGTCTTGGGTTCCGCAGATGAAGCGCACTGATGACATACCGTATCCTCTACAATCCATCATCTTTTTGGCTGCTTCAATCAATCGGGGATTGTCAGACAGTCCCAGATAGTTATTAGCACAGAAATTCAATACTTCTTGTCCCTTAACGGTAATGGCCGCACGTTGCGGACTCTCAATCAGCCTTTCCTCTTTGTAGAGGCCGGCTTCTTTAATCTCAGCCAGAGTCTGGGTGAGATGTTCTTTCATTTTTCCGTACATAGTATAAAATGTTTAAGATTTAGTATTCTTTTCAAATCAACCGCCAAATTAGCGAAAATATTTTATCTAACAAAGAAATATTTACTATCTTTGTGCAACAAAAACGGAAAGACCTTAATTATCGAATATATGAAAAAGATTTTAGTCATTGGGGCTACTGGGCAGATAGGCTCGGAGCTGACGATGGAACTGCGTGACAGATATGGAAACGGCAATGTGGTTGCTGGTTATATACAGGGTGCTGAGCCCAAGGGCGAGTTGAAGGAGTCTGGACCATCAGCTTTGGCTGATGTTACTGACGGTGAGGGGATAGCTAATGTCGTAAAAGAATATGACATTGATACCATATATAATTTAGCAGCATTGCTTTCTGTTGTGGCTGAAGGCAAACCCCGTTTGGCTTGGAAGATAGGCATTGATGGTTTGTGGAACATCCTGGAAGTGGCTCGCGAGAACCATTGTGCTGTGTTCACGCCCAGTTCAATCGGCTCGTTCGGCTTGACTACTCCTCATGTGATGACACCTCAGGACACCATACAGCGTCCAAGTACTATCTATGGCGTGACGAAAGTGACTACAGAATTGCTGAGCGACTATTATTACCTGAAATATGGTGTAGATACGAGAGCGGTCAGATTTCCTGGCATCATATCATACGTAACTCCTCCAGGTGGAGGAACTACCGACTATGCTGTTGACATCTTTTATTATGCTGTGCGTGGAGAGAAGTTTATCTGCCCTATCAAGCAGGGTACATTGATGGATATGATATATATGCCCGACGCATTGAATGCCGCTATCACGCTGATGGAGGCAGATTCAACGAAGCTGGTGCATCGAAATGCTTTCAATCTGGCTTCCATGAGTTTCGCACCTGAAACCATTTATGCTGCCATCAAGAAGCGTTTGCCTGATTTCCAAATGGAATATCAGGTTGATCCCCTCAAGCAGCATATAGCAGAGAGCTGGCCGGATTGTATGGATGACAGTTGTGCGCGTCAGGAGTGGGGATGGATGCCGAAGTATGATTTGGATGCTATGACCGATGACATGCTGGAGAAACTGAAATTGAAACTGAACAGATAATGAAACTTTGCTGGAAGTATGCTGCCTGCCTTTTGCTGATTTTACTGTTGCCCTCATGTAAGGGTAATAATAGTAAAGTCAGTCAGGAGGATAATGTTTCCATGCAAGATACGATGACGCAGGTCGTTGATATTCCTGACGTTGAGACTGAAGATGTGGTTGTCACTCCTGCCAGGGTAGATGAGCTTTTTGATGATTTCATCTGGAATTTCACTTCTAACGAGAAACTCCAGCGGCGTAGGATCGGATTCCCTTTGCCAATTGTGACTGCTGAGGGTACACAGCTGATTGACAAAGATGATTGGGAATATGACTTGTTGATTTCAGAAGAACCCACATATACCTTAGTATTTGATAATGAAGATGAACTGGATAAAGAAGGTGATACGTCTCTCGAGTCCGCTGAGGTTGAATGGGTGTATCTTGACACCAAGATGCGGCAGCGTTATTTCTTCAATCGTAATCATGGAGCTTGGGAACTTGACTCTATTAGCTTGATGCCTTTGCCCTCCGGAGATAAAGAAGAAGGATTCGTGGACTTCTACCGTAGTTTCGCTACTGACAGTATCTATCAACTGGAGCATATCACTAATCCGATAGGCTTCGTGACACTCGACCCTGATGATGAATTCTCTATTTTGGAGACCACGATGGGAATCAGCCAATGGTTTGCCTTTAGGCCCGAGTTGCCGAAAGACAGATTGACTAATATCAATTACGGGCAGGCTAATGATGACCTTTCGAGACAGAAGATCTTGAAGGTGAACGGATTTGAAGATGGTTCATCGATTATTCTCTATTTCCGTAAGAGGGGTAATGAGTGGGAAATGTATAAGTTTGAAGACACAAGTATATGATAAACCAATTGATACATAACACTTTTGGCCTCAAGGTCGTGGCTGCGCGAATGTTTGAATACGGCTCTGAGGAAGAACTGGGACGTTTCTTGGAACAAGGTGAGATAAAGGCTCCTTTCCTGCATGTGGGCGGAGGCAGTAACCTATTGTTTCTGCATGACCGTTATGAAGGCACCATACTTCATTCCCTGATAAAAGGAATAGAGGTTACTCATGAAACGGATGCGGAAGTCTGCCTGCGGGTCGGCTCTGGTGAGATTTGGGATGATTTCGTTGACTATTGCGTTCGTCAAGGTTGGTATGGAGCTGAGAACCTGTCATTGATACCGGGTGAGGTGGGAGCCAGCGCTGTGCAGAACATCGGGGCGTATGGAGTGGAGGTGAAAGACCTGGTCACTTCTGTTGAGACTATTTCTGTTGACGGGCAAAAGCGGATATTCCAACAAGATGAATGTGCGTATGCTTATCGTGACAGCATCTTTAAACGCCCTGAGATGAAAATCTATTTTGTCACTTATGTCAATTTTAAACTGAGCAAGATTGAGCATTACAAGCTTGATTACGGCACTATCCGCAAGCAGCTCGATCATGCTGAGAAAGTTACACTCCCTTTGGTACGTGAAGCCATCATTCGTATTCGGCAGAGCAAGTTGCCCGACCCTCAGGTCTTGGGAAATGCCGGTAGTTTCTTCACCAATCCTATCGTGAGCAGGGAAAAATGGCAGAGTCTTTTGAAAGATTATCCAGATATGCCCTATTATGAAGTGAATGCTGAGCATATTAAGATTCCTGCCGGGTGGATGATTGAACAAACGGGGTGGAAAGGTAAAGCTTTGGGGCCTGCTGCCGTTCATGACAAGCAGGCTTTGGTGTTGGTGAACTTAGGAAATGCCACAGGGCATGATATTGTGGCACTCTCTGAGGCAGTGTGTCAGGCGGTGTTCTCTAAGTTCGGCATCGAGATTCATCCGGAAGTAAATTTTATAGAGTGATTGTTTCATGAAAATTAGGATATTAGGTTCGGGAACATCTATGGGCGTGCCCACATTGGGTTGCGATTGCGAGGTGTGCAGGTCTGCAGATCCACATGACAAACGCTTGCGTTCTTCCTCCTTATTATATACCAAAGATGCTGTTATCCTGATTGACTGCGGACCTGATTTTCGCCAGCAAATGATGCAAGTAAAGCCTTTTGTAGTGCCTGATGCCATACTCATCACCCATGAGCATGCTGACCATGTGGGAGGTCTTGACGATTTGCGTCCCAGTAACGTTTTCGGTGATGTGACTGTCTTTGCAGAAGATTATACGGCCCGTGACCTTCGCACCAGATTGCCTTATTGCTTTACTAAAAAGAAGTATCCTGGGGTGCCAGGTATCAAGCTTCATGTGGTGAAGCCTTTCCAACCCTTTAAAGTCAAGGATACGGAGATATTACCTATTCGGGTGATGCATGGCGAGTTGCCCATTCTCGGATTCCGTATCGGTAAATTAGGGTATATCACGGATATGAAGACTATGCCTGAAGAATCGTTTGATGCGTTGCAAGGACTTGACTTGCTTATCATGAATGCTCTACAAGTTAGCGAACACCCTGCTCATCAGAACATTGCTCAGGCGGTAAAGAATGCATTGCGTATAGGAGCTAAGGAAACATATTTCATCCATATGAGCCATCATGCTGGTTTTCATGCTGTTGCTGACAGGCAGTTACCCCCGCATGTTCATTTCGCTTACGATGGTTTGGAAATAGAATTTTAAATTATTTTTAGACTTTCCTTGTTTATGTTAGAATAATTTAATACTTTTGTGAAAATTATCTAACAAGCATGAAATCTGTCGTTGTACATAGGATTGCCCTCATCATGTCTGTGGTGTTGCTGCTGGCAGGAGTTGTCGCATATCAGTATCTGCACCATTCTCATAAGACAGATGATTCATTCTCAAGTCTCTACACCTTAGTTCCTGCTGATGCGTTCGCTGTAGTGGAGACAGATGATGTCACCACGTTTGTAGATAATTTCGGCGGTTCTTCTATTGCGGATGTCGCTACATTACCCGTTTCAGAACTACTTAATAGCTTAAAAGGCTATGTGCATGCTTTTCTTGAGAAAATGCCTCATGGACTGAGTCCTCAGGTAAGCAAGATGCTGTTGAGTTATCATCAGCCTGATGGTTCCCGTAGCCAGGTGCTTTATTGTCGCGTTAATTCAGACGACGTGACACTTCTTCAGCAGTTTTTGGATGATACCATCTTGAGTCCTTCCCCAGAGCCTGAAATGATGGAATATAAGGGTGAACGCATTGCGGTATATCAGCTTACGGATGGTCATTCATTGGCTGCATACGTTGCTGATGGTTTCATGGCCTTGAGCTTCAGTATGGAATTGCTGCAGAAAGTCATTGAAGCTCAGCAAGAGAAGGAAACCCTTTCAGAAGATTCTGTTTTTATGGATTTGCAGTCTTCCAAGCCTTCATTTAGCGGTACATCTGTTTTCCTGCAGAAGAATGACCGTTGGGAACAAGTCTATCTGTAAAAAAGGAGTCAAGCCTGTGGCTTAACTCCTTGATCTTTATACGCTAATCTCAGCTCCTTCAGAATGGCAGGTCATCGGTAGGATTACTGTTCTCGCCTGGGAATGGGGCTGGTTCTGGAGAGAACGGAGGAATAGGCTCTCCTGCTGCAGGCTGTTCGGCTTCAGGAGCTCCAGCCTGCACACGTTCCACTTTCCAGGCACGTATGGAGTTAAACCATTTGTCTTGCCACTGGCGTGCGTCGATGTCGAAAGAAACATTCAGCTCTTCACCCATCTGTATGTTAAATTGGTCAATCTTGTCACCACCGAACACCTCGAAGCACATGCGGCGAGGATACTGGTCGTGGTTTTCTACCACATACGACTGCACTTTCCATTCGTTTCCCGTAGTTTTTGACACACCTGTACGAGGGGGCAAAATCGCAATTACTTTTCCACTAAATTCCATAATCTATATCAGTTTAATCATTATTGCTGCGAAGTTACAACTTTTTCCTGAAATGACAATCCGTTATGCAGATAAAAAAGAGGAACAATCCGAATTGACTGTCCCTCTTGTTTTTTCGTCTTCGTAAGATTTTAATCGTTTGCAAGTTCGATAGTCTTTGAATTGACTCTCTTCTCCTTAATACGTGCCTTCTTACCAGTGAGTTTACGCAGGTAGTACAGCTTAGCGCGACGAACCTTACCGATCTTGTTCACCTCGATGCTCTCGATATGCGGAGACTCGATAGGGAAAATACGCTCAACACCAACGGTGCCTGACATTTTGCGAACGGTGAAACGTTTCTTCTCACCATGACCACAAATCTTGATAACAATGCCGCGATACAGCTGAGTACGCTCCTTGTTACCTTCCACGATACGATATGCTACGGTTATCGTGTCACCTGCCTTGAACTGCGGGTGCTTCTTGCCTGTAGCAAATGCTTCTTCTGCAATTTTAAGTAAATCCATTTTGTTTTTAGTATAAATTGTTATCGTACTACGCAACATACCAGGCCTCATCGTGGGATGTATCCTGACAGCGATTGCGCGAAAGCGGGTGCAAAGTTGCAAAAAAAAAGGCAAATACGCAAGTCTTTTCTTCTTTTTTGTTATCTTTGTGAGAGATTTGTTAAAATACTGCCTATGAGAAGAGGACTTGGAAGATGGGGAATGGGGCTTATGCTCTGTATCTCATTGCTTTTTGCAGCTTGTAAGAGCCATTATGTGGTGACTGATGTGCAGAGCGGAAGGGTGGCTATCGATGCTTCATTAGACCCTGTGCAGAGCCAGGAGGCCATGAAGCTCATTGCTCCCTACCGTGCCAGCGTTGACAGCATGATGAATACGGTGTTGGGGCAGAGTGAGATAGCTATGGACCGCAAACGTCCTGAATGTCTGCTCGGAAATCTGGTGGCTGAGGTGCTGAGGCTGAGTGCCTCGCGCATACTGGGTAAGCCTGCTGATATGGGACTGATGAACATCGGTGGACTGAGAGCTGATGTGGGGCAGGGTGACTTCACGGTAAGTAACGCTTTCGAGCTGTTGCCGTTTGAGAACTCGCTGTGTGTGCTCACGCTCAAAGGCTCAGACATGAAGGAGCTGATGGCTAACATCGCCACTCGTGGTGGTGAAGGCATCAGTGGGGCAACCTTGGTGTTTGATAACCAGCAGCATGTTGTGGAGGCTACCGTTCAGGGCGAGCCTATTGACGACAACCGGATGTACACCATAGGCACCATCGATTATTTGTCTGAGGGTAATGACGGACTGCATGCTTTGCCAAAAGCTGTCAGGAAGGATTGCCCTGATGGCTTGACCCTCCGCAGCTTGTTTATTGATTATGTGCAGGCTCAGACGAAGCAGGGAAAGAAGATTACTTCGCAGCTTGACGGAAGAGTGAGGAGAATTGACAATTGATATTTTGGTTAATAATAGGTAATTATGAAGACAAGGGTTTTAAACATATTGCTGATTGTGGCATTGTCAATCGTCAATTGTCAGTTGTCAATTGCTCAGAAACAATTGTATGTGCTGCATAGCAGCGACACACATAGTCGCATTGATCCCATTGAGAACAACAAGTCGCTGAGGAATGCCGACATGGGAGGCGTTGCGCGTAGGGCTGGTTTCGTTGACGAGTTCCGCAAGCAGCATCCCGATATGCTGCTGCTGGATTGCGGAGACATCTCGCAGGGTACACCTTATTATAACCTGTATCAGGGTGAGGTTGAGGTTAAGGCCATGAACCTGATGAAATATGATGCAATGACCATCGGCAATCATGAGTTCGATTTCGGTCTTGACAATATGGCGCGTCTTTTCAAGATGGCTGATTTCCCAGTGGTTTGTTCCAACTATGATTTTGAGGGTACGGTGCTTGAAGGATTGGTGAAACCCTATATCGTGCTGAAGCGGAATGGGGTGAAGATAGGCATATTTGCCCTCTGCCCGCAGTTAGAAGGACTCGTGCAGCAGAGTAAGTGCGAAGGGGTCGTCTATCATAAGCCTGCCGCTGTCGCCAACCGTATGGTGATGATTCTCAGGGAACAGGAGAAATGCGATGTGGTCATCTGTATGTCGCATTTAGGCATTGTGCCCAATCCGGGCGTGGATGAAGTTTATGACAATACGACCATACCTCAGACGCACGGCATAGATCTTGTCCTGGGAGGACATACACATACTTTCCTTGATAAACCAGAACGGGTAAGGGACGCCGACGGCAAAGAGGTGCCCGTCATGCACATCGGTAACAATGGTGTTTATATGAGTGAAACAGTGATAACTTTAGGAAAGAAGAAGTGAAGAGAGTTTTATTCCTTTTGCTGGCAGTATTGCTATGCAGCGCAAAGATAGAGACTGACGGACTGAATCGTCCGTCGCCTGCCCCTTATGACCCTAAGGTGAGCTATTTTGGCAGGATTATGAATATAAACGGCAAGGCTGCCGCGTGGGCTGATTCCGTGATGCAGACGCTGAGTCTGAAAGAACGCGTCGGACAGATGTTTGTCTATAAGGTTGCGCCTGAACGTACTCCAGCCAATTCCCGGCTGCTCAAGAAGGTGGTGCAGGATTATAAGATTGGCGGATTGCTGTTCTCTGGCGGCGTGCTGCAGAACCAGGCTATCCTGACGAATGAGGCTCAAGAACTTGCAAAGATTCCGCTGATCATCACCCTTGATGGCGAGTGGGGACTTGCTATGAGGCTCAAGCCCTCTCCTGTCTTTCCCAAGAACCGCATATTAGGCAATATCACTGATGAAAAGCTGCTATATGAATATGGTAAGGAAGTCGCTCGTGAGAGCCGTCTGATGGGCATCACCGTTAATTTCGCCCCTGTGGCTGATGTGGATATCAATCCCAATAACCCCGTAATCAATGTGCGTTCCTTTGGCGAAGACCCTCACCGGGTGGCCAGGCAGGTCATCGCCTATAGCAAAGGTCTGCAAGACGGTGGTGTGGTGGCTGTGGCGAAACATTTCCCCGGTCATGGAGATACTGATGTGGATTCCCACCAGGCTCTGCCTGTGCTGAACTTCACTCGTGAGCGTATGGACAGCATAGAGCTGGTGCCTTTCAAAGAGGCTTTCGCTGCCGGCATTGACGGCGTGATGGTGGCTCATCTGGATATCCCAGCCTTGACGGAACGCAAGGGATTGGCTTCATCTTTGTCGCATAACATAGTTACTGACCTGCTTACGAAGGAATTAGGCTTCAGCGGGTTGAAGTTTACCGATGCCTTAGAGATGAAAGGCGCTATCAATGGTGGCTCAGGAGCCTTGCAGGCTTTGCAGGCTGGCAATGATATGTTGCTGGTCCCTATGGAGATAGGACCGGAAATGGATGCTATACTGGACGCTGTGAAGAAGGGAGTCGTGAATGAAGATGATATCAACCAGCATTGCCGTAAGGTGCTGATGTACAAATATGTGTTGGGACTGACAGAGAAACCTCATATCCAGATCTCCGGGTTAGAGCAGCGTATCAATACTCCTGCTGCCCTTGAACTGGTAAACCGTTTGGCGCAGGCTTCTGTTGTAATGTTGGGCAATGAGAGACCTTCCCTGCCGTTGGACGGCAGCGAGGGAGAGGTGGCGGTTCTGAATGTGGGCAATCGTGCCGCTGCCATCAAGCCTTTTGTGGACGAGCTTTCCAGGCACCTCAAGGTAAAGGTGTTGGGATTGCCGGCTGATTACCCTGCGGCTTCACGCCAGCAACTGGCTCGGCAGCTGAACGCTTACCAGCGGGTGATAGTTGCCGTTACCGATAAGAACCTCAACGCTTACCAGCCGTTCTTCAGCGTCTGGCAACCCGAAAAGGCGGTAGTCGCCGCTTTCTTTATCGCTCAGAAAGACGTAGCCCGTTTGCCACAGGCTTTGCAGATAGCTGATGCTGTCATCATCGCACATGACGCTGCTGAGCCGATACAGGCTTATGTGGCGAAAGCCATAGCTGGCCAGGCCACCATTTCAGGCAGGCTCTCTACATCCATTGGCAGTTTCTATCCTGCGGGAGCGGGCACTGACCTCTCTCCGCAGAATTCGCAGATGATATATTCGCCTGAAGATTTCGGTGTTGATGAAAAGAAGCTGCAGGCTATAGACTCGCTGGCGATGCTGGGTATCCGTGAACGCGCCTTCCCAGGATGCCAGGTGGTGGTGGTGAAAGATGGCCATACCATTTATAATAAAGCGTTTGGCAACCACACTTATGAAGATACGGGCATCGCTGGGCAACCCGTGCTGCCTGTAAAGAAGAGCGATGTCTATGACCTGGCTTCTATGACGAAGACCACCGCTACGCTGCTGGCTGTCATGAAGCTCTATGACCAGGGCAAAATCAACCTCACGGAGCGTGTGGCTACCTATCTGCCTTACCTGAAAGGTACCGACAAACAGACCGTCACGGTGCGCAGCCTGCTCTATCATGAGTCAGGTCTCCCGGCATCCATTTCCTTCTATCGTGAGGCGATTGATAAAGACAGCTATGAGGGCAATATCATGAGCAATAGGCGCGACCGCCTGCATACGGTGCAGATAGCGGCCAGAGAATGGATTAACCCCAATTATGAATACCTTGATTCATTGGTGTCCGACCGTCAGTCAGCGGATTATCCACTTCAGGTGGCTGATGGCGTATGGGTCTCCCCGCTCATGAAGGATATCTACCGCACGAAGATTGCGGAGGCCACCATGCGTTCGCGGACCTATCGCTACAGCGACGTGAACTTCATTCTGCTGCAGCAGATTGTGGAGCAGCTCACAGGCCAGCCGCTGGATGAATTTGTCAGCCAGGAGTTCTTTGAGCCGATGGGCTTGCATCGCACGGGCTATCATCCGTTGAAGCGTATCGCGAGAGATGAGATAGTGCCTACCTCGCAAGACAAGTTCCTGCGCAAGCAGCTCCTTCAAGGTTATGTGCACGATGAGGCTGCCGCTTTCCAGGGAGGCGTTTCCGGCAATGCCGGTCTCTTCTCCAATGCCGCTGAGGTGGCTCTCGTTTATCAGATGCTGCTGAACGGGGGAGAGCTGAACGGCAAGCGTTTCCTCAGTGAGAGCACTTGCAGGCTGTTCACCACCAGCAAGTCGCGCATCAGTCGCCGAGGCTTGGGATTCGACAAACCCGATGTCGTGAATAAGTCAAAGAGCCCTTGCCCCGACGATGCTCCCGCAACCGTTTACGGTCATACCGGCTTCACGGGCACCTGCGTGTGGGTAGATCCCACCAACCGCTTCATCTATGTGTTCCTCAGCAACCGGGTGCATCCCGATTCCTGGAACCCCAAGTTAGGCAGCATCAACATCCGCCCCAAGATGATGCAGGCTATCTATGATGCCATGAAGTGATGTTCGAGAGAATAAATAGAAAATACATTACATCTTCAGTTTTAACTCACTTTGGATGATTGCCACCAGGCAATAGGCGATGATAGCCGCATATATTTGTATCATAACCCTTGTTAGAAACATTATAATCTATCAAACGAAAAGCCGTACTATCTTCACAGACGGCACGGCTGAATTCAACTCAAAAATGAAATTTACAGGAAGCAATCAACAGATTTTAACTAAAACGGAAATTTTTTTCCGCTTTTTCCATATTCATTAACTATTGCAGTATAAACCCAATCTTCCTACGATTGTCGGTTTAGATTATCCCCGCCGCCGGCGGGGATAACTCTTCATTTCAGTATAAACCCAATCTTCCTACGGTTGTCTGTTGGCCTGGCTGCAAAGTGTAGCCAATAGACGGTGCCTCGTCGTTCAAGGAATAGTTCATCAAAGTCTTGCTTTTTCTGGTCGGCAATGTCTATGAGGATGGTCATGTAACGGAGGGCCTGCTCAACGCCTGCACACCTTATATCGACGGCGCAGCCTCTCATGTGGTTAGAGGTCTTGCTGGGGTGCAACCCTGCCCTCTCCATTGCCAACATGACTTGGTAGGAACGAAATCCTTGATTAATAACCAACAGCTCTACTTCCTTTGAGGTGTAATAGTCCTCGATACTGCTCAGCACATAAATGGTGTTATAGTTGAAGCGCAATTCCTCCAGCCAATCCTCGTAGAGGGTTATCAGGTTTTTCACAGCCTCCAACGGAGGCTCATTATTGTCTTCAGTCTTGAAACTGGTCTTGGTCAACTCTCCGAGCAAAAAGTGCTCGGAGAGGTGCTTGGTTCTGTCTAACATATTCTTCATATAAAATGCAAATGGTACGATGGTATG
>JAFUVZ010000028.1 GCA_017471185.1 Bacteroidaceae bacterium
CCCTTGTTTCGAAGTATTGATGTAAACCCTATTTATGACTAACGTAAAGTCGAGTCAACGTGAATTAAAATTAAGTTTAACACGGGTCAACCCATATCGTGAGTAAGACCACAAGTAGTCAACTAAAATCGTTAAACTACAGAAAGTGGCATTATTCAAGGATGGCAGCAAAGCGTATGAGATAGCCCAGACGTCCAGTGAGGAGAACTTCGGTACTGTTACCCAGAATGTCAAACTGCTGGATTATGAAATCGTGGTCGTGGCTTCAAAGGTGGAAATGACCATCACATCACCTACTGACATACGGCCCACTGCGGGCAAAGTGAACGATACCTTTTATTATTACGGTACTTTGACAGCTGACGATTTGAAGAGCGGTGCTGTGGAAATCAGCCTGAAGAGAGCGGTAGCTATGTTTGAGCTGACTACCAATGCCAAGCCTAACAATGTTAAGAAGTTCGTGCTGGAGATGACGGGTGCCGGCAAGCAGCTGGACACCACAACTGGTCTGGCAGCCACAACCGAGAAGATAACTGTATCGTTTACTTATGATACCGAAAGCAGGGTACACTGTGGAATGCTGGTCTTCCTGCCTACAGCCAGCACGACAGTCACGGTGGTGGCTACTGCCTACGATGCTTCAGATGCTGTGGTGAAGAGTTTTACCTTTAATGACGTTCAGATGAAGCCGAATTACAGGACACAGTATGAAGGCAGTTTTTTTAATGTTGACGGCTCTTGGACCGTCACCATTGATAATATAGACTGGGAGAAAATGACTGCGACGCCTATTCCTTATGGAAATGATTGATTAGAATGTTTCAATGAAGTCATGGGGGAGTGCCGGTTGGCAGCTCCCCTGTTTCTTATAAGCCCATGCTCTCTCTGTAGAAATCGAGCGTCTCATAGATAAGGCTTTGGGTAGCTGTCTGGTTCAGGCGCAGTTCACCGACATCGTTGAGTAAGGTGAAGTTGATGATGCCCGACGTGTTTTTCTTGTCGTGTTTCATGTAACCGTAAAGTGTTTCATAGTCATCGCAGGTGAATGCAAAACAGCCGTAGTTGTCGTGGATGAAATGAATGACCTTTCGCATGACATCCTTGGGGAACTGGCAGCTGACGTAGGACAGATATAGTTCGCAAACTAATCCCCATGCAACGGCATAGCCATGCAATACCGGGCGGTTCTGGCTCAAGGCGAGCGACTCGAACGCATGGCCTACCGTGTGGCCTAAGTTCAAGGCTTTGCGAATGCCTTTCTCGTGAGGATCTTGTACCACAATGTCTTCTTTCACACTGACGGAACGTGCCACCAGTTGCTTGAGTAGGGCATAGTCAATCACTGTCGTGTCAAAAGCAAGCAGTTCGTTCAGTGTGGTATAGTCGCTGATGAGGCCGTGCTTGAGCATTTCTGCATAGCCAGAGAAAAAGTTATGGGCATCCAGTGTACGCAGGAACTCGGTATCAAGCAGCACTTTCACTGCCGGCTGGAATACACCTATCTCATTCTTTAACCCGTTAAAGTTGATGGCTGTCTTGCCGCCAACCGCCGCATCCACCATGGCCAGCAAGGTGGTGGGAATATTGATATACGGAATGCCACGTTTAAAAGTGGAGGCCGCGAAACCGCCTAAATCAGTAACCATGCCACCTCCAAGGCAGATAAGCAGCGAGTGGCGGCTGGCTCCGCCGTCACTCAAGGCTTGCCAGACTGACGATAGCGTGTCCAGGTTCTTGTGGATATCTCCCGCACCAATGACGATATGACGAGCATCTGCCAGTATTCCAATGCTTTTCAATAGAGGCAGGCACAATTCATTTGTGGTCTCATCGGTAAGGATATACAGCTGGTCGGGCTCGCATTGCATAACCGCTTGGGTGAAATCTGACTGAAAATCCTGGCATATAATGACTCCTGCTTCGTTCATATACGGGTGGTTTTATGATTATTTATGAGTGCAAAGATAGAAGTTATATTGAAAAGATGTATCTTTGTGGCTCGAAAAACTTAAAATATTTTAAATGCGGAGAGTATAAATTAAACTTCGCGTGCAAAATGCGGTCATAAAACCGTATTTATGAACAAATGTTATTGATGTAATGAAAAAGCTATTATTCCTGACATTTATCTCACTGATGGCCGTAGTGTCGGTTGTCGCACAGACCAGAAACATCACCGTGAAGGGAAAAGTGGTGGAGAAAGAAACGGGTGACCCAGTGGTGCAGGCTACCGTGCAGCTGTTGAGCCTGCCAGACAGCACTTACATTAACGGGGCTGCGACGCTCGATGACGGTACTTTTGAACTGCCGAAAGCAGCGCCAGGAAAGTATCTGATGAAAATCTCTTTCATTGGCTACAAGAATATTATAGAGCAGCTGACGCTCACCAACCAGCGTACCAATGTGGATGTGGGTACCAAGAAGCTGGAGCTGGACGCTATCGCATTGAGGGAGGCGGTGGTGACCGCAATGGCTGCACAGGTGCAGGTGGTGGAAGACACCTTATTATATAATGCCAATGCCTATCGTACCCCAGAAGGCGCTATGCTGGAGGAACTGGTGAAGAAACTGCCTGGCGCAGAGGTGGGCGATGACGGCAGCATCAAGATTAATGGTAAGGACATCAAGAAACTGATGGTGAACGGTAAGGAGTTCTTCGGAGGCGACGTGCAGACGGGTCTCAAGAACCTGCCCGTTGACATGGTGGAAAATCTGAAGACCTATGACAGGCAGTCGGATATGGCTCGTGTGACAGGTATTGAGGACGGAGAGGAAGAGACGGTGCTTGACCTGACCGTTAAGAAGAACATGAACCAGGGTTTGTTTGGCAATGTGGATTTAGGCGCTGGTACGGAAAAACGATATACCAGTCGTGCAATGCTGAATTATTTCAGAGGCTCTACGCAGCTCACGCTCATGGGTGGCGCTAACAATGTGAACGACCAAGGCTTTTCAGGAGGTGGAGGCGGAGGTGGTTTCCGTTTCGGGCGTAACAACGGCTTGACTGCTACTAAGACATTGGGTATGAGTTTCGCTACAGAAACAGAAAAACTGGAACTGGGCGGTAGCATCAGATATAACTGGCGTGACAATGATGTGGTAAACTTAGGGTCACAGGAGAACTTCCTCTTTGACGGAAACAGTTCGTTTATGAACACCAACTCCATGAGCCGCAACAAGAACAATCAGTGGAATGCTAACATGCGCATTGAATGGAAGCCCAACAAGATGACTGATATCTTGTTCCGTCCTACAGTTTCATGGGGTAAGACTAACAACGGGTCAAATTCTGAGTCGGGAACCTTTAGCAGTGATCCTTACCAACTGGTGGATGATCCTAACGACTATCTGAGTTTCGACATCCTACCGGATTCAGATCCGTTGAAAACCATTCGCAGGAACCTGACAGCGAGCGGAAACATGACCAAGCAGAACTCACTCAACGTAAACGGTACACTGCAGGTCAACCGCAAGCTGAGCGATAACGGCAGGAACGTGACCTTCAGAGGGCAATTCCGTTATGGGGATGATGACAATGACCAATATACGCAGTCATTGACCCACTACTATCAGCTGGTGAGCGTACTGGGAGGTGACTCTACACTGATCCGAAACCAGTTTATCGCTTCGCCTACCAAGAATACTACCTATTCTGCACAGGTAACCTATAGTGAGCCGATTGCCAAGAATACTTTCCTGCAGTTCAGCTATCAGTTCCAGTATGGCTTGAATAAGAACGATCGCAAGACCTATAATCTGAATGATTTCCCATGGTCATTGGGCGATGCGCTGCCTATGGGCTATATGAATGCCGAGGTCGATAGCTTGAGCAAATATGCGGAGTATCGCACCTATAGCCATCAAGGATCTGTGACCTTGCGCTTCAACCGTGAGAAATATCAACTGAGTGCCGGACTGGACTTGCAGCCACAACATACAGTCCTTTCCTATAAACGTGGTGACTATATGATTGATACCACCCGCAATGTGTTCAACTTTGCGCCAAACGTGGATTTCAGATACCGTTTCTCTAAGGTGAGCCAGCTACGCTTCCAGTATCGAGGCAGAAGCTCACAACCGAGTATGGAGAACCTGCTGCCAATCACCGACTACAGCAATCCGTTGAATGTCCGTGTGGGCAATCCAGGCCTTAAGCCGTCGTTCACACATACTGTCACCTTGTTCTATAATACGTATAATGCTGAGCGGCAGCGTGGTATTTCTGCCAACGCTTTCTTCAACCTTTCGCAGAACAGTGTCAGCAACAGCCGTATTTATAACGAGAAGACGGGCGGATGGACTACGATGCCGAAAAATATCAACGGCAACTGGAATGTGATGGGTATGTTCAACTACAATACGGCATTGAAGAACCAGAAATATACCATCAATACCTTCACATCAGCTAATTATGCCAATAATGTGGGCTACCTGACTGACAACAAGACACATATAGAACAAAAGAACACGACCACAAACCTGACATTGGGTGAGCGTGTAAGCGGTAATTACCGCAATGACTGGTTTGAGTTTGGCATCAACGGTGCCATCAACTACAGCATTGAACGCAACAAGCTGAATTCGCAGAACAACCAAGAGCCATTTACTTTCTCTTACGGTGCGAATACGCAGATTATGTTGCCTTGGAACATGACTATCTCGACAAACATCACTAACCAGGCTCGTCGCGGTTATAGTGACAACAGTATGAACCGCGATGAATTGATTTGGAATGCTCAGATCTCACAGTCGCTGTTCAAGGGCGCGGCTTCATTGAGTGTGGAGGCATACGATATTCTCAAGAAGCAGAGTACCATTATGCGTTCGCTCACTGCAAACGGACGTTCAGTGAACCAGTATAACGCCATCAACAGTTATGTGATGGTACACTTTATCTACCGTCTGAATATATTTGGAGGAAAGAATGCCAGACAGCAGCAACGTGGTCCTGGTGATCGTCAGGGACCTCCGGGAGGATTCGGAGGTGGCAGACCTGGCGGCTTTGGAGGTCCTCCGGGTGGCGGTGGACGCCGTTTTTAAAAGAATATGATAGATTGGCAGGAAATAGTCAGACTGATTGCCTCGTGGTCGGTTTATCTGATTTACTTGGCTGTGATTGTCAGCACCATCTGGGTGGTGGTGCTGGAAAACCGTAGCCCTGTGAAGACTATCGCATGGGTACTGGTGCTGGTGTTCCTGCCTGTCATTGGCTTGATATTCTACTTCTTTTTCGGCAGAACTCACAGGCGTGACCTGATTATCAGCAGACGTAGTTACGGCAGGCTGATGAAAAGACCAGAAGCCGAATACCTTTCTCAGGCTGATAAAGATATACCCGTAGGTTATGAAGGATTGGTGGCGCTTTTCCAACGCACCAATCGTTCTTTTCCTTATGCAGGCAACTCCACAGAGATTTATGCGTCGGGGGCTGAATGGATAGTGGCGTTGCTGAGGGAATTGCAACAGGCGAAAGATCATATCCATCTGCAGTCGTATATATTCGCAGATGACGAAGTGGGACTGCGGGTGCGTGAGGTGCTGGAGGAGAAGGCCCGTCAGGGAGTGAAGGTACGTGTTATATATGATGATGTGGGCAGTTGGAAGACTCCTCAGCCTTTCTTTGATCACATGATGGCTGAAGGTGTTGAGGTAAGAAGTTTCTTGAAGGTGAGGTTCCCGCTGTTTACCAATAAGGCCAACTACCGCAATCACCGAAAGCTGGCGGTGATTGACGGACATGTGGGTTTTATCGGTGGCATGAATTTGGCAGAGCGTTATGTGAAAGGCGTGGAGTGGGGCATCTGGAGAGATACCCATCTGCTGATTAAGGGTAAGGCGGTGCATGGGCTGCAGACTTCCTTTTTACTCGACTGGTATTTTGCTGACCGTACCCTACTGACCTCCAGAAATTGTTTCCCCGTGATAGGGAATGCCGGTAATTCAACCATTCAGATCGTAACCAGTTCTCCCGTATTGCCAGGGCATGAAATCGTGATGGGCTTGATTAAGGCAATAGGAAACGCCAAACGGTATTTTTATATACAGACACCCTATTTCATGCCTACTGAATCTATGCTGAACGCTTTACAGACTGCCGCTATGGCTGGAGTGGACGTAAGGCTGATGATGCCGGAGAAAGCGGATTCCCGACTTGTGCAATGGGGATCAAGGTCGTATGTGGCAGACGTACTGGAAGCAGGGGTGAAGGTGTTCTTCTACCAGAAAGGATTCCTACATTCCAAAATGATGGTAAGTGATGATCAGCTCACCACCATTGGTTCTACGAATATGGATTTCCGAAGCTTCGAGCATAATTTTGAAGCAAATGCCTTTATCTATGATCAGGAAGTGGCTTCTCAGGCACGTGATTTATTTTTGGCAGACCAAAAGGATTGCCGGCAGATATTCTTGAAGCAATGGGAGAAACGCCCTCGTAGGAGTAAGGTGGTAGAGAGTTTTATACGACTGATGTCTCCGTTGCTGTAACTCCTGGTTGGAAGAAAGAGAAGTTTACGGCACCGTAATGGCGGTGCTGCATGAAATGGGGGTGGTGTTCGAAGTGATGTTCCTTGCCATGTTCCAATATAAACAGTCCGTTTTCTTTCAGCAGATTGTTCTGCAAAACCAAGTCTGGTAAGCTTGCCAGTTCTGGCAATGCGTATGGAGGATCAGCAAAAATCAAGTCAAACTGCTGCTTGCTTCGGCTGATGTACTTGAATACATCGGCATGCAGGGGCATCCATGCGTCAGTCTTCAGTTCGCGCATTACCTTGCAAATGAACTGATAGTGGTCTCGGTCTTTTTCAATGCTGATAACCTGCTCGCAGCCACGCGACAGTAGCTCCAGGCTGATGCTGCCTGTGCCAGCGAATAAGTCGAGAGCCTGGACATGATCCTCAAAATCTATCAGGTTACTCAATACATTGAAGAGATTCTCTTTGGCGAAATCAGTCGTAGGACGTGCCTTGAAAGAGTGGGGTACGTCGAATCGTCTGCCTTTGTATATACCACTGACAATTCTCATAAGATGATGGATTCCAGATCGAGATAGGTAGGCGAAGCTATGCTCTCAATCTGCTGTATATAGCGTGACAGTTCCTGTTTCAGCCCTTCAGCTTCAGGTGTATTGTCAGCCAAAAGCAGTTCGTCAGTCAGTTGATCAAAGCCCAGCTGTTTCCAGCAATACAGGATGTAATACAGTCGGTCTGCAGTACAGTTGCTTTCAAAGCTGTTGCAAAGCAGCAGGTTACGACGTTCCATAGCAGTGATGGTGATACGGTCACTGGCGATGAAGCAAAACATCTGCCGTTGTCTGGCTTGGCGGTTGCGGGTAGAGAGATATTCAATCAGTGGTGTCGTCTGTGCCTGCAGCTGTGCATTGGGGAATTGCTCCAGAAGCAAGGAATGGAATGCCTTGTCAATGCCGAACAATACAACCGCATTGCTCTTCTGTAGGATGTTGTAACCCACAGTCTCGTTGTCTATGTGTTTGAAATTATGATAGAAAACGGTTTCTGTCTGTTCGTCTTCAAACAAATCCAGCGGCATGAGTGTGAAACGTGGGGTGTCTATCAGCAGATTCACTGCCTGATAGGAATAGCTAAGCCATTCCAAATCCGTTAAGGCTTGCTTGAGATTGGCGGTTAAAGAAAGAGATTCGTTCACCTTATATATATAATAGGTGTACGAATCTTCCCCCTCTTTAGCTTTAGGGTTAAAGAGGACAAAATAAAATCCATCCGCCGAGAAGCGGATGGATAATATATGCTGTACTGAATTACTCCCAGTTACCTGCATTGTTGTTTGCAGTCTCCAGGTCACCGATCTTCAGGCCGCAGTACTTGTTCAGCTGCTGCTGCTGGTCTTTCAGGTTGATGATTTCCTGCTTGTCGAGGTCGCCCAGATAAACTTCATAAGGAGTCTTCACTTCGAGCAGACAGATAGGAGCACCAGAGCGAGCTACCTGAGTCAGCGTATCCATCTCGAACTGCTTACCACCACCGAAAGGAACGTAACGCAGAGAGTCCGCATTGAAGCCCTTAGGGAAGATAGTATCCATAACAGCTACCCAAGTAGTGTCACGTGAGAATTTCTCTGGATCCAGGTCATATTTCTTCAGTTCGTCAGTCTTACCAGTCTTCTTCGCCCTGTTAATGATAGCGATTGCCTTAGCTTCAGTCAGACCGTTCTCCAGCTGAGCATCGGTAAGCACACCCTTCTTGAAAACGAGAGGGAGCTTCTGGTTCTTAACGAAATAAATCAAAGAGTCAAAGTTGTCAGTGTACTGGCGGTCGTGAGTATTGCTATACTCAGCCTGAGCCTTACGGATGTCCAGCAAACGAGCCTGAACGGCTTTGTCTCTAATGTTTTTCTCTTCTTCAAATCTGACCGGCCCCATCACACTCTCATAGCAAATATAGAGCAGAAATACTGCGATGGCAGCCAAAACAATGTTTAATACTGCTTTCATGTTATTATTTTTTTTTAGTTATTATATTCTCTTCTGCAAAATTACAAGAAATTATTTTAATTTTGCGCATCGCAAACGAATTTTATATCATAAAAGATGATAAAAAACCATTTGGTGCAGCAAATTAAGGAAAATTTTCCTTACAAACCAACACTTGGGCAGGAAAAAGTGATGTTTAGACTGGCAGATTTCTTGTTTTTGCCCCAAAATGACGCTGTTTTCCTCTTAAAAGGATATGCAGGTACTGGAAAGACTTCCTTGTTCAGTGCGCTGGTCAAGACACTGGACCAGCTTCAGCATAAATGTGTCTTGTTGGCTCCTACTGGCAGGGCCGCCAAGGTATTTTCATCTTATGCAGGTCATCCTGCCTTTACCATCCACAAGAAAATATACCGTCAGCGGACCATGTCGGAGGATATGGGCAGTTTTTCCTTGAATGATAACCTTGCTAAACATACGCTTTTTATCGTTGATGAGGCTTCCATGATTTCTAACGAAGGCATCGGAAGCTCTGCTTTTGGCTCTGGCTGTCTGCTGGATGATCTCGTGCAGTTTGTCTATGCAGGCGAAGGGTGTAGGTTATTGCTGATGGGTGATACGGCTCAGCTGCCACCCGTAGGGGAGGAATTAAGCCCTGCTCTGTATGCAGATGCGTTGAGAGGATACGGATTGCAGGTGTTTGAGGAAACGCTTACGGAAGTGGTGCGTCAGACTCAGGATTCTGGTATTCTCTGGAATGCCACTACGCTGAGGCAGATGATTGACGCTGACGATTGCTTCTCTCTGCCTATGATTCATGTGACGGGCTTTGCTGACATTCAGGTCTTGCCTGGCAATGAATTGATAGCCAAACTGGAAGAATGCTATCATCAAGACGGTGAAGATGAGACTATCGTTATCTGTAGGTCAAACAAACGTGCCAATATATATAATAGAGGTATTCGTGCCCAGATATTGTGGAGAGAGTCAGAGCTTGAAGGCGGCGACCGCATTATGGTGGCGAAGAACAACTATTTCTGGACACAGCATGACAAACAGATTGATTTCATTGCAAATGGAGAGATGGCGGTGGTGCGTAGGGTTCGCAGTCAGCGTGAGCTATATGGATTCCGATTCGCGGATGTCTCTTTTATATTGCCAGATTACGAAGATGCGGAAATAGAGGCTACTGTTCTTCTGGATACGCTTCATAGCGAGGCGCCTGCCCTTACGCGTGAGGAAAATGAGAATCTGTTCAATCGGGTGCTGGAGGATTATGAAGATATTCCTCTGAAGCGAGACAGAATGAAGAAACTCAAGGAAGACCCGTATTACAATGCCTTGCAGGTGAAATACGCTTATGCCGTTACTTGTCATAAGGCACAGGGCGGACAATGGAAGAATGTCTTCCTGGATCAAGGCTATATGCCGGAAGAGGCCCTTACCCCCGATTACTTCCGTTGGCTTTACACTGCCTTTACACGGGCAACAGGAACATTGTACTTGGTGAACTATCCGAAAGAGAATTTCCGTTAAACTGCCTGCTGTAATTACATTTCAATTAGATTTGCCTTGTAACTTTGTGCTATATTTGCAGCTTGGTATTATTAACTCTCAAATTATAACGGAATGATTAAGAAAGGCTGTTTTCTATTGGCATCCCTTTTGCTGTGCGGATGCATTTCCCATAGGGCAGACAAATTAGCGGAGATTGATGTGGCTAACGACCTCTATCACAAGGGGACCGTGCCGCTTTCAAGTGTGGTTAATTCATTGGAATATATAAAACTACAGACCGATAGCTCTTGTCTGATAGGCAGAAGTCCGGAGTTCTATGTGACGGCCGACTATGTGGTGGCGATAGACAACCAAAGATGCCTGCTTTTCTCTCGCAAGAACGGTAGGTTTGTCAGGGAAGTGCTGCACAAGGGTCAGGATGACACGGGTTACAAATCTACCCTGCGGCAAGGCAATGTAGCCTTGATAGAAGAAACCGGTGAATTGATGTTTCAAGGTTGGCAACCTGGCTTAATCAGCATACATTCATTGGAATCCGGGCAATTAAGAAGCCTGCAGCTGCATGGAGAGGTACCTTCCATAGCCCCTTTAGGGAAAGACGCTTTTGTCAGCGCTGAGAGTAACATGATGGGCAATGCGCCATATTCGATGTACTTCTATGAAGCGGGGCAGGCCGTTGACTCCATAGCCAACAGCCAGACATTTGACAACCTGGAGGGCAACCTGCTTTTCTTGACCAACGATGATTTCTTCTACCGCTATGCAGGAGGCACCTATTATAAAAATGCCACGAACGACACTATCTGTCAAGTTGACTTGCGAGGCAAGCATCCCCATGCTGTGTTTCGTATGGGCGATAAGGCCATCACCTTGGAGATGAGGCATAAAGTGGAACTTTATACGAATAATGACGAGCTTTGCCAAATCGTGAAGATTATGGAGGATGACCAGAACATCTATTACCAGACAAGGCATCATCGTGACACACAAAGGCTGGTGTTCAAGAAAGCGGATGGCAAGGGCTTCTGCCTGGAGAAGGCAGGCTTGACAAATGACATTGACGGGAAAGTGGATTTATGGCCTCACCGCATCAGTCTTGATGGCGAATACCTTTTTGCCATTGACCCCACAACTATCAGTGAAGATGAGTTGGCAAAGCTGGGAACGGGTGAAGAAGATAATCCTGTAATTGTAATAGGACGGAAATGAAACGGATAATTATCTTATTGGCATTGGCGTTGCCCATTGTGGCCCATGCCCAGAAACGCAAAGCGGATGTGATTCCTGCTGTCATCCAACAGCTGATAGACAACATGGTGAGGGTGGAGGGTGGCACATTCATCATGGGAGGCACGGCTGAGCAGGAGGCTGAGCCATCCGATTATGAATATCCCTTGCATGAAGTGACGGTAGCTTCATTCCTCTTGGGTAAGTATGAGGTGACGCAGGAGGAATGGGAGGCTGTGATGGGTGAGAACCCTGCCCGTTATAAGAGTGCCAGGCATCCTGTGGAACAGGTAAGCCACATGGACTGCCGTCGCTTTATCCGCAAGCTGAACAAGCTCACGGGCATGAAGTTCCGCTTGCCTACAGAGGCTGAGTGGGAATATGCTGCCCGTGGCGGCGACAAGAGCCGTGGATATAAGTATGCCGGTAGCAATGAGATAAAGCAAGTGGCATGGGTGCAGGAGGAAAGCAAAAACGGTACGCATGATGTGGGCTTGAAGCAGCCTAACGAGCTTGGCTTATATGACATGAGTGGCAATGTATGGGAATGGTGCAGCGACTTGTTTGGAGGATACAGCAAAGAGGCGCAGAAAAATCCCAAAGGAGCCTACAGCAGTGCGTTCTATGCATTCCGTGGTGGAAGCTGGGTTAACGAGCCTTGGTATTGCCGTGTGTCAACCCGTAATGCCAATCAGCCACGTATCCGTAGCGTGAACCTGGGGCTGAGGCTGGCAGCCTGGTGATATTCCTCTGATTTTTCTTTAATGGCAGATATCTCAGATGTATGAAATGTTGCAACTCTGTAGAAGGAACTATCTAAAGATGCTCCATTATTTATATTGGGTTGGAGCTTTAACAATAAGACTCCAACCCAATAATTTTGCATTTACCTGTCACTTCCTTTCATCGTTCGGATTATCACTACGCCGTTGGCACCACGAGAACCATAGGAAGTGCCGTCTCGATCAACTGAAAGTTCGGCAATATCCTCCACCGCGAGAGTCATTTCTGCCTCTGCCGCACTAAGGGGTACGCCATCCACAATAAAAAGAGGTGGCTCCGGCGCACGGAAAGAGTTCCTTCCTCTAACAATAATCAGATGTCTTCCCCCTCTTGAATCTAATTCAATTCGAGAAGCCGGCACAATACGCTGAACAGCAGCATAGACATCCTTGACTCCCTCACGCATAATCATATTATGATTCAGCACCTGCATTTTCTTTAGGGTAATAACAGAGGTGTATTCTGTTTTCATGCTTGAAGGAGCAGTTACAGTAACTTCTTCCAGTCCTGCCTCCACGGTAAAGCCGTCATCCTCTAAGTTCACGATAATATTGCTGTGAGAGCCAATGGCCAGCTGTGCGTCATATTTGGTACTTACGCCCATCACCAAAGTATCAGAAGGCAGTACATTCTTCAGAAAGAACTGCCCTTGTTTGTCCGTCTTAGCCGCACCACGACTATGCTTCAGCCATACACGGATATTCTTCTGAGGCTTACCGTCC
>JAFUVZ010000029.1 GCA_017471185.1 Bacteroidaceae bacterium
ACAATGGAAATACAACCTCTTGAGGGTGCGAACAGCGACAGGGCTGACAGCTATCATTCATGGAGTGGTGGCTCTCATTGGATGGTGTTCAGCAGCAGAAGGATAGACGGGTATTATTCAAGGCCATACATTACATATATTGATGACGATGGAAAAGCATCTAAACCTTTTTTGTTACCTCAACACAATCCTCATAAGTTCTACAATGACCAAATGATGAGTTACAACCTGCCTGAACTGGTGAATGGGGAAGTGCAAGTCAGTCAGCGAAAGATTGCGTTGGCGTTGAATAATCGACAAGGGGTAAATATGTCTTTCAAGAAATAATTCTATTATCTTTTGCAATTCAAAAAAAACACCTATCTTTGTCATCGATAACTATATTATTAAATTTTAATCATTCATAACTTTACCACTATGGCTAAATTTGTGAACCCCTTTGTGGACATGGCTTTCAAGCGCATTTCCGGGCGTGAGGAGAGCAAGAGACTGATGATTGACTTCCTGAATGCGGTGATTGGCGACAAGAACCCTGTGCTGGTTGACTTAGAGAATGCAGCTACCCGTCTTGGTATGACCTTCGACGAAGAGGTAGCTTACCAGCGTGCTTTAAAGCGCATGTGGGACTATGATGCCGTGATGGAAGGCGAGCGTGAATATGCGAGGGCAAAAGGCCTTGAGGAAGGGCTGGAACAAGGTCTTGCAGAAGGAAGAGAGAAAGGTCTTGCAGAAGGAAGAGAAGAAGAGAGACTCAGTATGGCTATGAGCCTTAAGTCATTAGGTGTTGATGTGGAAACAATAGCCAAAGCCTCAGGGCTCTCAATCGAAAAGATTGAATCTTTATAATTATAGAGAGGTGAACCTAAAATGGCTCACCTCTTTATCTTACTAACCCCTATCCGAAGAATGATTCCTATCTTGCAGCAATACACTCTATCTCTACCATAGCGCCTTTGGGCAAGGTCTTGACAGCCACCGCGGAACGAGCCGGGAACGGAGCCTTGAAATAGGAAGCATACACCTCATTCATGGCAGCGAAATCATTCATGTCTGCCAGGAAAACGGTGGTCTTCACTACATTGTCAAGCGACAGGCCTGCTTCTTCCAAAATAGCCTGAGCATTGAGGATGGACTGACGAGTCTGCTCCTGGATGCCTCCCTCTGGGAACTGGCCTGTAGCAGGATCTATAGGTAACTGACCAGAGGCATATACGAATCCGTTGGCCTCAATAGCCTGACTGTAAGGTCCGATAGCTGCCGGAGCCTTTTCTGTACTAATCACTTTCTTCATACTTTTTTTACAGCAAAAATATGAATAATCTTCTACTTTAGCAACTTTTATTACCAATACTATAGCCATATCTCAAAAAAAAACACTAATTTTGCCACATTCTTAAAACTATCATCATGGAAAAGATACATGTAAAGGACAGAGATTTCAAGATTTTCATCAGTAGCGAGGAGATTCTGAAAGAGGTGGACAGAGTGGCAGACAGCCTGAACAAAGACCTTGTTGACAAGGAGCCTTTGTTTCTGAGTGTACTCAACGGCTCGTTCATGTTTACTGCCGACCTGATGAAACGCATCACCATACCTTGCGAAGTACAGTTCGTAAAGGTGGCTACCTATGAGGGAATGGGCTCCACAGGTAAGATGAAGGAACTGATTGGCGTGGGTGATGAGATCAAGGGGCGAACCGTCGTGATTGTAGAGGATATTGTGGATACAGGCTTCACGATGCAGCAACTGATAGAGAGCCTCAAGGCCAAACAGCCAAAGGAAATTCATATCTGCACTTTACTGGTGAAACCTGACAAGCTGAAGGTAGATCTGGACATAGAGTATGTGGCGATGAAGATTCCAAATGGCTTCATCGTGGGCTATGGCCTTGACTATGATGGATTCGGGAGGAACTATCCTGACATTTATACAGTAATTAAATAAAAACTATAATAGTATGTTGAATATCGTTATTTTCGGTGCTCCCGGCTCTGGCAAGGGAACACAAAGTGAGAAGATTGTAGAGAAGTATGGCATCAACCACATCTCAACAGGTGATGTGCTTCGTGCAGAGATTAAGAATGGTACGGAACTGGGCAAGACTGCTAAGGGTTACATTGATCAGGGTCAGTTGATTCCTGATTCTCTGATGGTGGATATCCTGGCTGCTAAGTTCGACAGCTTCGAAGATAGCAAGGGCGTTATTTTCGACGGTTTCCCACGCACCATCCCACAGGCAGAGGCTCTGAAGCAAATGCTGAAGGACCGTGGTCAGGAAGTAAGCGTGATGCTGGACCTGGAAGTGCCAGAAGACGAGCTGATGACTCGCCTCATCAAGCGTGGACAGATGAGCGGTCGTGCTGACGACAACGAGGAGACTATCAAGAAACGTCTGGTTGTTTATCACTCACAGACCTCTCCACTGATCGACTGGTATAAGCAGGATGGCAAGTATCAACATATCAATGGTCTGGGTGAGCTTGACCGCATCTTTGCTGACATTTGCGAAGCAATCGATAAAGTTTTATAAATTATTGAACTGGAGGATTGAGCATTAATCATTACCCTATGGTAATCTTTAATGCTCAATGTTTAACGTTCAATGTTCAATGTAAATAATGGCAGATTCTAATTTCGTTGATTATGTAAAGATCTATTGCCGCTCTGGAAAGGGTGGCAAAGGCTCTACCCACATGCGTCGTGTAAAGTACATCCCTAAAGGCGGACCAGACGGAGGCGACGGAGGACGTGGAGGCAGTGTGATATTGCGTGGTAACCGCAACTACTGGACACTGCTTCACCTGAAGTACAACCGTCATGTGATAGCCGGCAATGGAGAGCATGGTTCCCGTAACAAATCTACAGGCAAGGCTGGAGAGGATAAGTATATCGAGGTGCCTTGCGGTACTGTGGTCTATAATGCGGAGACAGGCGAATATGTTTGCGACGTGACGGAAGACGGGCAGGAGGTGGTATTGCTCAAAGGTGGAAGAGGCGGTTTGGGCAACTGGCATTTCGCTACCGCTACCCGTCAGGCTCCTGATTTTGCGCAACCAGGAGAGCCAGAAACGGAAATGACTGTCATTATGGAGTTGAAACTATTGGCAGACGTGGGGCTCGTAGGTCTGCCCAACGCTGGCAAATCCACATTGTTATCTGTGGTTTCGGCCGCTAAGCCCAAAATCGCCAACTATCCTTTCACTACTTTGGTACCCAACATCGGTATTGTTTCTTATCGTGACAACCAGTCATTTGTGATGGCTGACATACCTGGCATTATTGAAGGTGCCAGCGAGGGTAAAGGTCTGGGATATCGTTTCTTGCGTCATATAGAGCGAAATTCCCTGCTATTGTTCATGGTGCCAGCTGATGCTGATGATGTGACACAAGAATTCAAGCTATTACTCCGTGAACTGGTAAACTTTAACCCTGAACTGGCTGACAAACAGCGTGTATTGGCCATCACTAAGTGTGATATGCTCGACGAGGAGTTGATGGCAGAGATGGAGAAGACCTTGCCAGATGATGTGCCTCATGTTTTCATCTCCTCCATCACAGGTTTGGGAATCCAGACTTTGAAAGACCTGCTTTGGAGTGAATTGCAAAAGGAAATTCCTGTGGCTAACGATACCTTGGTGCATCGTCCGAAGGAAATCACTTACCTGCAACAGGAAATGGAAGAGGAAGGTGAGGATGAAGATATTACTCCTACCACCATCTTCATGGATGAAGAGGAAGAGGATTGGCACGACTTTTATGACGAAGACGAAGAGGCCAACTAAATCACATCAAACTTTTCTGGGATATAGCTGCTTCTGATTCTCCATTCCTGGGGATAGAGGTTGTTGGCTCTATTGCCCAAATTCTTAACAAAGCCAATCGGTAGTTTCCTATAAGTCAGCAAGACATACCCCTTGGGGGCATCAGGTGGCAATACCACCGACTCTTTGCGAAGGTAGGCAATGGCCTGTGTATAACTTACCTCCTGACAAGCAAAAGCAACTGTATTAAGTTGGGTACTCATGGCCAAAGGATGCGCAGGAATAGGTTCCGTCCCTTTCAAGACGGCAACCTGAACGCCAGCTTCTTGTATTTTCAATCCATTCGCCTTTCCCCACAGATAAAACGATGCCAATGATAGCGGCAAAGCCCGCACACCTTCCTCAGAAACTTGCCAAAAATAATACTCAGGATGAATCACCCATCGCTGAACTTCTCGTAGGATATCCTTAATAGGTAAAGACAGCTGTCTCTTATCTTTTTTCTTTTTCTTGTTTTTTTCAAAGGCTGACACATCTGGCAAACGGAAAGGTCTGAATCCTGGTTCTTCCGGTTTGCGAAGCACTGCCATGAAAAAACCTTCGCCTTTCACCCTGTGCTGCATAAAATGATAGACAGGGAAATCATCTCCTATCAAGTTACCCAACACATCACATCCCTCAGGAACAACAACTGGTAGAACACTCGCCCCGAACTCCTGCATAATCCAAGAGACATTATGTTCATCTTCTTCCGCATTGTAGGTACAGGTACTGTATATCAGTAAACCACCAGGCTTCAATGCACTCCATATATTATATATAAGATGTCGTTGGCGTTCTGCGCACATCTGCACATTGTCAAGACTCCAACAGGCAATCGCCTCATCATCCTTACGGAACATACCCTCTCCTGAGCAAGGCACATCTGCGAGAATCAAATCAAAGCAATTGGTGCAATCCGCAAAATCCTCAGAGGCATTGTTGGTAACCATCATATCGGGATGGCCCCACTTTACCAGATTCTCCGCCAGAATCTGGGCACGGTTACGCATAATCTCATTACAGACAAGCATACTTCCTTCTGGCAACACAGAGCGTAACAAGGTGGATTTACCACCAGGAGCGGCACATAAGTCGAGCGCAAAAACAGGTTTGTCAACATACTGGCGTATAGCCTGACTGACGAACATTGAGGATGCTTCCTGCACATAATAGCAGCCTGCATGAAGCAAAGGATCGAAAGTAAACTGAGGACGTTCCTTGAGATATCTGCCTTCCTCGCACCAGAGCACACGTTCCAACATATCCTCACCTTTCATCTTCAAAGGATTAAGTCGGATACTGACAGGTTGTTCCGCCTGCATGGCATTTACCAGCTGCTGGCATGCATCTTTTCCTAAAAGGGAATCCATCTGAGATATGAATTCTGAAGCGAGTTCTTTCATCATTCTTGCTTTTTATGCATGCAAAATTATAACTTTGCAAGGAAATAATGAAAAAAAACACACTCAGATGCAACTTTTAACGCTTTGAGCTGCGTCTAATGTACAAAATAACGAAATAAAAACAATTGCAGATATGAGAAGAATCATGATGACACTGGCGGTAGCAACAATGGGAATGACCGCCATGATGGCGCAAAGCCATGAAGTAACTACCACCGACAAAGACGGCAACAAGGTGGTGTATGAGATTAGCGATGCAGCAGCAACCAAAGGTGACACGCTGAGCATAACGACCTTTGATCCGAAAAGCGTTGCCAAGAGCGACAGCATCAACAATGCGAACAAAGGAGAGGATTATGAACTCACGAAAGAAGACATCAGGTCTATTATGCATGAAATGGACATTGACACAGGGTTATCTAGCGCTTTGGGATTCATTATTTTAAGCATCTCACTTTGTGTGATATTACCTATCGTATTTGTCCTGGCAGTGTTATTATACCGCTACTACAGCCGCAAGAAGAAGTATGAGTTGGCACAAAGAATCGTGGATAGCGGACAGCCCTTGCCAGATAACTTCCTGAACGAATTGAAGGAAGAATACCGTGAAGACGCAGGACTGTTTGAGAAGGGCGTTAAAAATGTGGCGATAGGTATTACTTTGACCATCTTCCTCTGGTTAATGACCGGCGAAGCCTTTCTTGCCAGCATCGGCCTGTTTGTGGTAGCCAACGGTGCAAGCCAGCTCCTTTCGTACTACCACCACAAAGGCAAAATCTTTAAAGAGGACAGCATTAAGAATATTGATACTAACAGCAACGACTAACTGAGAGATGATTAATTCACTGAGTGATATATCACTGGTGACCCAAGTAGTGGTATTGCACAATAAAAGTGCGTTCGACCAACTGGTCAGGAAGTACCAGTCGCAAATGCGACGGTTCTTCCTGAACCAGACTTGTGGAGACAAGGAGCTCAGTGATGACCTGGCACAAGACACATTCATCAAGGCATATACAAGCCTGACCAGCTTCAAAGGAGCGGCAAATTTTACAACTTGGCTCTATAGAATTGCATATAATGTTTTTTTTGATTATATTCGCAGTCAGAAACCTACTTCTGATTTAGAGGTGGTGACAACGGATGCCGACTATAGTCATGAGCAGCAGGACATCGGTAAGAAGATGGATGTCTATGCTGCCTTGCAACAATTGAAAGAGGCAGAAAGAACCTGTATCACCCTCTTTTATATGGAGGAGTTGGAGATCAAGAAGATTGCCGAGATTACAGGGATGGCAGAGGGAACGGTGAAAAGCCATCTGAGCCGTGGAAAAGAAAAGATGGCCAACTATTTAAAACAAAACGGATATGGAAGATAGTGACAAGTTGATAGAGCAGTTTATGAAGCAGAATCGGCAGGAGATATCCGACAATGGCTTCACGGAACGGGTGATGCAGACTTTGCCCGACGGCAAGGCTCAGCGAGACTGGCTGCCTACAGTTTGGAATGCAGTCATGATGGCGGTAGTGGTCATACTGTTCTTCGTATTCGGTGGGGTGAGTCGGGTAGAAAATGCTCTTTACCAGTATCTTGACGGAGTTTTAACACAAGGCATAGACATGAGGGTGATATTCGCGTTAATGTGCGCCTTCGTATTCTACATATCCCGAAAGACGTTACAGGAAGCTTGATGAATGTTGAATCTTTAAATATTTAGAATTATGGGAATTATCATTAGCATTATTATCGGATGTGTATGCGGTTTCTTAGCAGGCAAGATTATGAAAGGTGGAGGCTTTGGTTTCTTAATCAACCTGCTATTAGGTATCGTTGGTGGTGCCGTTGGCAGCTGGCTCTTCAGTCTGGTAGGCATTAACTGGGGTGGTCTGTTCGGTGAGATTGGTACAGGAACCATCGGTGCCATCGTAGTGCTCTACATTGCTTCCTTGTTTAAAAAATAAGGTTTCAAAGTGACATTTGCAACCAGGTTGCAAAACTATTGCCATACTTTTGTAGCGGAAATAAAAAACTACAAGAGTATGGCAAATCATTTGCATGAACATCATCATCACGAGCATGGCCATGAACATGGCTGTGACTCTTGCTGCTCACATGAGCATCATCACCATGACGGACTGAAAGGTCAGATAACGCAGATAATCATCACAATTGCGTTACTCATTGCAGCTGTATATATAGAACATCATTTTCAATTACCCACCTGGCAACTGCTACTGGTCTATCTGATACCTTATTTATTAATAGGGCATGAGACTTTGCATGAAGCCATCGAGGGCATAGTTCATGGTGACGCCTTCAACGAGCATTTCCTCATGTCAATCGCCACCATTGGTGCCTTGTGCATCGGCTTCTTGCCAAATGCAGAGACAGAATTCCTGGAAGCTGTTTTCGTCATGCTTTTTTTCCAGGTTGGAGAATTGTTTGAAGGCTACGCGGAAGGCAAAAGCCGTGAAAGCATTGCTCACCTGATGGATATCAGACCTGACCTGGCACATGTGGAAAGAAACGGAAACTTGTCGGATGTTTCTCCAGAGAATGTGAAGATTGGGGAGACCATCGTTGTGAAACCTGGTGAGAAAGTGCCACTCGACGGTCTTGTCTTAGAAGGCAATAGCGCTTTAAATACCATAGCCCTTACTGGAGAAAGCCTGCCGCGTGATATACAGAAAGGCGACGAGGTGATATCTGGGTGTGTAAACCTGTCTGGCGTCATCAAGGTAAGAGCCACTAAAAGTTTTGGAGAAAGTACTGTTTCAAAGATTATCAATTTAGTGGAGCATGCCAGCGAACGGAAATCGAAGAGCGAGACCTTCATCACCCGCTTTGCCAGGATATACACTCCTATAGTAGTATTTGCGGCAATCGCCTTAGCCATATTGCCTCCATTGATCAGTGGCGACTTCCTGACTACATTCCCTACCTGGCTATACAGAGCCTTGTTGTTCTTAGTAGTGTCTTGCCCATGCGCCTTGGTCATCAGTGTGCCGCTCACCTTCTTTGGAGGCATTGGAGGGGCGTCACGCAAGGGCATCCTTATCAAGGGAGCCAACTACATGGATATACTTTCGAAAATTGATACGGTAGTGTTTGACAAGACGGGAACACTGACTCACGGACAATTTGCCGTTGAGGCAGTTCACCCTGATATGTTCGATGAGCACCACCTGTTGCATTTGGCAGCCCATGTTGAACATTACTCCACCCACCCCATTGGAGCAGCTTTGCGAGATGCTTTCCCTGATGAAGCTACAGATGGTTGTATTGTAAGTGATACCGAGGAAGTAGCCGGACAAGGCATTCGTGCCAAGGTCGGAAATGTCCTTGTTTGCGTAGGCAACACAAAGATGATGGATGCCATTGGAGCGAAATGGCACGATTGCCACCATGTAGGCACTATCATCCATGTGGCCATCAATGGCGAGTATGCAGGACACATTGTCATAAATGATAAGATTAAAGAAGACAGTGCTTCTGCTATTCAAATGCTGGAATCACTGGGTGTACATCGGACAGTGATGCTTACAGGTGATCGGAAAGAAGTGGGCGAAGATGTGGCAAAGAAGTTACATCTTGCCGAATACCATGCAGGATTGTTGCCTAATGACAAGGTGGACATTGTAGAAATGTTGCTTAAGGAAAAAGGCAATGACAAGACTCTTGCCTTTGTGGGTGATGGCATCAATGACGCTCCTGTGCTGGCTCGCGCAGATGTGGGCATTGCCATGGGAGGCTTAGGAAGCGATGCAGCCATCGAAGCAGCGGATGTGGTGCTGATGGACGACAAGCCTTCAAAAATACCACTTGCCATTCGCATAGCCCGAAGGACGCTCGGTATAGCCCGTCAGAACGTATGGTTCGCCATCGGCGTTAAGATAGCGGTACTCATACTGGCAACCTTTGGCCTCGCCACCATGTGGATGGCTGTATTTGCCGATGTAGGTGTCACTGTATTAGCTGTGTTCAACGCCATGCGGGCATTGCGGGTAAAATAGAGGATTTAGACTTAAATAGTCTTAACGGATAGCGTCTTTATATCTAACATTTGCTATATTTGTCAAAAAAAGGATATGAAGACGCTGATTGTTTTGATAGGGTTATTGATGCCATCGTTGACGTTCGCTCAGTATAACAAACGGTATTCGGAACTGACGATGCAAGCCGACTCATTGTTTATGGAGGGCGATTACGAGGCGGCAAGCCGTGCCTTTGGCGAAGCAGTTGCCATGACCGACTTTGTGCAAGGCGTGCATCTGTATAACGGGGCTTGCGCAGCAGCATTGGCGGGTGACACAGAAACGGCCTTCAATCGTCTATATGCCCGTCTGAATCTTGAAAGGAACTGGTACTCTGACAATATAGAGCATGACGACGATTTGGCTTCCTTGAAAAATGACGGACGATGGGTAGTTCTACTCGACAGCCTCAATACGAGGAAGCGCCGTATTGAAGCAAACTTTGACAAGCCTTTGCGACGCAGACTCCAGATGATCATGAAGACTGACCAAGAGGTGAGGATAGCCTTCATGGCGGCTCGTAACCAAATGCCTTATGATAGCATAGCAGTAGCAGAAGCGGAGAAAGAGATGCAGCGGGTTGATAGAATCAACCAAGAGCAGATTTGCAAGATTCTCGATACACGTGGATGGGTAGGCTGTGATAAGGTGGGCAATGCCGTAGGTGCTTACTGGGCAGTCATCCAACACGCAGGTCTGGAAGTCCAGAAGAAATATTTCCCTTTATTCCAGGAGGCAGCCTTGAAAGGGGATATTGCCAGAGAAGGATTGGCCATGATGGAAGACCGCATCAACTTGTTTGAGGGCAAACCTCAACGCTATGGTTCGCAAATCGTGGATGATGATAAGGGTGGGAAGATGGTCTATCAATTGCTGGATGCCCAGCAGGTGGATAAATGGCGGAGTGAGATGGGCATGGAGCCTTTAGAGGATTATCTCAAGAGAATGGACGCACATAGATAAATCATAAGTTATATGAAAAGATTCTTACTATATATAGTGTTGCTTTGGGGAAGCTTCTCCATCGCTTGGGCACAAAACACGGCTCAACCCTCAGACTGGCAGGGTTTATGGCAACAGGGATTGAAGTTTAAGGACAATGGCAACAACAAGAAAGCGTTGAAGCTGTTGGAACAAGCCTACGAGTTGCATCCATCGGATAGCATCAAGCGTGACATTGCCAGTGTGTATTACGAACGTGGCGTGTATCGCAGGAGCATCAATATCAGCCAGGAACTGTTGAAGGCAGACAGCCTGGAAGCCGATCTGGTGCTGATTGCGAAGAGTCACGAGAAACTGAACAATGCAGACTCTGCTCTGGTATTCGAAAAGATTATCGCCCAGAAGAACATAGAGAATGCCAATAACATCATCAACTTGGCGAAGAACTACGAGGACAGGGAACAGCTGGATTCCGCTTTGTTAGTACTCGATGATTTCTGCATCTATGACAACGAGAACATGGCAGTAAACGGGCTGAAAGCTTACCTGCTCTACCAGACGGGCAACTACGAAGAATCTTTGGATGAATACCGAAAACTAAGGGATGCAGGCGACAACTCAACCACCACCAATTATTATATGGGCTTGGCATACGCCCGTGTGGATAGTCTGTGGGAAGCCTACGACTGCTTGAAGGTAGCGGCTCGTAAAGACCGATACAAGAACCAATATATCCAGGCACAATATGGCATCGTGGCTTCCAAGTTGAATGGTAATGAAAAGGAAGGAGTAAACATGATCAGTCAGGCCATCGAAAAGATACTTCCTGATGAAACGCTCATGTGGTCGCTCTATAATACACGCGCCAATGCCTATATCCGGCTACTGAAATTCGAGGAAGCGATAGACGATTTCAAGCGTTCGCTAACCTACAAGCCTGACCGTTTGACAGATATTTACCATATCGCCTATCTATATACCATCATACACGACCGTGCCAATGCCGACCGTCATTTCCAGATGTTTATCAACAATGCGCAGAAGAGTGCTAATCCTGACAGGTATAGACGATGGATTGAAGCTGCTGAAGGTTATCTCAAACGTAGCAAAGAAGAGCATTTCTTCCAAGGGGATGACGAGAATCTGAAAGATTTTTAAAGTTAAAAACCTAAGATTGTTTCAGTTTTCAAATTATTCTGCGTATATTTAGGGCAGAATATGTTTAATCTCTAAATCATAAAGTTATGGGAGACTTATTAGGTAACATCTTGAATTCCGTGACATCAGGTGGCGCAGCCAGCGGTGCATTGGGAGACATTCTGGGACAAGTATTAGGCGCACAGACAGCGGGCAAAGGCAAAAGCCAAGGGAATACTGTCAGCAAGCCCAAGCAGATACCTGCCCAGAACAAAGGTATTGACATTGGAAAAGAGCTGGATGCCATAACAGGCACAGACAGCAGTTCAAGCAGCCAAGGCGGAGGCATTGACCTGGGCAGTGTATTAGGAGCCGCAACAGGTGGCAAAGGTGGCATTGACTTAGGCAGTGTGCTGGGTGCAGTAACAGGTGGTAAAGGAGGTGGTCTTGACCTCGGCAGCATCTTAGGTGCAATGGTAGGTGGTTCACAGCCAAGTGGTGGCCTTGCCGGCAATCTGGCTGGTGCGAATATCGGAGAAATAGCTCAAAGTGTAATATCTGTCATCGGCATGGCTTCCAGTGCTTTCGGTGGCTCAAACAAATGAACGATTATGGATAAGAAAGAACCTATTGAAAAAGTCATCAAGCTGGTAGCGAAGACTGGCTTGTTTTTTGCGCATGCCGACGGCAAATATGACGCTCGTGAAAAGAGATACATTCAGTATTTCATTGATAAGCTGTCAGAGATCGGTCCTGTTGACGAGGTATTGGAAAAGGAAATCACAGGCAGCCTAAACAAAGAGTATTCACTGCAAGAGATTGTTGATGAGACCAAAGACTTGCTGAAGAACTTCAATGAGCCAGAGCAAGATGTCATCAAGCTCACTTTGAAGCAGTTTGTGACCAATGTCATCAATTCCGACTGTGTGGAGAACAATGCAGAGAAGGAAAACTTCAATGCTTGGCAGAAAGCTTTGGCAGAATAAGTTATGAATAATAGATTACTGCGAAGAACTCCAGTATATCGGAGTCCCTACGCTGAATATCGACAAGACGATTGAGTACAGTGAGAAAATATAAAAAAGAGAAGGTAGTCCGTTCGGACTACCTTCTTTCTTATCTATCAGATCGTATGATTTAGAACTTAGGCAGCTCCCAACCATGACGATACTCGCGGCGGAAGAACTGATTTGCCTCAGGCAGGTTGGTAATCTGCATCTTGTTGGCATCGTATTCCAGCGTGATGTGACGCTGCTGTGACAAAACTGCGATGTTAGTCAGCAACATAATCTCAGTCAGCTTAGCAGCTACATCGAAGTTGTTGGCAGCCTGACGCTTCTCCTTGATAGCCTCAACCCAGTCAACATAAATGTTCTTAGGACGTGGCAGCGTCTTAGCAGGTTCCTTCCATCCCGGACGAGCAGGGATGAACTCAGGAGTTGCACCGTGAGTACCATGCATCAACATACCCTTTGTACCAATGTACAAGCACTCGCGCAACTGGCGGTTAGCTTCCAGTTCCTTTGGACGAGACAGCTTGATACCACCGTCAGTCCAGTAAACAGTAACCTCAGGCATCTTCTTGCCATCAACAGTACGGGCAGGGAAGTGGTACTGGCAGAGTTCAGTGATAGGCAGATACTCATCGTTGAACGGAGTGGTAGTTGCCTGGATCTTGTCAGGCATACCCAGACCTAAAGCCCAGATAGGAGCATCGAAAGTGTGAGCACCCATATCACCCATAGCGCCTGTACCATAATCCCACATACCACGCCAAGCGAAGTGAGTAGTCTGATGGTTATAAGGCTTCAGAGGAGCCGGACCTAACCACAGATCATAGTCCAGGTTCTTAGGTATAGCCTCACCTTCAGGACGCTGGTAATCACCCTGACGCCATACAGGACGGTCTGACCACATATGAACCTCAGTTACATCACCGATAGCACCGCTGCGAATCCACTCAACAGTCTGGTAAGTACCTTCGATGTTGTGCCCCTGGTTACCCATCTGAGTAACAACACCAGTCTTCTTTGCTAAATCACGCAGGTAACGAACCTCTTCGATAGTCTTAGCCATAGGCTTCTCTACGAATACAGCCTTGCCCTGGAGCATAGCGTAAGCAGCGATGATAGCGTGGGTATGGTCAGGAGTACCAATCAATACGCCATCGATCTCCTTGCCACAGTCATCCAGCATCTTGCGGAAGTCCTGATACTTCTTAGCCTTTGGATAGCCAGCCATGATATGGCCTGCATAGTCAAGGTCAACATCGCACAGAGCGTACATGTTAGCATGATGAATAGGCTGCTTGCCAGCGTCACCCATCTGTACGCCCTGGTCAACCATTCTTCTCTCTGGACGCAAGCCTGCGAAGTTAGGAGAAACCCAACCACCATATTTACGCCCATTATCTGGTCTGCGACCAATCTTCTCATCTGGGTCAGCGATATTCTGGATATCGCCACCGCCCTGACTACCTACACCGACAGCTGCGATGTTTGGAAGATCACTTGGGGCATTGTGTCCATGAGACTTACCCAAGATTGTGTTAGGAGCAATAGTAAAACCTGCAACGGCAGCTGCTCCTGTCTTCAAAAAGTTTCTACGAGTGATGTTCATAAAATTTACTTTATATTTAGATGAAACATTTAGTTTGTCTTTATACAAATTTGGTGTAAATATAATAAATATTTTTTATACCCTCACCATTCATAGACATTTTAACAAAAAAACCTCCTGTTTTTTTACATCAGGAGGCCAAAAATAAAGACAAATTGAATGGTTAATTGGCTTCAGAGCAGAATCTGACGTGCATAGTTCACGCAGGTCTTTACTTCCTTAACAGCATTAGACCACGGCTTCACATCATACTCCAGCTCAATGTCGCAATAAATAGGATATTTCTTTTCTTTAATATAGTTCAGCACTTCAGCCAAAGGCATCTGTCCCTGCCCCCATACCTGATTCTGGTTAGGAGTCGGGTCAGTATTAGGCCCGGTCTTGTCCTTAATGTGCATACTTACGATGCGGTCGTGATATTTCTCAATCATCTCAATAGGATTACGGCCTGTCGAACCGAAGAAGTGGCCTGCATCAAAATTCAGCATCACATTCGGTGATACAGCCAGTACAGGATCGCAGATGGTTGGGTTCTCAGCATACTGCATGTGGTTGTGATAGATGGTATATATACCATACTTCTCAGCAAATGGAGCGGTCTTCTTAGCAGCTTCCAAGTTCAGCTCATCAGATACGCCCTTGGCACCCATTGCCTTAGCTACCTTGAAAGCATAGTCAATCTGGTCATCCTCCCAGTTTCCTGGAGAGAATTTCACGACATGTGCCTCGATGCCGTTATCATCCAAATATTTCTTAGCTGCTGCGACCTTATCCATATCAATATTCTTACGCCATTCCTTAACATCTGCGTTATACTTGTCAATCTCAGCCTGCTGTTCAGGAGTGAACGTAGGACGCTGACGAGGTGCGTCAGGAGCTGGTGCAGGCATATTCTTCATAGCCTCCTGCATGATGCGTCTCATCGGACTTTCTGGAATACCCAGATAAGCTTCCAGGTCATTGCTCATCAGCTCGACAGTGCTGATTCCCGCTTCCCTGCAATATTTCACGACATTTTCCAAACCGCCTGGCATAGAGCGGAAACTATATGTAATGGTACCGATAGCCACACCATTGAAGACAGAGTTAGGTTTGCCGTCAGAAGCTGGAGTGGCTGGCTTACTTGATGCGCCAGCACAAGATGAGAACAATGATGGTGCCAAAGCGGCAGCACCGATTGCTGTGAATGATTTGCCTAAAAAGGCTCTTCTTGACTTATCCATTATTCTTTGAAATTAAAGAGAGGGAAACGAGTCCCCTCTCAGGAAAAGATACTATTAAAATTAGAGAGCCGGCAACTCCCAACCCTTACGATATTCGTAGTGGAAATAATTGTTAGCTTCCTCACAGTTGGTGATTCTCATATTAGCGGCATCATATTCCAAGGTAATATTGGTATTCTGTGCAGCCACTGCAATGTTAGTCAGCAACATGATTTCGGTCAGCTTAGCAGCAATCTCGAAGTCATTGGCAGCTTTGCGACCTTCCTTGATAGCCTCAACCCAGTCAACATAAATATTCTTAGGACGGGTAATCACTTTTGCAGGCTCCTTGAAGTTAGGACGGTTAGGGACGAGCTCAGGACTTGCGCCATGGGTTCCGTGCATCATCATGCCCTTGTCACCCACATAGAGGCACTCACGCAATGCCCGGCCATTCTCCAGTTCAAACGGACGATAAGGCTTGATACCACCGTCAGACCAAGTGACAATGCACTCAGGCATCTTGATCTTCTTCTTGCCATCCAAAGTAGGCACCTCGCGAGCCGGGAAGTGATACTTCACAGCCTCAGCCTGTGGCAGATATTCGTCATTATAAGGAGTTGTGGTAGCCATAATCTTGTCAGGCATACCCAGACCCAATGCCCAGATAGGAGCATCGAAAGTGTGAGCACCCATGTCACCCATGGCACCCGTACCATAGTCCCACAAGCCACGCCAAGCGAAGTGCAATGATGCCTCGTTGTATGGCTTCTCTGGAGCAGGACCTAACCACAAGTCATAGTCAAGGGTCTGTGGAATGGTCTGTGCAGGCAAACGATCGAAGTAGCCCTGCTTCCACATTGGGCGGTTTGACCACATGTGAACCTCAGAAACATTACCAATGAGACCACTGCGTATCCATTCTACTGTCTGATAAGTTCCTTCAACGTTGTGACCCTGGTTACCCATCTGAGTCACTACACCAGTTTTCTTAGCCAGGTCGCGCAGGTAGCGAACCTCCTTGATGGTCTTTGCCATAGGCTTCTCAACGAACACAGCCTTACCTGCCTTCATGGCGGTAGCGGCAATGATAGCGTGAGTATGGTCAGGAGTAGCGATCAGATAGCCATCCACATCCTTTTCCTTCTCAATCAGTTCACGGAAATCTGTATATCTCTTAGCTTTATAGTAAGCATTGAAAATAGGAGCGCCATATTCGGTATCCACATCACAGAGCGCATAGATATTAGCATGGTGGATAGGCTGACGTCCAGCATCACCCATCTGTACGATACTGTCAGAAGCACGGCGTTGACGCTGAATACGGATACCTGCGTATGGCTGGTTAGTAGCCCATCGCATACCACCCAGACCTTCACGCTTTACAGGAGCATCAGGATCTGCAATGTTCTGCAAGTCGCCAGCGCCCTGGTTGCCGAAACCAATACCAGCGATATTAATCTGATCACTTGGGGGTACATGACCGTAAGTCTGACCCAGAATTACATTAGGAGCGATGGTGAATCCTGCCACAGCAGCTGCTCCTGTCTTCATGAAGCTCCTACGGGAGAACATCATGGAATCATTGGATTTACTCATAATTGTTAGATTTTAATATATTGCACTATTAACCTTAACCAGCACGAAGTGATTCGCATCGGCAACGCTAATATAGCACACCCTATACAAACTGAAAATTAATAAGTATTTAAGGGCTTGTTAACACAGGGCTAACTTAGGACTAATTAAATATTTAAAGTGCTATAATACAGGGAGTGAAAAAAAATAAAAAATAATCGTAAGATTTTTCAGCGAAGGGCTAATTTTCGCCTACTTTAATATCTGAAGCCACCTCTTCAAAGCTCATCTTGAAGTCTTCGCCATAGGTTTTCTTGTATTCCGCACAGAAACTTTCATATACATAATGTGCCTGCTTGGTGTTGTTGCGACTCAGCATTGCCTTCGTCAGATACTGCAATGCCTCCTCATTGCATGGATCGTTTACCAGCATCTTCCGGGCGATATCAATCACCTTGTCAGCATCCTCGTCCACACGATAGTCGCTAATAAAGTGAGCCATCACATCCACAGCACTGTTGCTGATGAAGCTCTTGTCGTCATCCAACCAATCGAAAGACTCTCCCTCAAAGGCTTCTCCCCGTTTCACGATATCAAAGAAACGTTCGAAAGTCTGCCGGTCTTTCACTTGTTTCTTCTCCAACATAGCCAAGCACTGCAAATAGTCGCAATAAATGCTTCCATTCATCACAACCGCATACTTATTGACATTGAAAGAAATCTCTACATGGTCAAGACGTTCCAGTATCTTACGGAGCTTCAACACAGACACACTTCGCAGGCTCTTGGCATTCTTGCTGTCTTTCCCCCAAATGTAATCACACATCTCACTGCCTTTGATACCAGACTTCCCCCGTGTAGAGTTCACCAGGATTAAGATAAACAATCGCTTTAGCTTAGGTGTAAACAATGCGGTGATGTCTTCACCATCCTTATCTATCACTTCAAATGGTCCAAACAGCCGGATATAGTTCTTTTCTGGTTGTTCAGCAGGCATATTGGTCGTAACATTGGGTTCGCTAACAGCCATTTGCGTCTGTCCATCCTCCAATCGTATATCGTCTGCTATCTCATGACGTCTTCTACGTCTGTGTCCAAACACCAATACAGACATCAAAATGATAGCCAAGACAATAGCCACAGTCCATCCTCTGCCTTCCCACAGAGATGTACGCTGAGACAGACGGAGTTCAATCACCTGATTGCTCAACCCCAATATCTCTTTCTCACTCAAGACCCTTGACCAGATGGCGATATTATCGAGTGTACCAGAAAAGTAAGAAGACTGGTTGAAGCCCGTAAAGCCCACATAAAGGCTGTCACTGCCCATATATCCGGGTCTGCTGGTAGCAATGGCATCCAGCTTTCCGTTCACGAATATTGCCTGTTCCCCATTCTGCTTGTTGTACCTCCAGGTAACATTATACCACCTGTTGGGTTCTATCTGTGTATTTCCCTCGATATCATTATTATAGAAACCCATATAAGGTTTACCATTACGAATTAGAAGATGCAATGCCTGCTGGTAGGCACTGCTCTTGGAGCCTAACACACAATAATCATTCTTGTCATCGGCATATTTAGGAATCTTGAGCCATACCTGTACGGTGAAATCATGATCTCTCAGACTCAGGTCCTGAGAGGTAGGCAGGTTAATCCTGCTATGACCATCGAAAGAAGCGGCCTGCCCATGATCCATCTCAAAAGAATCGACAACACCCTGGTTACCAATGGGATATTTATGCAATGAATGGTCATCCACATCACCGTTAAACGGCAAGAACACTTCCAGACTCTCGTCAATATCAATAGGTATGGCCTGGAACATATCCATCATAATGCGTTTCTGATTTCCCTTGGCGTACAATTTTTCCGGTTGAACCCTGTAGCCTGGCACAATAGGACTCAGCATCAGCTCCATGTCATTCTCCAACGGAAAGCAATAGATGCCTGGTGTGGAATTGGCCATGCCCTCCCAATTCACATAATTCACCAGTTCGTTATTACTAACTACAGCCCCATATACCAAGTTGAAATTGCGGAGATTCCTCACAGTACTCTCCACCCAAGTGTCATATTTGTCAACCACAATAAAGTTGGGCATCCTGCCTTCGTTGCTCCAGGTGTCCCTCACGAGATTCACAAGATAGGGCGTGTATCGAGCCGTCTCATACAGCGTGCCTCCCCTGAGCCTCATGGCCTCCACATTCTTGAAGCCATTGAACATAGACAATGTCTTTTTCACCCTATCTTCCTGAATCTCCACTGAATTACGGGCATTACTCCAGTCGGGGTCTGTATGCTCCACAAACTCATTCATGTTATGCAGCCATGCAGGACTGCCAACATGCTCCTGCACCTCAAACACAACGAGTCTCTTGTCCTCATCCATCATTTCTTTCAGTGCAGGCCAAACCGTACGTTCCCCATGTATATATAGATAAGGTGCTAGACCAGCTTCCTCGAACACAGGCACCAGGCCTATATTCACATTGAAATCCAGGAAAAGAGTCATGAACTGGTGGGGATTGGCTTCCAATGACAGCCTGATAGCGTCAAGCGCTCCCTTCAGTGGGATGAAAGTGCCATCCGATTTTCTCAGCATGATGGCTTTGGATCGGTTGTCTTCCTTCAGATAGAAATAGAAACCTTCTGTCTGACGCTGCAGCAATTCCGGCACAGATGCCGTTTCATGGGAAAAGCTATTTGTGCATGAGAAGTTAGACACGATGAAGAAACACTCGTTATAGCCAAGTCCGACATCTACATCCGCTATCCTTTGGGAATAATTCTGCTGCGCTTGCAACGTACCCCAGCTAAGGGTTATCAGCAAGCACACTAATGACCATATTATCCTCGTGTTTCTCATGCCTCATTGTCTCAAGATAGCACAAAAATAAGGTTTTATTGTGAAATTGCCATAAAAAAAAGCAAGAAAACGAGTTTTCACAAATTAAAATCGTATATTCGCAGAAACGACTGAATGTTTTTAATTTAAATAAATATCTTTAATCTATGAGTACGATTCTGGATTTAGCCCCCCAAGGGGTATGGAAAAACTTCCATGCGCTTACACAGATTCCCCGTCCTTCCGGACACTGCGAGCAAGTAAGCGAATATTTAGTGAACTTTGGCAAGAACCTGGGTCTTGAGTCTTTTATCGATAATGCTGGAAATGTGGTAATCCGCAAACCTGCCACTCCAGGTATGGAGAACCGCAAGGGTGTGGTGCTGCAGGCACACATGGATATGGTGCCTCAGAAGGTAGCTGACGAGGAGCACAATTTCACCAAAGACCCTATCCAGACTTGGATTGATGGCGATTGGGTTCGTGCAAAGGGTACTACTTTAGGTGCCGACGACGGCTTGGGCGTTGCTGCCATCATGGCAGTTTTGGAATCGAAGGACATCAAGCACGGACCTCTGGAGGCACTGGTCACCAAAGATGAAGAGACCGGCATGTTCGGAGCTTTCGCATTAAGTCCTGACACATTGAAGGGCGAGATTCTGCTGAACCTCGACTCAGAGTCTGAAGGCGAGCTATACATAGGTTGTGCCGGAGGTCTTGACATCACTTCCAGCATGCAATACCAAGAGGTGGCTCCCACACCGGGTTTCATCGCCAAGAAGATTGTACTGAAAGGCTTGCGTGGTGGTCATTCAGGTATGGAAATCAATGAAGGACGTGCGAATGCTATCAAGCAGCTGGCGCGTGTAGTTCACGACCTGTTGGTAGAGTTTGATTGCGAGCTTGCTTGCTTCAGTGGCGGCAATATGCGCAACGCCATTCCACGTGAGGCACAGGCTGTCCTGCTGTTCAATCCGGATGACATGGAAGGTCTTGACACTTACATTCAGGAGTATGAGGCTCAGCTCAACGAAGAGTTCACTCCTATCGAGAAAGACATCTACCTGAAGATGGAAGATACTGAGGTGCCTGCAACCAAGGTGCCTGAAGAGATTCAAGACAACATCATTGCAGTCATCATGGCTTGCCAAAATGGTACAATGCGTATGATTCCGACAGTACCTGATACCGTTGAGACTTCTTCAAACTTAGCTATAGTGAATGTAGGTGGAGGCAAGGTGGAAATCAAGATCCTTGCCCGTAGTTCTAATGATGCGATGAAGGATTATCTGGCAGACTGCTTAGAGTCTTGCTTCAGCATGGCAGGTCTGAAGACCGAGACAAGTGGCGGCTACTCAGGCTGGACACCTGACGTTAACTCTCCTATCCTGGCAGCAATGCGCAAGAGCTATAAGGAGCAGTTTGGCAAGGAGCCACTGGTAAAAGTGATTCATGCAGGACTGGAGTGTGGCATCATCGGAGCCATCTATCCGAAGATGGATATGATTTCCTTCGGTCCTACCCTGGAGTCTCCTCACACCCCAGGCGAACGCGCTTATATACCAAGCGTACCGAAGTTCTACGACTTCCTGGTAGCTACGCTGGCACAAGTGCCTGAGAAATGACAGAAACAACAAGGGGTTGCGATTTTCGCAACCCCTTGTTCTATAATGTAGAAGTTCGGATTATGCTTCCAGTTCCTTCAACTCCCAACCCAGTGCGCTTGCGCCTAATACAGCAGCGTCAGCATCCTTCAGCTCACTCATCAGCAGCTTGGTCTTGCCCTTGAAGATTGGCATTACGTTAGCGTCAACTGTCTTGCGGATAGGCTCAAACAGCAGGTCACCTGCATGTGCCAGACCACCAAACAGAATGATAGCCTCAGGACTGCAGAATGCGATGAAATCAACGAAAGCCTCACCCAGCAGCTGGCCAGTGAACTCGAAGATTTCCTTTGCAATCTTATCACCCTTAACAGCAGCGTCGAACACATCCTTTGAAGTGATGTCATCCACTGGAATGTCACGCAGCAAGCTTGGTTCAGTACTCTGAGCCAACTTCTCACGTGCAGAACGAGCTACACCCGTAGCAGAGCAGTAAGCCTCCAGGCAGCCCTTGCGACCGCAACCGCAGAGACGACCATCACGACGGATAGTAACGTGACCCAACTCACCGGCGAAACCATCGCAACCATAAACCATCTGGCCGTTAATCACGATACCGCTACCGACACCAGTGCCTAAGGTAATCATGATGAAGTTCTTCATACCGCGTGCAGCACCGTAAGTCATCTCACCGATAGCAGCTGCGTTAGCATCGTTAGTCAGAGCGGTAGGGATACCGATTCTTTCCTCAAACAAACGAGCCAGAGGGATGATGCCTTTCCAAGGCAGATTTGGTGCGAATTCAATTGTTCCCGTATAATAGTTACCGTTAGGAGCGCCGATACCGATACCCTTTACCTTGTCCTTGCCACCGTTCTTCTCAAGCAGTGCTTCCAGACCAGTGCATACTGCATCTACGTAATCCTCAGCTTTTTCGTACTTACCAGTCTTGATCTTGTCAACGTCAACCACAGTACCGCGAGCGTCAACCAAACCAAACACGGTGTTAGTACCACCGATATCAATACCCACTACATAGGGTTTCTCAACTTTTAAAGATGAATCCATGATATTATAATTTTAAAGTTAAAATGAAAAATCTGATTACAAATGTACACAACTTTTGCTTACACTGCAAAATAATTGAGCCATTTTTTGCAAAAATCACACCATCAACAGTCCGTTATCAGTAATTTCTATAAGCCTGCGCTTATAAAGTTCACCCACAGCTTTCTTGAAAACCTTCTTGCTCACCTTGAAACGGTCGTATATTTCCTCTGCAGGACTTTTGTCGTGCAGGTAGCACCTTCCGCCGTTTCGCTCCATATATTTTAATAAGGTGTCAGCAAAGTCAAGTGTCTGCTGGCGCCCGGCCTTTTGCAAAGAAACATCCACTTTACCGTCATCACGCACTTGCAGGATGTAGCCTTTGAGTTTATCTCCTATTTCCAGATGCTGGAACACCTGGTTTTCAAACACCAGGCCTTGATACTTATTGTCAATGATCACCTTATAGCCTAAGTTGGTATGCTGCCATACCAGCACATCCACCTCATCATCAGGCTGATAGGGAGGCATATCCGTAGAGAGATATTTCTCAACCTTCGCAGAAGCCATGATGCGGAAGCTGTCTTCATCCACATGGGCATGGATAACGTATCTGCGCCCTACCTCCATTTTCCTGCGTTGCTCACGGAACGGACAGAAAAGGTCTTTCATCAGCCCCCAGTCGAGAAAAGCGCCATACTGGTTCACCCATGACACCTCCAGACAAGCGAACTCGCCCACCTGCACATAAGGTTTGAGCGTAGTAGCCACCAGACGCTCCTCATTGTCCAGATAGATGAACACATCAATCTTCTGTCCTATCTCATAACTATAAGGTACATAGCGTGAAGGCAGCAGAATTTCACCATCCTCCCCGCCATCCAGATACAGTCCGAAATCCACTTCCTTAACGATTTCGAGATTATTGAATTTTCCCAGTTCAATAGCCATAGTCAAGTAATTTTGCAGCTAAGATACTACAAAGATAACACAAAAACAAATTTTTTCTGATAATGACGTTTGCCGTATCGAAAAAACTCTTTATCTTTGCACCGCATTTAGCAGAAGGTGTCATAGCTCAGTTGGTAGAGCAAAGGACTGAAAATCCTTGTGTCCCCGGTTCGATTCCTGGTGACACCACTATTTGAAGGTATCGGAAAGTAGCGCAGTTGGTAGCGCACTACGTTCGGGACGTAGGGGTCGGGCGTTCGAGTCGCCTCTTTCCGACCAGCAAAAGCAAGCGAGTCTTCTCACTTGCTTTTTTTATTATAAGGTTCGGAAAAGTCCGAATATATTTGGCTTATCTCTCGCTTAACCGTATCTTTGTACTATTAAAACAACTGTTAGAACGATGAATACAAAGACAAGAAAGGTGGTAAGCATGATTGTGCTGATGCTTATTTGCCTGAATATGACGGCACAGGATGTAACTCGCGAATGGGTAGAGCAGAACTACACGAAGCGGGAAGTGATGATACCGATGAGGGACGGGATAAAGCTGTTTACGGCAATCTATGAGCCTAAAAACGCTACGAAGCTGACGCCTGTCATTATGCAACGCACTCCTTATCAAGCATCTCCATACGGAGATGGATACTCTTCCAACCTGTGGGGCAAGATGCGCAACTACGTTCGCCAGAAATATGTGATTGTGCTGCAGGACGTGCGTGGAAGATGGATGAGTGAGGGCGATTTCGTAGATGTGCGTCCTTTCATCGAGAACAAGCGAAGCAATCAAGACATAGACGAGGCAAGTGATACTTACGATACCGCAGAGTGGATTGTAAACAATGTGAAAACTAATGGTAACATAGGTGTACTGGGCACTTCATACCCAGGCTTCTATGCCACGATGGCGGCATTGAGCGGGCATCCTGCCATCAAGGCGGTGGCTCCGCAAGCACCTGTTACCGACTGGTGGATGGGTGACGACTATCATCATCACGGAGTGCTGATGATCACAGATATGCTGAACTTTGTGGCACAGACGTTCGGCAGGCCCCGTCCCGTGCCCACCAAAACACAGACCCGGATGAAACCCTTCTTCCTGGATGACGAATACACCTTCTTCCTGCGTCAGAAGACCTTGAAGAACATCACAAAGTTAGTGGGCGACAGCATCGCTTTCTGGAAAGACCTAATGGCACATCCCGACTATGACGCTTTCTGGCAGGCTCGTGACCCTCGCCCACATCTGAAAAACGTGAAACCTGCGATGCTGGTTACAGGTGGCTTGTTTGATGCGGAAGACTGCTATGGTACCTGGGGTGTGTATAAGGCTTTGAAACACCAAAGTCCGCAAACGCAGACACAGTTCATCATGGGTCCCTGGTTCCACGGAGCTTGGGAGCGTGACAGGGGCAACCATCTGGGCGACATCTATTTTGGAGCGAACACCTCAGACTATTACCTGCATGAGGTGGAGTATAATTTCTTCCAATATTATCTCAATGGCGAAGGTCCGAAGCCCGACCTTGACAACCACATCTACATGTTTATCAGCGGTGCCAACGAGTGGAAGAAATTCAACCAATGGCCTCCGCAGGACAGCCATCCTGTCAACATTTATCTGCAGAAAGACGGCAAGCTCGGCATCAAGGCTCCAACAGAAAGCAGGTCATTCAGCTCTTACACCTCTGCCCCCGATCATCCAGTACCTTATACCGATGAAATCAACAGGGGCAAGACCCGCGAGTATATGACTCATGACCAAAGGTTTGCAGAACGTCGTCCTGACGTGTTGACTTTCCGTACAGAGACATTAGAGGAGGATATCACGCTGGTGGGTGAGATAACAGCCGACCTGCAAGTGGCCATCAGCACTACAGACGCAGACTTTGTGGTGAAGGTTATTGATGAGTTTCCTGAAGATTTCAAGTATGGAAAAGAGATTGAGGATAGGTTTAACGACGGCAAGCCGTTGACAAAGATTATGGGCAGCTATCAGATGCTGGTTCGTGGCGAGGTGATGAGAGGCCGTTATCGCAACAGTTTCGCACATCCTGAGGGTTTCAAACCAGGTAAGCTGACACAGGTGAGGTTCTCCTTGCCTGACATCGCCCACTGCTTCCGGAAAGGACATCGCATTGTCATTCAAGTCCAGAGCAGCTGGTTCCCTTTGAACGACCTCAACCCTCAGCAGTTTATCGACATCACGCAGGCTGACGAGCAGGATTTCATCAAATCAGACATCAGAATCTTCCACGAGAAGGCACACGCATCGAAGATTACAGTGAATAGACTGAAATAATATTTGGTAATATCAAAAGCATTGCTTATTTTTGTTGGTTGAAAAAAACAGACAAGCTTATGCAGAACTATGAGTTTTCACTGGAGTTTAATCCAGACATTATCCAACATATCTATTCCTTGATAAAGGAAGACCCAGCATACACCCCACGCTTTTTCCGTGGAGGTATGCTACAGATGGAGCAGGCGTTACAGTCAATCAATGACACGCGTGCCATGCGCATTGGTGCCGGCATCATCGGGCAGGTAGGCGAACTGTTTGTCAAGCAGTTTCCTCACTCCAAAGCCCTGGTGGTGGCTGATACCAACACCTACCCTATTGCTGGCAAGAAGGTAGAGGAATCGTTGATGAAAGCGGGCGTTGTGGTAGAGGAACATCTGATTTATGAAGGTAAGAACCTGCACGCCAATTTCGACACAATGGGCATTCTGCTCGACCGTCTGAAGCAATTGCCTGTAGAGGTGATTCCCATAGCCGTAGGCGCAGGAACCGTCAATGACCTGACGAAACTTGCCTCTCACCTGGCAGGCAGACATTATGCAGTGGTACCTACCGCAGCTTCAAACGGCGGATATACGGCTTACGGTGCAGCGATACGAATGAACGGCATCAAGCAGACTTTCCCTTGCCCTGGTCCGCAGGCTGTATTGACAGATACAGATATCATCATGCATGCGCCTACGGAGCTGAACCAGTCGGGTTATGCAGACTTGCTGGCTAAGATGACGGCTGGTGCAGACTGGATCCTGGCCGACTGGATGGGCATTGACCACATCAATGAAAAGGCTTGGAAGATGAGTCAGAACGGATTCCACGAGACATTGATGTCTGTGGAGAGAATTATGGCTGGCGAGCCCATTGATGAGCGTAAGAATATAGAGCGGATGATGGAAGGACTCTTGCTGAGCGGCTTGTCTATGCAGGTGGTTAAGAGTGACTTGCCAGCTTCTGGAGCAGAGCATCAGCTCACTGGCATCTGGGAGATGGAACGGGCAGTGAATGGCAAGGAGAAGATGCCTCACGGCAAGCTGCTGAGCATCGCCTTGCTGACAATCACTGCCATTTACAACAAACTGTTAGCCTGTCCGCTTGAAGAAGAGTTGGATGTGGATAAATGCGTGAAAGAATGGCCTACACTGGAAGCTTACGAGCGTCAGGCTCACGATGCATTGAGCAAGGTGGGTTTGCAGAAATTGGGTATGCAGGTGGCCGTTTCTAATTATGTAACCCCAGAACAGTTGAGCATCGAACTGCAGCAGCTGAAGGAATACTGGCCAGAGGTGAAGGAAAGATTGAGTCAGCAGATTATGCCTGTAAGGCAGCTGTATGATATCTTGAAACTGGGAGGGCTGCCTGTAAGACCTATTGATGCCGGCATAAGTTGGGAGCATGTAAGGCAAACGGTAGAGTGCGTGCCTTACCTGAGCAAGCGTTTCAATGTGGTTGGTCTCGTATCCCGCACGGGCTATCTCACTTCCTGGCTGGATGATTTGTTCAAGAAGACCAAGAAGTTTGAGAGACTCTAAAGAGTAACAAGTTTGGTAGTTTTTTTGAATTCAAGCATTATGAAGAAACTTTTATTTATATTGGTGGCATTGTCGATTGTCAATTGTCAATTGTCAATCGCTCAAAAGGTGGTGTGCCATCGTGGCTTTTGGGAGACAGAGGGTTCTGCACAGAATTCCATCAGTTCTTTGGTGAAAGCTGACTCCATCCATGCATTCGGCTCTGAATTCGATGTATGGATGACAGCTGATGGCGAACTGGTGGTGAACCATGACAAGGTATTCCATGGTGTGAATATGGAAACGTCCACATTTGAAGAGGTAAGAGCCATCACACTGAACAACGGTGAAAAACTGCCAACCTTAGATGAATACCTTGCCAAAGGCAAGCAGCTGGGTGTGAGACTGGTACTGGAAATGAAGTCGCTCTCCGACTTCAACCGTGAGGACGAGTGTGCCGCAAAGATCGTGCGTAAACTGAAGCACTATGGAGTGCTCGACCGTACTGACATCATTGCGTTCAGTATCAACGCTTGCCTGGCATTCAAGAAATTACTGCCCGACACGAAGATTTATTATTTAGATAACGACTACACGCCCCGCAAGCTGAAGTCTTTGGGACTGGCTGGTCTGGACTACGAACAAAATGTACTTCGCCAGCATCCTGATTGGGTCAAGGAAGCTCACGATTTAGGACTGGAGGTCAATGTCTGGACGGTGAATGATCCTGAAGCTTTGCAGTATTTCATTGATTTAGGTGTTGATTACATCACCACCAATAACCCTGTCAAGTTGCAGGAGCTGCTGAAATGAGTTACAAGCTACGGGCAGTTAATAAGCTTCCTTGCTCTTCGTTTACAAGATTGAAAGAGGAGTTAAAAAAGGAGCTATAAGTTTGAGAAATAAAACAAGATTATATATGGCAAAGTTTAAGAGAATCTTATTGAAATTAAGCGGTGAGAGCCTGATGGGGGCCAAAGGTCACGGCATTGACGAGATCCGCTTGGGTGAATATGCAGCACAGATCAAGGAGGTCCACGAGATGGGTGTGCAGATTGGCATCGTGATAGGCGGTGGCAATATCTTCCGCGGGCTGAGCGGCGCAAACAAGGGCTTCGACCGTGTGAAAGGCGACCAGATGGGTATGTTAGCAACCGTCATCAACTCTCTGGCATTGAGTAGCGCATTGACAGCCATCGGAGTGAAGAACCGCGTGCTGACGGCTATCCGCATGGAGCCTATTGGCGAATTTTATACCAAATGGCGCGCCATCGAGTGTATGGAAGCAGGCGAGGTATGCATCTTCTCTTGCGGCACCGGTTCTCCATATTTCACTACCGACACAGGCTCCAGCCTGCGAGGCATTGAGATTGAGGCAGACGTGATGTTCAAGGGTACCCGTGTGGATGGTGTCTATACAGCTGACCCAGAGAAAGACCCGGCTGCTACCAAGTTTGATGAAATCACCTATGACGAGGTGTTGGCCCGTGGTCTGAAGGTGATGGATCTCTCTGCTATCTGCATGTGTAAGGACAATAACCTTCCTATCGTTGTATTCAACATGGATGTGGTAGGCAACCTGAAAAAAGTCATCAGTGGCGAGAATATCGGAACATTGGTACACCCTTAATTAATGGAGAATGGAAAATGGAGAATGGAAAATGAATAATGAATAATGAATAATTGAAATATTATGAAAGACGTTAAGACAGTAGTGGCCGAAGCTCAGGAAGCCATGAGCATGGCCGTAGAGTATCTCGAAGACGCACTGGCTCACATCCGTGCCGGCAAGGCTGACATACGCCTATTAGATGGTATCAAAGTTAATTCTTACGGCTCGATGCAGCCTATCCAGAACTGTGCATCAGTGACTACCCCTGATGCCAGAAGCATCGCTATCAAACCTTGGGACAAGAATATGTTCAAGGTGATTGAGAAGGCTATTATCGACTCTAATTTAGGCATCATGCCTGAGAACAACGGTGAGGTTATCCGCCTGGGTATCCCTCCTTTGACAGAGGAGCGTCGTGTACAGTTGACCAAGCAGTGTAAGGGTGAAGCAGAGAATGCCAAGATGAGCATCCGCAACGCTCGCCGTGACGGTATCGACGACCTGAAGAAGTCTGTAAAGGAAGGTCTGTCAGAAGACTTCCAGAAGGATGGCGAGGAAGAACTGAAGAAGCTGCACGACAAGTACATCAAACAAGTGGATGACGTGCTGGCAGTGAAGAACAAGGAAATCATGACGGTATAAAGCATTGAGAGGACTTGTAGTCAAGAATACGGGAAGCTGGTACCTCGTCAAGACAGACGAGGGACCAACCGTTCCCTGCAAGATAAAGGGCAATTTCCGCTTGAAGGGCATCCGCAGTACGAATCCCGTGGCTGTGGGTGACTGGGTGCATATTGTCCTGAATCAAGAGGGTACGGCCATGATTTCTGAAATAGAGGACCGCAAGAACTACATCATCCGCAAAGCATCCAACCTGTCGAAGCAGAGCCATATCATTGCCTCTAACCTCGACCAGGCTTTTCTTTTAGTCACAGTGAGTCATCCTGAGACGAACACCATCTTTATCGACCGCTTCTTGGCAACGGCAGAGGCTTATAGGGTACCCGTGAGCCTATTGTTCAATAAGATTGACCTCTATGACGAAGATGAGAAACGCTTGCTTGACGGACTTATCAACCTTTACCAGACTATCGGCTATACCTGCTACCCAATGTCTGTGAAGACGGGTGAAGGCGTGGATGCCGTGAAGAGCCAGCTGCAAGGCAAAGTGACATTGCTCTCAGGCAACTCAGGAGTGGGCAAATCATCGCTTATCAACCTGCTGTTACCAGAACTGGATTTGAAAGCCAAAACAGCTGAAATTTCATCTGCCCACTTGAAAGGTATGCACACCACCACCTTCAGTGAGATGTATCCACTTCCTGATGGAGGCTATATCGTGGATACACCTGGCATCAAGGGTTTCGGCACCTTCGATATGGAGGTGGAGGAAATCAGCCATTATTTCCCGGAAATCTTCCATACCTCTGTTGGCTGTAAGTATGGTAACTGCACCCATCGCAACGAACCAGGTTGTGCTGTGCGTGATGCCGTAGAGCAGCATTACATCAGTCAGAGCCGTTATGCCAGCTACCTGAGTATGCTGGATGATAAGGACGAAAAGAAATACCGTGAAGCATTCTGACTCAAGTCAGTCACGGAAAGCTCTGGAAAAGAGCTTATGATATTTTAACCAATTAGAATGAAAAGAAATATAGGATTATTGTGCGTCGCCCTCATGGCGATTTTTGTGGTATGGGCAGTTTACACCTGGTGGTTCTCACCTACCAGGATACTGGTAGTGAATGCCGCTGATGCTCAGCAAGCAGATTTCATACTTAACAACGACAGCCGTCACATCCACATCGAATGCACAGAGACAGAGGGTTTGCAGGATGTGGGCAGCTATGATGCCATTATCCTCTATGGCAGGAACCTTTACCTAAACGATGAACAGACTGCCATGCTGCAAAAGGCTGGCAACAAAGGAACAGTGGTGTTTACCAAGAACGCCAGGCCATCAAACCCGCAGATTAGCCTGAATATCAGTGAAGCCCAGCAAGATACTCTCAAGCAGTACTTCGATTTCGGCAACCATCATAACATACGCAACGGACTACGCTACCTACGTCATCTCACAACTCCCCAGCGTTTGTACGACCAGGATTATGATCAGCCTGCCGAACTGCCTGTCAATATGTTCTATCACCGTGAGTATGGCAGGTATTTCAAGAATTCTGATGAGATAAAGGCTTATCTGCAAGAGAAAGGACTTTACCACGAAGGAGGACCTGCCATCGCCTTGATTGCAGGCCTGCAGTTCCCCATGGAAGGGAACCGTGCGCACATCGATACCCTCATCACCCTGTTGAGCGAACAAGGATTCAATGTCTATCCCTTAGCGGCATCAGGCAAAGCGAAAGAAAGGATGCTTCGCACACTGCATCCTGACGTAGTGGTCAACTTAGCGGTAGGCAGGTTAGGCAATGATACCCTCATCAACTGGCTTAACCAAGAGAACATCCTGCTGTTCAACCCCTTCCCATTGGCAACAGATCATACTGACTGGTTGGATGATTCGAAGCCTTTAAGCACAGGCTCGCTCAATGCCCGAGTGGTCATCCCTGAAATCGATGGTGCATTAGCTCCTTTCTGCATCGCCACCCGCAACTCTGGACAAGGAGGATACCTTACCTATACGCCTGAGATGGAGCGCATCAAGGCTTTCCTCAAGAATATGCAGAAGCAGATAGCACTCAGAACGATGCCAAACGCACAAAAGCATATCGCCATCGCCTATTTCAAGCATCCAGGCAAAGATGCCCTGTTGGCTTCTGGACTTGAAGTCATCCCTTCGCTGTATGCTTTCCTCCAAAGGCTGAAAGCTGAGGGATATGATGTGAGCGGATTGCCTGCCGGCCTCAACGAATTTGCCAGATTAATCAAAACAGAAGGTGTTGTATTAGGCTCATACGCCAGAGGAGCTCAAGAGGAATATATGCGGCAAGGTCATCCAGTCTGGATAGACAAGCACACATACGAGCAATGGGTACAAGAGACCTTGACATCAGAGAAATACAGGGAAGTGGTTGAAAGATATGGAGATGCTCCTGGCAGTTTGCTGTCTAAAGGCGACAGCATCGCTGTGGCATGCCTCCGTTTCGGTAATATCCTTGTCTTCCCTCAGCCTCGCCCGGCATTGGGAGATGACGGTTTCAAGCTGGTTCATGGTGCCAAAGTAGCTCCACCCCACAGCTACATCGCACCTTATTTATATATGCTACACGGCTTCCAGGCAGACGTGCTGATTCATTTTGGCACCCACGGCAGTCTGGAGTTCACGCCTGGCAAGCAGGCCGCTCTTTCCGAATACGATTGGGCGGAAGCATTGACTGGCAGTCTCCCTCACTTTTACTTCTATACCACAGGCAATATCGGTGAGGCAGTCATTGCCAAGCGACGCACACATGCAGAACTGGTGACTTATCTCACCCCTCCTTATGCAGAGAGTGGACTGAGTCAGAAACTGCAACCCTTATTGAGTCTGATACATGAGGCGATAGAACATGGAGAAGGTGACAATCGCCTTGCCTTGCAAGTGAAACAAGCTGTAGTCAAGGCTGGCTATCATCGCGACTTGGGATTGGATTCGCTCTTAGACAAAGGATATACTATTGAAGAATTAGAGCAACTTGATGCCCATCTGGAGGAGGTGGCTAATGAGAAGATGCAGGGAGCATACCGCACTTTAGGCACGCCTTACGACAGGCAGGAGCTGATACAGACAACACTCGCCATGTCGGCAGACCCATTAGCTTACGAGACGGCTAAGGCCGACCGCGATCAAGGCAAAATCACTACAGACCAGTTGCATGACAAGGCTTTTATCGCTCACCACTACCTTCAACAAGCCAAGCGATACCTTACCGCTATGTTGCAGAATCCTCCTGCTGATTCTTCTGCCCTACCCGCTGCATTGCGTCCTGCATGGATGTATAGAAAACAACTGCTGCAATCTGCAGAAGAAGAGATGGACCGAATGGTTGCCGCCTTGCATGGTGACAGGATTCATCCTGCCGCAGGAGGTGACCCGGTACTCAATCCCAATGTGCTGCCCATGGGTAGGAACATGTATGGCATCAATCCAGAGAATACTCCTACGGAACAGGCTTGGGAGAGTGGTAAACAACTGGCAGAGGAGACGTTAGAGAAATACAAGGCTTCCCATGGGGAATATCCCCGTAAGGTGAGCTATACTTTCTGGGCAGGCGAGTTTATCTCCACCCAGGGAGCCACTGTCGCGCAGGCGTTGTGGATGTTAGGCGTTGAACCAGTACGTGACGGCATGGGCAGAATAGACGATTTGCGTCTGGTGCCTTCGTCAGAATTAGGCAGACCTCGCATCAATATCTTGGTGCAGGTCAGTGGACAGCTGCGTGATATGGCTGGCAGCAGACTGCAGATGATCACGGATGCCGTGAAGTTGGCTGCAGGAGCAGAAGCTGACGAATATCCCAACTATGTAGCTGAAGGTAATCTGGAGCAGGAACGTTCGCTGGCAGAGAAAGGCTTGTCGCCCAAACGTGCCAGAGAGTTAGCATCCATGCGTGTGTTCGGACCTTTGAATAACGGTTATAGCACGGGCATCATGGGCTATATCGAGCATAGTGGTGAATGGAATGACGAGACGGAAATTGCCCAAGGATACCTCAATAACATGGGGGCCGCTTACGGTGATGAGGCCTCATGGGGTGCTTTTGAGAAAGAGCTGTTGCCTGCAGCCTTGCAAGGTACGGACGTGTTGGTACAACCTCGCCAGAGCAATACTTGGGGCCCCGTCAGTCTGGATCATGTGTATGAGTTCACAGGCGGTCTCTCCTTAGCGGTCAAGACCGTTACGGGGAAAGAGCCGGAATCTTATATGGCAGACTATCGTAATCGTCATAACCATCGCCTGCAAGACACCCGTGAAGCCATCGCTGTAGAGAACAGAGCCACCATCCTCAATCCTACTTATGTGAAAGAACGCATGAAAGGTGGAGAAGGCACGGCAGAGCAGTTCGGTAAAGTGTTCCGTAATATCTTTGGTTGGAACGTCACCCGTCCAGCTTCTTTAGACGAGCATCTGTATGATGATCTCTACAGTTTCTACATTGCTGACGAACAGCATCTGGGTATGCATGAGTATTTCCAGCAGACTGACCCTGCCGCTTATCAGACGATGACTGCCGTGATGCTGGAAAGTGCACGAAAAGGATATTGGAAACCTACAGAGGAACAGTTGCAGACTACCGCCTCCTTGCATGCCCAACTCACCCAAGAGAGTGGAGCAGCCTGTACGGAATTCGTATGTGACAACACTCAGTTGCAAAGTTTCATCGCCAGTCAGCTGGATGCTACACAGCAAGAAGCCTACCAACAGAAGATGGCTGATGTGAAAGAAAACACTTCAGGTCAGCGTGAGATGATTCTGAAACAGCAGAACCACTCTCTCAACCAGACAGGACAAGACAACGACACCTGGTCGGGCACCCTCATCGCCATCGGTGTAGCCATCGCATTAGCCGTCATCATCCTGATACGCCTGAGGAGAGGCAGAGAAGAATCATGAGTACCGTCATCTCCATTCTCGCCTGCCTCATCTTCTTGAGTACCTGTCTGAAGTTGGGCTTCCTTTCCCAAAGGTACACACTGGGCATAGGAGTAGCTTACGCCATATTCACCTGGCTGGTCACCCCTTGGGTAACGGAGTTGCCAGGCTCCTGGCTCACAGAATTCCTGGCAGTCAGAGACAATGCCCTCAACCTCTCAGTATGTGTCACGTTCGAAGCTACCATCCTGATAGCCTTTTGCTTCGAGAGTGCCGGTGAGGGGAAGCAAAGTCTTTTCAGAAGGATAGCCGACAAGGCGTTGGCCTATTATCCAGGTCTCCTGCTGGCAGGTGTCATTCCTTATGCCTTGCAACAACTGCTGCTCCATTTGCCAGGCGTTGATTTCACATGGATGCAATGGGGAGCATCGCTGGCAGTTTTAGTGCTCATAGGGGCAGGCACCTGGCTTTTGAAAGTCTTGGCAGGCAAACCATCCCAGCGTTTTGAACTGCTTTTCATCCTCAATCTGTTTATCGTGATATTAAGTGTAATAATAACTGGAGATTAGAATATGAATACCGTATCAAACATCTTGTTCTGGATATCCAACGGACTGTTGGTGCCAGTAGTCATTTTACTATTGCTGTTTTTCCTGAAAGCCTTGCTCACCATCGTCAGCTTCTTTGGTGAATACTGGAGGCGTGTCAAGCAGCAACAGGCTGTAGGCAAGCTGTTGGAAGAAGCAAGCCCTGCCGATGTAGTGGAGAAGATGCAAGCCTTACCAGCCAAGGTGAAGAGCCCCATGCTCGCCTGCATGGGTAGCCTATTGGAGCATCGTGACAATCAGGCTTATTGCGAGCGTCTGCTGGCCAATTATGAGGTAGATGCAGAGAAGGAATTAGGTCAATGCCGCAGCTTGCTCAAGCTCGGACCTATGTTAGGTCTGATGGGCACCTTGATACCGATGGGTCCTGCCTTGGTAGGACTGGCTGCCGGCGACATCACCTCTATGGCTTACAACATGCAGGTAGCCTTCGCTACCACCGTTGTAGGTATCATGACAGCTGTGATCGGCATCATCACCTTGCAGGTGAAGCAACGCTGGTATGCCCACGAACTCAATGATTTGGAATACATCTATAAACTTTTGCACCCATGAGAAGAAACAATATCCTGCATCAAGGCGACGATGACCCGATGGGTTCAGTAGCCAATCTTTTCGATGTGGCTATGGTGTTTGCCGTAGCACTCATGGTGGCGCTTGTCACCCGTCTGGGCATGACAGAGATTCTTGGCAGTGAAGATTTCACCATGATCAAGAACCCTGGTAAGGACAATATGGAGATCATCACGCGTGAAGGCACTGAAATCAAACGCTACACTCCGTCTGAAGACCAGCAGCAGAGCGGTAGTAAAGGCAAGCGCGTTGGCATCGCCTATCAGTTGGAGAATGGCGAGATCATCTATGTGCCGGAATAACCAATGAAAATGAGCAGCCAAGTTAATGGCTGCTCATTTTCATTTCACATTCGTAACAACATCTATATGATAGCTCATAGATGAATCGTCACCTGGGTAGCCCCGAAGCCATACTCCTGGAAGCTGGCATCCTGCCATTTGCAACGGGGATACTTACGTCTAAGCTCATCGAGCACAGCTTTACGCAATACGCCCTCGCCCTTACCATGAATGAATACGATGCGCTTGCCTTGCTGGTGCTTGTACTGCTCCATCACCTCCACGAACTTCTTGAGCTGGTATTGCAGCATATCGGCATTGCTCAGTCCATGCGTATTGTCCAACAGGGCATTGATGTGCAAATCTACCTCCAGCACGGCATTGCGTTCTTCCTTCTTCTGTACAGGTTTGCGGGCAGGCTGCACGTCTTTCTTCTGGAGCAGGGCTTGTTTCACATCATCCGCACTGACATAGAGCTGCTTGGCAGGCTGGTCGTTGCGAACGATGTCATACAGCAAGGCAGGCTCTTCAAAGAAATCATTCTCCTGGAAGGTGTGCAGCTTGTAGAATTTCACCACATCGATACGCAGTTCCACACCAACGGCAGGCTTCAAGACATAAGGCTTGCCATCCTTAAAGGCAATCAGTTGCACGGCGACACGTTCCAGGTCGTTCAACTGCGATTTCTCAAACCTGTCAAGCAGCATCTTGGTGTTAGGTTCAATCAAACCTTGCGAACGTACCATGCTCGATTGGTTCTCAATATTAGCATAGGTGAAATACAGGTAATAATTACTGTCGTTCACCAGATAGGTTTCAAAGGGTGTGGTGCTGACTTGCTTGATGTCAACAGGCACATAGGCAAGATAAACGTTGAGGATATCGCCACCCTTGATTTCGCTGGCAGTAGTCTTGCCACGATATGGAACGGCAACATCAGACTTGTCATGAGGAGTTTCTTCTGTCTTCTTCTGCCTTTGCTGTGGCATAGGAATGTTATACTCATCGGTCTGCACCACCACTAACTCTTTTATCTGCATCGGAATTTCGAAGCCGTCAGCATCCTCTACCAATGCAATATCCTTACCTTGAAAACCCACTACTCTGCCCTCTCCTACTTCTGAGAGGAAACGCACTTTATCACCTATCTTCATCTTATTATTTAATTAAAACGATGGGAGAGCTTGGTGTCTCTCCCATCTTCATTATTATTTATTCATACTTGAATGCCATATAAGAGTGAGGCTTCACCGTCATGGAGAACTTACTCATTGGCTTACGTGTATATTTTATCAAAATATCTTCCTGATTAGCATTTAGCACAGTACCATCTTCGAGGTTAGTGAACTTCTTGAACTTGGTATCACCAACGAGCTTGATATCTACAGGTTCATCGTTGAAGTTCTCAACAATCAGCGTCTTGTTATCATACATGAACAGACTGACCTTGGCAGGGCCTTCCATATAGAAGTCCATATCCTGGCTCATTACGCGGCGAATCTCGTTCAACGCAGCCTCCGGATAGTCATACAAATTGCCCTTATCATCTGGCACTGTCAGCACATAGAGGTATGCACCTGAATAGAGTGCCTTGTGCAGAATAGGATAACCTGACACACCACCTGTCAATGGACGACCAGCACTGATTACCTCCCAGCTGTCGTTGGTCTGGTAAAGCACCTGTGGAATGATGAACTCACGCTTGCTCTTGCCGAAACGACCGAAATCGTTTACAATAGCCTTCAGGTCAGAGCAACGCAACTCACACACCTCGGCAATCTTCTCAGGAATAGCCTTCAGCAGACCGGTAGTGATAATCACATCATGTCCACCTTGTATCTGCTTCTTGATCTTGGTCATTATGTCAGGGTCGCCAGCTGCCTGCTCGGTCAGCAGAACAATGTTCTGGTCGGTAGCAAATGTAGGATACATATCCATTGGCAAGCCTATCATACCTAAGTAGTTCTGCAAGAAGTCCTCACCCAGCACGTGGAAAGGCTTATACGACTTGATGCCGATAGGGTTCCCCAGTTTGCCGCACAGTTCGTCAGCCTTGCGGAGCACCACATCAGCAATGCGAGCCATCGTTGATGGCGTAACAGTCTTGCCATTATTCTGGAAAGGAGCCTTCATCTCATCATAGTCCCAGGAAGTACCTGTGCCCTGCCAAGGGCCTCGGAACTCGTTTCTAAGTGGCACGTCAATCAGCTGATTGTAAGCGAAGAGCATCACGTCACGCCCTTTGGCGATAGCCGTCAGGTGAAGCTGCTCAGCATAGCGGTCCATGCTCATGTTGATACCACCGGAGTCAACCCATCCGCCTCCATTATAGCCTGGACGCAGGTTTTCGAAGTAGCGCATAATGTTATAACTGAGGTAGTTCTGCAAGTGCTGGTCGCTACCTGGATCACGTGTCTCCGTACCAGTCCACACGCCATCAAAGATAGTCGGGCCATCTTGCAGGTTGAAGCCCAAACCTGCGAAATGGTCATACCAGTTAGGGTATTTGATGATGACCTTTACCTTGGGATTTACAGCCTTTGCAGGACCCACCACCAAGTTACGGCCAGCCTCATTCATCAGCTTCAGGCGATATTCAGTCCAAGTCATGTTGCCTTTGGCAGCAATTTCTGCTGGACTCTTGCAACTTGTAAAGAAGAAGTCGTCGAGCAAGAACTCATCGAAATGCTTGGCAGTATGCTCGGCAATGTTCTGTACAATCTTCCTGTGTTCCGGGTCAGAGTAGCAGAACGTCTCGAAGTCATTGCTCTCATTGATGGTGTAAGTGATGCCACCAGCTACCTCCAGTCCTTGCTTGAGGAAGAAATTCTTGGCTTTCTCCAAAGTAGCGTCATCCACAATCAGCAAGTCACGGTGAGTCTCCAGATAGATCTTGTCCACATCCAGCTGACTGGATATGGTTTTCCAAGTAGATTCCAGCCACTGAGTGTCTTTCATCTTGTCCACCTCGTAGGCGCGTACATAAACAGAAACCTTAAAGTTTCGGTGCTTTGCCTGTACGCTCGTCAGTGCGAAGCAGCATGCCAGCAGGCAAAGGCTCATCTTCAGCAAAAGGTTAGTCTTCATAATAACAAATCACTTATAAAAAAAAGTCAATTGTCAATTATCAAAAAGTCCACTTCGCAGCCAAGGTTGGTGTTACATAGAACTTATCGTTGGCTCCCTTGTCATTGAACACGAAGTTGTTGCTCACCTCCACCTCTGTACCCAAGCTGAGATTCACGCCATCCATACCCTTCAGTGCATTCAGGTTCACCCAGAACTGCGGCTGGCTCAGCAAGATGAGCTTACCCTTCACGTCCGGATCATACCACAGGTCGCAGAAGCCAGAGAAGGTTAGCAAACCTTGGGCGAAGTTAAGTCCCCAAACGGCAGTTCCCTGAAATCCGGCATAACCGTCACGTCCCATGCCATTGAAATACTGTTTGTACAGAGCCTGCAGAGAGAAAGTCCTGTTAAAGTCACTGCTTGCCCAGTTCCAGGCAAAACCGGTAAGGAACGCATGCTGGAAACGTGAAGCGATACTGGTATCCTTGATGCTGGTGGCGCCACCGTTATATTCCAGGTGGAAAGCCCATTGTTTGTTCTTCGAGATATCGAACTCACGGGAAATCTCCCAATAGACTCCAGCGGCTCCATCGCCATAGTAGTTGATATCCGTAAACATAAAGGTATGTCCCCATTTGTCGGCCTTATAGAGTTCAAAGGTGGTAAACATCTTCGGACGGCCTTTCAAATCATCATACAAAGCATGACTCGTATTATAATGCAACTGAATGTTCTGAGCGTTGACAATTGACAATTGGCAATTGACAATTAATGCCACAAACAACAAAAATAAAACCTTCTTCATAAATTATTCATTATTAATTATTCATTCTCCATTCTCCATTATCCATTCTCCATTATCCATTCTCCATTCTCCATTAAAACAACGGTGCCACGTATTTCAGCACGAAAAACGCCGCCAATACATACATCACCCAAGACAGTTCCTTGCCCTTACCTACCAGCACCTTTACAATCACATATGACAACATACCCAGCACAATGCCCTCTGAGATACTTGCGGTGAATGGCATCATCAAGATTGTAACGAAGCATGGCAAAGCCTCTGACATATCATGGAAGTCCAGTTTCGTAATTGGTCTAATCATCATCACACCTACCAATACCAATGCACTGGTAGTCGCTGCAGAAGGAATTACCAAGAATAAAGGCGAGAAGAACAAGGCGAGCAAAAACAACATGGCAACAGAGAAGGCAGTCAAGCCTGTACGTCCACCTTCAGCAATACCTGTTGTACTTTCAACATAGGTAGTAACTGTAGATGTACCACACAAAGCACCCACGGTAGTACCTACAGCATCGGCCATCAAGGCTTTATTCAAGCCATGTATGCGCCCGTTCTTATCGGCCATACCAGCACTGGTAGATGCACCGATCAAGGTGCCTAAGGTATCAAACAAATCCATAAACAACAGAGTAAACACCACAATCAGGTATTCCACATCCAAAGCTATGAATCGTGAGAAATCAAACTTCAAAGCAACTGGTCCGATAGATGAAGGCAAACTCATCAAAGAGAAATCTTCAGGGATCTGAGTCACACCAAACGGGATGCCTATCAAAGTCATCAGTAAGATGGTAATGAACAAGGCACCTTTGACATTCAGCTTCAGTAAAGCAGCACCTATCAGAATACCAGCCACAGCTACCAATGAAGTTGGTGTCCAGCTACAAAGTGATGTGATGGTGGAGTCGCTCGCCACAATCACACCGCCATTCTTCAAGCCGATATAAGCAATGAAGAGACCTATACCTACAGAGATAGAGTAACGAAGGTTCAACGGAATGGCATTCACGATAGCCTCACGTACCTTGAAGATGGTGAGCAAGATGAAGATAACACCTTCAAATAATACAGCTGCCAAAGCTTCCTGCCAGGTATAGCCCATCACAGCCACCAACGTATAAGCGAAGAATGCATTTAATCCCATGCCTGAAGCCAATGCGAATGGCATCTTGGCATAGAATGCCATCACCAACGTGGCCACAGCTGCTGCTATTACAGTAGCTGAGAATACTGCTGCCTTATCCATACCTGCATCACCCAGAATCAAAGGATTGACAGCTAAAATATAACTCATAGTCAGGAAAGTTGTTACACCCGCTAACACTTCAGTCCTGATTCTGTGTTTTGAATGGTCAAAGCCTAAAAAACTTAACAATTTATATTTCATAGTCTTAAAATTAAAATCCATAAAGACTCGTAACCTGTAGCTCGTAGCTTGTTACTGGTTTGCCTTTGCCGGCAGAATCAGGTTCAGCACCAGGCCCACGAGAGCAGCCAGTCCAATGCCTGACAAACTGAAAGAGCCGGCGGTCAGCACGGCACCACCGATGCCTGTAGTCAGGATGATGCTGGCAATGATGACGTTACGTGTCTCACCGAAGTCCACTTTGTTACGCATCAGGTTCTGCACACCCACAGAGGCGATAGAGCCGAACAGCAGCAGCATGATGCCACCTAACACAGCCTGCGGGATGCCCTGCAGCAGAGCGTTTAGCTTACCTACCACAGAGAACAGGATAGCGGCAACGGCGGCGATGCGCAACACCTGCGGATGGGTAACGCGCGTTATCTGTACGGCACCGGTCACCTCACTATAGGTTGTAACAGGAGGACCTCCTAATAAGGAAGCGGCCAGACAAGCCAGGCCGTCGCCCAACATCGTGCGGTGCAAACCCGGGTTCTTCACGAAGTCTTTGTCTGCCACAGCACTGATGGCATAGATATCACCCACATGCTCCACCACGGCTGCCAATGCCACCGGCATCATGAATATGAACGGCTCCCATTGGAAGGCAGGCAACTGGAAATGACGGATATGCTGGGGCAATGCGAACCAAGGTGCATCAGCCACAGGCTTGAAATCCACCTCGCCCAAGCAGATGGCCGCGATATAGCCCGCTATGATGCCGCATATCACAGGCAGCAGTTTCAGCAGGCCTTTGCCAAACATCAGCACAATCACTGCCACAGCCAGGGAAATGAGTGCCAGCAGCCAGTTGTTCTTCGCCATATCAACGGCAGTGCCGGAGAGCGACAGACCGATGAGCATGATTACAGGCCCAATCACAACAGGCGGGAACAGGCGGTCGAGCAGCTGCATACCCTTCCACTTGACGAGTGCGGAAACCACGAAATACACCAGCGCCACACCGGCAAATCCTGCCAAGGTGCCTGGCATACCCCACTGCGCAGAGGCGGCGATGATGGGGGTGATGAATGCGAAACTGGAGCCTAAGAAGATAGGCACCAGACCTTTGGTAACCAAATGGAAGATGAGCGTGCCGACACCGGCAGAGAACAGGGCGGCTGACGGATCCAGACCAACCAGCAACGGCACCAGCACAGTGGAGCCGAATGCCACAAACAGGAACTGTACGCCCACAATAGTCTTCCTCATGGGGGATAGATTCAGGTCGTTCATGTCACTAACGGATTGATTGTTTATGCAAATATATGTATTTTTATTATCTTTGCACAAAAATTAATAAAAAATATGACTCAAGACCCTAAACATATCAAGATTCAGGACTTCAGCTATGACTTGCCAGACGGACGAATCGCTAAGTTCCCTTTGAAAGAACGTGACCGCTCAAAACTGCTGCTGTACATGAATGGTGAGGTCAAAGAAGATATCTTCACCTCTCTGCCAAAGTACATAAATCAAGGCGAACTGATGGTGTTCAACAATACCAAGGTGATTCAGGCCCGCCTGCATTTCCGTAAGGAGACAGGCGCGTTGATAGAGGTATTCTGTCTGGAACCTATCGAGCCTGCCGACTATGCGATGAACTTCCAGCAGACGGAACATGCCGCTTGGCTCTGCCTGGTGGGTAACCTGAAGAAATGGAAAGGTGAAGCATTGAAAAGGGAGATGATTGTCAAGGGCAGACTCATCACACTGACGGCAGAACGGCAGCAGGCCGTCGGCACCAGTCATTGGGTGGATTTCAGGTGGAACAACAGGAAGGTGACTTTTGCCGATATCTTGGAAGTGTTTGGCGAGCTGCCTATCCCTCCTTATCTGAATAGGGAGACGCAGGAGAGCGACAAGGTGACTTACCAGACGGTATATTCCAAGATCAAAGGTTCAGTAGCCGCCCCCACCGCAGGTCTGCATTTCACCCAACGTGTATTGGATGCCTTGCGTGACAAGGGTGTGGATATGGAGGAGCTGACGCTACATGTGGGAGCAGGCACTTTCAAGCCGGTGAAGAGCGAGGAGATTGCAGGACATGAGATGCATACAGAGTGGATTTCCGTTAGAAAGGATACCATCGAGAGCCTCATCCGACATGGTGGAAAGGCTATTGCCGTAGGCACCACATCTGTACGTACTTTAGAATCGCTGTACCACATGGGAGTGACGTTGATCTTGCATCCTGATGCTACTGACGAGCAACTGAAAGTGAAGCAGTGGCAGCCCTACGAGTTGCCTGCTGAAGCCGCAGGCATTTCTTCCGTGGATGCCTTGAATGCATTGTTGGCTTATATGAATCGTCACGAACTGGATACCTTGCACAGCAGTACGCAGATTATCATAGCACCGGGCTACACCTATCAGATAGTCAAGGCGATGGTCACCAACTTCCATCAGCCGCAGAGCACCTTACTGCTTCTTGTCTCAGCCTTCGTGCATGGCGACTGGCGCAAGATATACGACTATGCCCTGTCTCATCAATTCCGCTTCCTCAGCTATGGTGACTCTTCTTTTTTAATGCAGAATGAATAATGTTCAAAGGTCAAAGATGAAAGATAATTTAAATGAAATGCTGCCTTTATGCGATGAGCAGGGCAATATCACGGGAGCTGCCACTCGAGGCGAATGTCACAACGGGAGCAGACTGATGCATCCTGTGGTTCATCTACATGTGTTCAATTCCAAAGGCGAGCTGTACCTGCAGAAGCGTCCCGATTGGAAGGATATCCAGCCTGGCAAATGGGACACTGCCGTAGGGGGGCATGTGGATTTAGGGGAGAATGTAGAGCAAGCCCTAAAGCGCGAGGTGCAGGAGGAGATTGGAATCACCGATTATTCTCCTGAGCTTATCATGACCTACGTATATGATTCCGTCAAGGAGAAAGAACTGGTGTTTGTCCACAAGACTGTATATGATGGCGAGATTCGTCCCAGCAACGAACTGGATGGAGGACGATTCTGGAGTCTTGCTGACATCAAGGCCAACATCGGCAAAGGCATTTTCACCCCCAATTTCGAGCAGGAATTCCAGACCGTGTTTTGCAACGTCCAGTTGACATTGTGGAAGACGGTACATTAAAGCCTTGGGCTGTTGAAAGTGCTAACCGAGATAAAAAACTGATTTATGAAAGAACCAATTAGAGACCGAGGAAGATTACAACCCTCACCCTTCTCCTACTGTTCGCATACTCTTAGCAAGCATTTGGCTCGCTCAAGCAAGCTGTTTGAGCGAGCTGAGAGCGAACATTGGGGTTATTACTCCCTCGTGAGGAAAAAATTTGTCCCTCGTGAGGGAAAAAAAAATTCCTCGTGAGAGAGATATAGGTAGTTAAACTAGCAATTAAAAAAAGGGAATTATTTTGTTTTTGAGACAAAATGCTATATCTTTGCACTGACAAGGATAATGATTAACTCATAAAATAACTTTGTACAGCTATGGGAAAATTGATTAACCCCTTCACGGACTGGGGGTTCAAGAGGCTCTTCGGTAGAGAGGAGAGCAAGCCCGTGATGATTGACCTGTTGAACAGCATACTGACTGATGACAGAAAGATTGTTGACATCCAGTATGACAACAAGGAACAGACTCCGGAAGGGGCTGACAACAGGACGGTGATTTATGACATCTACTGCACGACCTCCGACAACCGGCACATCATTGTCGAGATGCAGTATGGCAAGCAGTGGTATTTCAAGGAGCGAACCATCTTTTATGTGACACGCTCCATTGAGCAAGGCGGGAAGACTGGCAAATGGGACTATCAGTTTGACGAGGTGCTGCTGATTGGATTCATGAGGTTTGAGGATGGGAACATCTCCGGAAAGCTGCGCACGGATGTCATGCTGACAGACATCGAGACCAATGAGGTCTTCTCCAACCGGTTGAGGTTTATCTACCTGCAGCTGCCTCTGGCAGAATCCATGAAAGAGGCTGACTGCGTTACGGATTTGGATTGTTGGATTTATAACTTGAACAACATGGATAAGCTTGACGAACTTGCATTTAAAGACCGTAAGCCCATCTTCAACGACTTGGAGAAGATGGCGGGCATGAGATTCATGACATGGGACGAGAATGTCGCCTACCAGCGTGCACTGAAACGCATGTGGGACTATGACGCCGTGATGGAAGGGGAACGAAAGTATGCCAGAGAGCAAGGGAT
>JAFUVZ010000054.1 GCA_017471185.1 Bacteroidaceae bacterium
ATTTGAATATAAATTTGAGAATTGTAGTAACTAAGTAGTATGGATAAAATGATTGGATATTGTGGCATTAACTGTGAGAAATGTGAAGCTCGCATTGCCACTATTAAGGATGATGACAAAATGCGTGAGGAGGTATCTCGTAAATGGTGCGAGTTGTTTCATACCAATATGATTACTCCTGATAGAATTAATTGTACGGGATGTAAGGGCGATGGTGTGAAATACTTCTTTTGTAATCAAATGTGTGAAATCAAGCCGTGTGTTACCAGCAAGGGTTATGAATCTTGTGCTGAATGTACCGAAATGGATTCATGTGCCAAACTTGCCGCTGAGATAAGTAATAACGAAGATGCAAAGAATAATTTGAAAATAACGAAGCATAAAAATGAAATTGAATCAAGCTGTAATTGAAGATTATGAGTCCATCATTGCATTCTATGATGATGTGACGGAACGTACGCCTGACATGGCGGTATATGCCCGATGGAGTAAAAGAAAACACCCTACATTGGAAGGTATCAAGGCCTATATTGAGGAAGGGAGCATGTATCTATATAAAGAGGAAGAGGTCATCGTTGGAGCTGTAGCTGTCACTATGTACCAAGACGAAGACTATCATGCTATTGAATGGTCTCAGCAGGTGGCTGACGATAAAGCAGCAGTAATACATGTCTTGGCAGTCAGTCCCGATTATCAAGGGAAAGGAATAGGTTCTGAGATGGTCCGTGAGGCCATCAACTTGGCTAAAGAGAAAGGCATGCAGGCCATCCGCCTTGATGCCCTTGCTTCCAATATCCCTGCACACAGAATGTACGAGCGCTTAGGTTTCGAGTACAGAGGCAAACAACATCTCTATGCTGAGAATACAGGCTGGACTGACTTTTATTTTTTCGAATTAAAATAAAGATATATGAAACAAGAGATTGACCCTAAAGATACAAATCGCAAAGAGGCGTTTGAGCACTGGATGAAGTCGCCCATGCCGATGGTGACACTTACTAAAACCTTCAACGTCACCCGACTATATGAGCTAAGCAAGCGAAAGGGCTATAAGTTCAATATGATCCTGTGCTGGTGCATTGCCCAAGCGGCATCCAAAATGGAGGAATTCTACTTATTGCCAGAGAATGGTAAATTGTATAAATACGACCACCTCGCCATCAACATGATTGTAAACAACATAAAGGGTGGACTAAGTTTCTGCGATATTGCCAGCAACGACAACCTGGAAGAGTTTAACGCCAATTACCTGTACCTGACAAAGACCAGCATGGAGACCTGTCAGGATATACTTGACAGTGAAGCCGTTATTGTTGGTACATCAGCATTGGTAGGTACAGAACTCGACAGCATCGTCAATCAATACTCAGGTATCTACAACAACCCATTCATGGCATGGGGCAGATACCGTAAAGGTTGGTTCAAAACAACCTTGCCTATATCTTTCCAGTTTCATCATGTACAGATGGACGGTCAGCAAGCTACACGCTTCTTGGAAGAACTGCAAAATGTGATAAATACCTTATGAACCTATAAGTATGACACTGCGACCATTTGTTATAGAAGATGCAGCGACCATACTGAGCTGGTGCAAAGACAAACCTGCTTTTCGTCGCTGGAGTGCTGACAGGTATCAACACTACCCTGCTCTGCCAGAAGACATGATGCACCAATACGAAGGGGATAATATGTATCCTCTTACCGCTATAGCAGAAAGCAAAGTAGTAGGCCATATCCTGCTGAGATATCCGTCAGCAGATAAAACCCTTATACGTTTTGGCTTCGTCATTGTGGACGACACAATTCGTGGCAAGGGCTATGGTAAGCAACTGATTCAACTCGCTATCAATTATGCAAAGAACCATCTGGGCGCTAAAGAAATTACTCTCGGTGTGTTCTGCAATAATCTCCCTGCCCTCAAATGCTACCAATCTGTTGGTTTCCGCATTACTGGCGAAGACACCTACATCATTGATGGTGAGGAATGGAAAGAGTATGAAATGCAATACTGATTATCCCATAAATTTGTATAGGACAGCAACAATATATATCTTTGTTGTCAGATAGAAATTATGTCTGAAAACTGGAACATATATGCCAACTGGAACCCATGGCACGGCTGCACCAAGATTAGTCCTGGATGCAAGTATTGCTATGTGTATAGGCAGGACGAAATGTATGGCAGCGAGATATCGAGCAGCAAGTGCAGAAGGACAGCCAACTTCAACCTACCCGTCAAGAAGAAACGCGATAAGTCATGGAAAATTGAGAGCGGCAAGATAGTTTTTACCTGCTTCACATCTGATTTCCTACTGAAAGATGCGGATGAATGGCGACCTGATTGCTGGAAGATGATAAAGGAACGGAGTGACCTATGGTTTTTCTTTTTCACCAAGCGTATCGACCGTTTTATGAAGTGCATACCAGACGATTGGGGCAATGGTTATGACAACGTGATCGTTAGCTGCAGTGTCGAGAATCAGGTTATGGCTGACTATCGTTTGCCTATCTTCCTGTCGCTTCCCATCAAGCACAAAAGTATCATTGTAGCACCCATGATCACTGCCATTGACCTTACTCCTTATCTGAATGAGACAATAGAGGAAGTGTCGGCAGGCGGAGAGTCGGGCGCTAGTGCCAGACCCTGCCACTACGACTGGATATTGGCACTCAGAGAGCAGTGTATATCAAAAGATGTGCCCTTCCGCTTTCACCAAACGGGTGCTTATTTCATCAAGAACGGGAGAACATACCGAGTGCCTAGATGCTACCAACTCAGTCAGGCACACAAGGCAAATATCGATTACAAGATAGGCAATTACCTTGTACCTGAAAAAGTGAGATTTGAATGGAAAGACAGTGATTACCACGATTAACATGATTAAGAAAGTAGAGCTATGATATTCCATGAATATTGTGTAATTTTGGGCGCTTAACGAAATTCAAGATGGAAAGGAATAAAGAAATATATAAAGTGACCCTGATTGGCGGAGCAGTGAATGTCATCTTGCTGTTCTTCAAGTTTGTGGCAGGCATCGTGGGGCACAGTGCCGCTATGATGGCAGATGCAGTACACTCACTGAGTGACTTCATGACAGATGTCATCGTGATACTCTTTGTCCGCATCAGTGGTAAGCCCAAAGACAAGGGGCACGACTACGGGCACGGCAAATACGAGACACTTGCGATGACCATCATCGGACTGGCATTATTAGCCATTGCTACGGGCATCTTCTACAGCGGAGTGATGAAGATAGTGTTCTGGTTCAATGGCGGACAGTTAGAGACACCTGGCACTTTGGCATTGTGGGCAGCTTTGCTCTCCATAATCTTGAAGGAAGGAGTGTATCACTATTCTATGGTGAAAGCCCATCAGTTAAACTCACAGGCAGTAGAGGCAAACGCTTGGCATCATCGCAGCGACGCTCTTTCTTCTATCGGTACTGCTATCGGCATCGGTGGTGCCATCTTCTTGGGACAACGCTGGACAGTACTCGACCCTGTGGCATCCGTCATCGTTGGCATCTTCATTGTTCATGTATCCATCAACTTGTTGCGTAACGGTATCGGTGATCTGATGGAGCAGTCGTTGCCCGATGAAGTAGAGGATGAAATTTTACAACTGGCAGGCTCTGTAGAGGGCGTGGATGAGCCACATGACCTACGTACACGCCGCATAGGTAACCACTACGCCATCGAACTGCATATCCTCATGGATGGCCAGATACCTCTTAAAGAGGCACACGACAAAGCCTCGGAAGTAGAAGAACTGCTGATACATCACTATGGGGAGGGCACTCATGTGGTGGTGCATGTAGAGCCGAAATAACTTACTTGTTATTCTACTCTACTCTTCCCTACCCCTTCACTTCCACCAAGTCGGCTTTACCAGTACTGGTCGAGGTAGTCGCCTTGCTTTGCTCGGGGTTACTCTTCACCTCAAGGTTCTCAATCTTCCATCGGCTTTCCACCATGTGGGTAGGGTCTTCAGGATCCTTGTACTTCATGGTGAATTCCAGGTAATAAGTTCCAACAGGCAGGGCACACAGGGCTTCCTCCCCCGGCTCATAGCCACTATCTAACATCACGAAGGGGTCACCCTTGCCAGCATTCTCATCCTGCACCCAGATGCTGATGTCATAGATGGGAAGACTCTCTATGTTCTTCAAGGCTATCAAGCCAAATGGCTCACGACTGGGATGTGGAATCTCTGCATAGGAATAGCCTACAGAATCGAAGTTCTTGTGATAGCCATCAGGGTAGAACATATCATCGCTGGAATGGACGTATGAGGCATAGTTGTAGTCGAAGAGCGTGGCAATCATAAAACCGTTATCCGACCCGTCGAATACCATATTGCCAGGGGTAATCGACCAGCACCAGGTAGAGGTGGCATTGAAGTCGGAACGTGCCACAAGCGGTATGAGGTCTTCCACATCATCCTCATCATGCCCGTCAGGTAACTTGAAGCTGCCTATTTCCCTGGTAATATAGGAATTCTTCACAGCCTCCGACCCAGCCTCAGTATCCACCTTGATGGTGATGTCGCTGACGGTCTTACTCTCTGAGCTGGAATGGCCGGCACTGAATGCCGTAGATCCCAGCATATCCGTTCCTGCCGTGAGTGAGCCAGTGAGACTCACATTGATGCTTGAGGTGTAAGTGGTGCTGCCGATGGTGGTACCCGGCGACGGAGCCTTATAGGTGGAGATGCCTGCCACAACCAAGTCGTCATGCACCTTGCGGCTTAACAGCATTTGTTTGGCCATGTCCTGCAGCTTCCTGTATTTCCTTTCCTGAGCTTCCCTGTCCTCATTGGGACTGATGACATATTTCGACGGGTCAATCAAAGCAGAATACAGGTCGAACTGTTTCATGTAATACCCTGCTCCCCAATGCGTGATAAGTCCGTGCTTCTTCTTGAATTTCGTGTACGAAGAGCCGTTTCTGACGGTGAGATCCATCTTCACAATATAGTAGTCGCCTGGTTGCTTGGTACCTTCAAACACATACGCACCATAAACGATGTAATTCACCACGACGCTGCCCGTCATATCTAACCAATCCGCCTTGCTGGTCTTCCTGTCCGCCACCTCATGCTTCATAGTTATGGAGAAGTCATGACTGATGCGGTCACACTCTTTGATGATTATATTAGGGTCGAACTGCGTCACATACTGAATATCTCCCCTGGTATCCGCTTTCGCCCCGCGTTGTTCCTTCAGCCAGCGGCACAACTCATAGATGCGGCGTTTATAGTAGCTTTCAGCATTCTTCTCCAGCATCGAGAGGATAACCGGGTCGCCAATATCTTCCTTGTCAAACGGATTGGTGGCATAGAGCACGTAGTGTTCACGCTTGTTGCTGGTGGCATAGAGCAGCACATCCTGAGAAGCGTTGAAAGGAATCGCATTGGGCAGGCCATACTTGCCGGCAAACTCACGGAAATGGTCGCCCTCTGGCTGAGCCACCACAATGAAGCCACCTCGTTGGTAGAGTTCCAACAACTTACCCTCATACGAGCCTATGTCCTCGTCCTTCACCACAGCCACCTCGGCTTCTTCCAAAGAGGCGATATTGGTCAGGAAGGTCTGCAATCCTTCTTTAACCTCAGCTTGTATGCTGGAGGAGATGAATACAGGGGCATTGGATGCCACAGAGCCATAGTCGGGCTCATCTAAGGAGAACACTTCTGAAGTGTCATCTTCTTCAATCGTTTCCTCAGGGCTAACCACCGGGTCATCATCATGGCAGGCAGTAAAGCCCACCAAGGCGAATAACAAGATAAACAGTTTAGCTTTCATTGTTTATTATTTTCTTAATCTGTTGTTTGAAATAGCGGAAGAAGAGGCGATATCCGGGACAGAGGTAGTTGCGGTGCTCGGTGCCAAAGAGCGTGAGCTTATCCACCAGACGGTCCTTGGGACATCCGCCAAAACAGAGGTCAGCCACATCACAATGCAGACAAGTGCGAGGCAGACTCTCTAACTTGAACTCACCAAACTGGCGATTGGTCTGCATCATTGCCCCTAAACTCTCATGCAGGATATTGCCGATGCGATATTCAGGAAAGACATAGCGGTCACAGCGATAGAGGTCGCCATTCTTCTCAATCACCCCACAATGTCCACATACTGCCTCATGCACACAAAGTCCGGCAGGTCTTCTGGTCAGATTGCCCAAGGTTGCCTCGAAGGTCTGCACGAACTTGCGCCCCACATCCTTACGACTCCACTCATCCAAGATGGCACAGAGGAAGCGTCCATAACCCTCGGCAGGCACAGAGAAAGGTGCCACCCCCTCTCTGTTATGGAGGGGAGAATACAAGCCCGGAGGCAGGGCAATGCGCCACTTGCGTCCACTCCCCTCCTTAGCCTGCATGGTTGGCGATTGTGGCTGTGTTCTTTCCACCACTGGCAAGAACTGCATGAAGTCACTGAACTCACGCAGGAAGTTATACACCTCCTGAGGATTGTTCACATTCGAGGCATTCACGGTGGTCAGGGTATTGAACTCCACCCCATGCTTCTGGAGAAGTTCCACACCCCTCATCACCTGCTGGAAAGTACCCTCGCCCCTGGCATCCTTGCGGTAGATATTATGCAGGTGCTCAGGTCCGTCGATGCTGATGCCGATGCGAAACTGATGGTCTTTGAAAAAGGCACACCAATCGTCTGTGAGCATCGTGCCATTGGTCTGCAGGGTATTCAGTATGCGTCGCCCCCGGGCATACTTGCGTTGCAGCTCCATAGCCCGCTTGAAGAAAGGAATGCCACACAAGGTGGGTTCGCCACCATGCCACGCAAACTCAATCTCTGCCTTCAGGCCATGTATCGCCACCACTTGTTGGATGTAGCTCTCAAGCACCTCATCAGACATCATGCCCCCCTGCTCACTGCTTTTACCTAAGTAATAGCAGTAATCACACCTCAGGTTACATGCCGCCCCAATGGGCTTCACCTCAATGGCATAGTGGCGCAAGTCGTCGTTATTTGTCATAAACTAATCCGTATAGTTATTCTTGTTATACACACCGACACCACCTAAGTACCCCTTCTTGGTCTCACTGCCATCGTCATTGCCAATCTCATGCTGAATCAAGGCATTCAGCTTCTGGTTCATCATGGTCACAGCACTCTCGTTATTGCCCTTTGGCCAAGCCAGGTTCTCTGTCTCATCAGATCCTACCAGCAACAACTCCACGTCGTTATTGTCATAGAGGTCGTCGATGCCGTTAGGCAAGTTGAAGTTCAAAGGAGAGAAATAGCGGGCAAACTTATAGTCAGGCATCACGATGCCACGCACGAAACCACGTTTCTTCATATCGGCACGATAAGCCGGCTTCAGGTTGGGATTGAGCACATAGTCGCCATCAATCATGGAAATCATCTCGAAGCAGAACAGGGCACCTTCGGTATTGCGGATGTCAGTAGATACATCATTCACAGCAGGCAACAGCGAATGGCCATGCAGGGCAGAAGTGATGCTATTGAACTTCTCAGCGTCACCAGAGGTGGCAATGTCAATGAAGGTAGGCGCCAAGTCGAGATGTGAGCTCAGGTTATTGAAATGACGGCCTCCTGAAATCCGGGGGTGATAGATAATCAGAGGCACATGGATATTGTTCTCATACATATTGCCTCCCTTGCCCTTCAAGCCATGTTCACCCTGCATCTCACCGTGGTCGCTGGTATATATAATAATGGTATTCTCCATCAGGCCTGCATCCCTCAAGTAGTTGAGAAGTTTCATCATATAGTTGTCCTCGTTCTGGATGCAGTTGAAGTAATAGTCGCGGAATCGCTTCCATCCATCCTCTGTGGTGGGCGACGGACCTACCCAAGCCTGCCATTGCTTGTTGTATTCCCTGTGTGCAGCAGGACGTCCTTCCTTGGTGAACGACTCGTTCCAGGATGCAGGCACCGGGGTTGAATAAATCTTTTCGTAGATGGGGTCAGCAGGTGGAGGCGTAGCTTCACCGGCAATGTACTTGCCTCCCTCTTCACCATAATACATGATGTCATGCGGATTCAGGAAATTCACCGCCAAGAAGAACGGCTCACCTTTCCCGTTCAGTTCCTTGCCCTTGGAGTCCAGCCACTGGATGGAGTTGTTCACAATGGTCTCATCCTCATGCCATCCCTCATGCACGGCACCATACATATCACCTTCCGTCCAATCACTGAAACCATATTCCTCCAATGATTCTGTATCTTCGGAGATGTGCCACTTGCCCTTGAAAGCAGTGTAGTAGCCAGCTTGGCGCAGCATATCGCCCACGGTAGGCAGGTCTCTCGACATATCATTTACAAAAGCGTAGTTGGTATTGTCCAACATGCAGGTCTCAGTGATATGACGACCCGTATAGATGACAGAGCGACTGGAAGTAGAGACATTGGCACAGGCATAGTGCTTCTCGAAGGTGGTGCCAATGCTACGCAGATAGTTTCGTGCCGCATAGTCACTGCCCGCTGGATACTGCTCCATATAGGCTTCCTGGTCGCAGGTGATGAACACGATGTTGTACTTCACAGGGTCTTCTGGCACAGGGTCAGGAAAGACAGGGTTATCCACCTTGTCAGAGCAGCCAGCCAACAGAGCTGCTCCAGTAGGGAGGAGCAAAGACGCATTGCGTATAATCTGATTCTTTCTCATAATTGCTTTTTATTCGTTAAACATTTTGTTGGTGCAAATATGAGAAAAAAAACAATGAATGATTTTCCTCTAAGAGAAAATGCCGTTAGAGGCAAAAGAAATTCCGTTAGAGGAAAATTTTGTTCCGTTAAAGGAAAATTACGAACGCTTATATTTAGACGGTGAGTCCTTACCCTGCGACTTGAAAGCCTTCGACATGGAAGCCTGAGATGAGAAACCACACTCTTCGGCAATGATATGCAAGCGTTCACAGGGTCGCTGGTTAATCAGACTGATGGCATGACGCACACGATGCTGGCAAATCATATCGTAGAACGACTGATACCCACTCCTGTGAATCACCTCCGACAAGTATTTGCCATTGGTGCCTAAGTGTTGGCTCAGCGTATCGATGGTGATATGGGGTTCGGTGAAGATACGCTCTTTGTTCAAGAGTTCTTCCAAGCGTTGGCTCAACTCGTTAAAACGGTCGTCACTAAGGCGGTTCACGACATTACCGATTTGATCCATTTGCTCAATGATGTCTTCCTCAAGGGGAGTAAACACCTTGCGCCATGGATTGAGCGTGAATACGCAGAACCATATATTGACAAAGGTGAACACAACATCACGCACGGCTTTTACCCACGGGTCATCGGCATAAAAATTAATGGCCATCAACACACAAATGGCGGTAGGCACCCACTGAATGATGCGAGCAAAATGTGTAGGAAAGTCGTCACTGTCGGCATAGGTGGCTTCATTGACATGCTTGATGGCACGACCTATGCTCAAGGCCATCTTTAACGACAGGCTGAAATAAAACGCAAAAATCAAAGATACTATTCCTATCACCCAAGACCGATACCCCTCGGGGAGGCTTATCAAGCGAATGGCCTGCAACAGTAAAGGCAGCAGCACGACAACAGCCGGGATAAATAACCAATAGTCTTTGTGCTGATGTCTGATGCGCGGAAAGAAGTAGCCTTCGCACATCACCAGCATCTGTAAAGGGAATATCAAAATGGCAAAAGCATTAACATACAACAAAGCGTTATCATTGCCCACCTGAACAAGATAAGGCAACTCAAACACTTGAAGCAGGTAAAGCAGACCCACCGAATGCTGGGCAGGAAACAGTTCATGGAAATGTTCGTCATACGCCCTGGGACGGTAAAACCACTTCAGTACCCATCCATACAGATTGGTAAGGATAAAAGCAAGATTGGCTGTGTACAATAATATATAAGTAGTGTCGTACATACAGAATTATAGTATATGACTACAAAAGTAGATATAATCAACCGAAAATACAAAAAAACTCACTAATCTTTGCAACCAAATACCATCACGAAACGTCTAATTCATAAAATTAGATCACTATGATTATTCTTAAAGACATCAATAAGACATACAACAACGGTACTCCATTACACGTTCTGAAGGGTATTGACCTGCACATAGAGAAGGGGGAGTTCGTTTCTATTATGGGCGCATCAGGCTCAGGCAAATCAACTTTATTAAATATATTGGGCATACTCGACAACTATGATACGGGCGAATATTACCTGAATGGAACGATAATCAAGGGTCTGAGCGAAACCAGAGCTGCCGAATATCGCAACAAGATGATTGGTTTCATCTTCCAGTCGTTCAACCTGATTAGCTTCAAGGATGCGATGGAGAATGTGGCATTGCCACTATTCTACCAAGGTGTCTCGCGCAGGAAACGAAATGCACTGGCTCTGGAATACCTCGACAAATTAGGACTGAAGGATTGGGCACACCATTACCCCAACGAAATGAGTGGCGGACAGAAACAGCGAGTGGCCATAGCCCGTGCACTGATTACCAAGCCTCAGATTATCCTCGCCGATGAACCTACAGGAGCCTTAGACAGCAAGACTTCTATTGAGGTGATGGAAATTCTGAAAGACTTACATCGTGAGGGAATGACTATCGTTGTTGTTACTCACGAAAGTGGAGTGGCCAACGAGACTGACAAGATTATCCATATCAAGGATGGCGTCATAGGGAATATAGAAGAGAACCTGCACCATAACGCTTCGCCATTTGGCACTAACGGACTGATGAAATAATCATGAGAGAATTAACACAGGAAATATTGGTTTCACTGAGCAGGAACAAGCTGCGTACCGCACTCACAGGCTTTGCTGTGGCATGGGGCATCTTTATGCTGCTGGTTCTCTTGGGAGCCGGTAATGGCATCATCCATACCTTCCAGGCAAATGTCAACACCAATGCATTGAACACAATCACCATATATGGAGGCATGACCACCACTGCCTATCACGGTTATAAGGAAGGGCGATATATTCAGCTGGATAATCGTGACCTGAAAGCTACTGAGGAGAATTTCACAGATAACATCATCACTACTGGCGGCCTTGTGAATCAGAACAACGTGACTTTAAGTTATGGACCGGAATATGTGACGATCCGCCTCAATGGCGTGCATCCCAACTATGATCATATCAATGCGCTGCAGATAAAGAAAGGAAGGTACATCAACCAGATTGACATACGTGAAAAGCGTAAAACAATCGTGCTGCATGAAAAGACTGCCGAGATGCTCTTCAAGCATACAGATGCCATGGGAAAGTTTGTCAAGGCTGGTGATGTAACTTATCAGGTGATAGGCATCTACAAAGACCAAGGAAATGACCAGAACAGTCCGGCTTACATCCCTTTCACCACTTTACAACAGATTTATAATAAAGGCAATAAGGTAAACCTGATCGTTACCACCACAGAAGGTCTGGACACCGAAGAGAAGTCGGATGTGTTTGAGAAAGAATATCGCAAGACGCTGGCTGGCATCCACGACTTCGACCCCGAAGACAAAAGTGCGATTTATGTCAGCAACCGCCTTACCCAATACCAACAGGCGATGACAGCCATGGGTATGCTGCAGCTGAGTTTGTGGATCATTGGTATCTTTACCTTACTTAGTGGCATTGTAGGTGTATCTAACATCATGTTCATCACTGTCAAGGAACGCACTCATGAGTTTGGTGTCCGTAAGGCATTAGGTGCCAAGCCACTCTCTGTCTATAAACTGATAATAATGGAAAGCATCGCTATCACAACGCTGTTTGGCTATATCGGCATGGTGTGTGGAGTGGCTGCTACTGAATGGATGAATAAAGCCTATGGCAGTAGTACCGTTACTTTAGGTGACGAAAGTGCAACTATGTTCATCGACCCCACCGTTGATGTAAGTATTGCCGTTGGAGCCACCTTGCTGCTGATCATTGCCGGTACTATAGCCGGACTTTTTCCTGCCAGGAAGGCGGCGATTGTAAGACCTATTGAAGCTTTGAATGCAAGATGAGAATTGACAGAGATAACATAGAGGAGATACTGCTCACTATCAGCAGAAACAAGACCAGAAGTGCCCTCACCGCCTTTGGTGTGTTCTGGGGCATCTTTATGCTGGTGTTCATGTTAGGTGGAGGGCACGGCATGAAGAACATATTGATAAACGAGTTGACGGGTATTGCCAATAACTCAGGTTTTGTAATCTCCAATCGTACCACTGTACCTTATAAAGGATTTCGCAAAGGGCGCAGGTGGGACTTGGAGATGAATGATTTGGAAGCTCTTCAAAGAATTAATGGCTTAGAGGTAGTTGCTGCCAACAATTCCCGATGGGGCAAGACCATTATCTTCGAGGACAAGAAATATGATGACGGCAACCTACGTGGACTCACACCTTCATTCGAGAAAATAGAAGAGCAACACATCAAATATGGCAGGTTCATCAACGATGTGGATATCCGCGAAGAGCGTAAGGTTTGTGTGATTGGCAAGGAAATTTATCAGCGTTTTTTCGTAGAAGGCGATAATCCATGTGGACACTACGTACAGGTTGATGGAGTCTATTATATGATAATAGGTCTGTCGATGACAGATGGCAACTTCAACATTAACGGCCGTCCATCACAAAGCATTGCCATCCCCTTGACCACTATACAGCGTTTGTATAACTATGGCAACAGGGTAGAACTCATTGCCTTCACCATGAAACCTGGCGCCCATGTGAAGGATGTGGAACCTCAAATCAAACAAATCATCAAAGAGAGGCATCTCATAGCCCCAGATGATAACCAAGCGGTGCAAACCATCAATGCAGAGACACTCTTCAAGATGGTGGACGACCTGATGAGTGGTATTGAGGTTTTGATATGGATGGTGGGGTTAGGTACCCTGCTGGCGGGAGCGATTGGCGTGAGTAACATCATGATGGTGACGGTAAAGGAACGTACCACTGAGATTGGCATACGCAGGGCCATTGGCGCACGGCCTCAGGACATCCTGCAACAGATTATGTCGGAGAGTATAGCGATTACCGTTGTGGCAGGCATGGGAGGCATCTGCTTCGGGGTGGGTCTGCTTGACCTATTAGAACGGGCCACTGGGGAAACGGGCCTACAGGTTTCGTTCTGGTTAGCCATCGGCACTTGCCTCATTCTGCTGCTGTTAAGCATCTTGGCAGGCTTGGCTCCTGCTTTCCGCGCTATGGCGATTAAGCCGATTGACGCTATCAGGGACGAATGAAATTAATTATTAGTTGATAATAAAAGAATAAGATATGAAGAAGTTTGTGAAGTATGGAGTAATGGCACTCATCGCCATAGTGTTTATCGGAACCTTCGTGTTCCTGTATCAGAAGTCGTTGCCAAAGGTAACGGAATATGAGGTACTCACACCTGAACTCGCCACCTTAGAGAAAACCACTGTGGCAACGGGCAAGGTTGAGCCTCGCGACGAGATCCTCATTAAGCCGCAGATATCTGGCATCATTGCCGAAGTTTATAAGGAAGCTGGCGAGACAGTGAAGTCAGGTGAGGTCATAGCCAAGGTGAAGGTCATTCCCGAACTGGGTCAGCTCAACTCAGCAGAGAGCCGCCTTCGCTTGGCAGAGATGAATGCAAAGCAGGCAGAAAATGAGTTTGGTCGCAACGAACAGCTGTATAAAGAAAAGCTCATCAGCCGTGAGGAATACGAGCAGGCAGAGGTGTCTGTCAAGCAGGCACGGGAGGAATTACAGACAGCCAAAGATAACCTCCAGATTGTGAAGGAAGGTATCACGCAGAGCAGTGCCTCATTTAGTTCTACCCTCATCCGCTCCACTATAGACGGCTTGATTCTTGACGTTCCTATAAAGGTAGGCAACTCGGTCATTATGAGCAATACCTTCAACGATGGTACCACCATCGCCAGTGTGGCCAATATGAACGACCTTATCTTCAGAGGGAAAATTGACGAGACAGAGGTGGGCAAGGTATATGAAGGCATGCCTGTCAAACTTACCATCGGTGCCTTGCAGAACCTTACGTTTGATGCTACTTTAGAGTATATCTCGCCCAAGGCCACTGAAGAAAATGGTGCCAACCAGTTTGAGATAAAGGCAGCCGTAAAGGCTCCTGATGGCGTGAAAATCCGTTCAGGCTATTCGGCTAATGCAGAGATTGTACTGGAACGTGCCGAGAATGTACTGGCAGTACCTGAGAGTGCCATTGAGTTCAGTGGAGACAGCACTTTTGTCTATGTCCTGACTAAAGCAGGCACTCCCCAGGAGTTCCGTCGCCAACCGGTAGAAGTGGGCATGAGTGACGGCATCAGGATTGTCATAAAGAGCGGCATCAATGAGAAAGAGCAATTGAGAGGTTTAGTTATTAATGAAGAGTAAGAACATGAAAAAGACCATACTCCTATCAGTCATCATGATTTTGGGCATTCAGGCTAATGCCCAGCAGAGTTGGTCGTTGCGCGAATGCATCGACTACGCCACAGCTCACAATGTGGATATCCTGCAGGCAGAGATTTCTGTCAAGCAGAGCGAGATAGAGGCGAATACCGCCAAATGGGCGCGTCTGCCCAACCTCAATGCCAGCGGCAGTCAAAGTTTCAACTGGGGACGTACACAGACCGCCATCAAGGACGAGGATACGGGTGACTATACCACCAAATATGTAGATACCAGCAGCCGTGGTACTAACATGAGCCTCACCGCCAGCGTACCTATATTCACTGGTTTCGAGCTGCCCAGTCAGTACAGCCTTTCAAAACTGAACCTAAAGGCATCTGTAGCCGACCTGCAGAAAGCCAAGGAAGACCTGGCCATCAACATCGCCTCAGCTTATCTGCAGGCATTGTTCAACAAAGAACTGCATCAAGTGGCTGTCGGACAGGTAGCATTGAGCCAGGAACAATACGACCGCATCGAGTCATTAGAGCGTTTGGGCAAGGCATCGCAAGCAGAGTTAGCAGAAGCCAAATCCCGCGTGGCACAAGACGAGCTGAATGTAGTACAGTCGCTCAACAACTATCGCCTGTCCATCCTCGACCTCACACAACTGATAGAGTTAGAGACACCCGAAGGCTTTGAAGTGGCTGAGCCCGATCAAGCTTTCCAGCTCAATCCTCTCACTCCACCCGATGAGGTATTTGCCAGTGCCATGCTCAGCAAGCCAGCTATCCAAGCCGCACAAGCACGATTGGAAGGCAGTGAGCAAAGTATTAAGATAGCGCAGAGTGCCCTCTATCCGTCCATCAACCTCAACGGTAGCCTGGGTACCAGCTACTACTCCACTCTGAACCGCAGTTTCAGCCAGCAGATGGGCGACAACTTCAGCCGCTATGTGGGTATTAGCCTCAACATTCCTATTTTCAACCGTTTCGCCACCCGTAACCGTGTACGTTCAGCCCGTTTGCAGCGTGAGAACTACGCCTTGCAGTTGGAGAACACTAAGAAGACACTCTACAAGGAAATTCAGCAAGCCTGGTATAATGCTACCGCTGCTGAGAGCAAATATGCCAGCAGTGAGGCGGCTTCTGCCGCCAGTCAGGCCTCTTTCGAGCTAACAAGCAAGAAGTATGAGAATGGTACCGCCACCGCTGTAGCCTACAACGAAGCCAAGCAAAACCTCTTGAAGGCGCAAAGTGACGAGTTGCAAGCCAAGTACGAGTATATTTTCCGCTCCAAGATTCTTGACTTCTACAAAGGCATAGCAATTCAATAAAGATATTTCAAGTTTCACGGGTAATCAGGCACAGACATTCAGTGCCCTAAAGGAAAAGTTTTCTTTTTTTTGGCGACAATAGGCAGATATTAGCCCAAAATCACTACCTTTGTGACTTAACAACAAAAAGTTTTATTCTCACAAATAGTGGTTAACATGAAGATCAAAGCTAATTACACAAACGAAGCCACCTGGAGGACGCTGACCGTAAAGGCTTCACTACCAGAAGAACTGAAATGTCTGGACGAAATTGCCCACAATATGTGGTGGGCGTGGAACTATGAGGCACGTGAACTGTTCCGTGACCTTGACACTGAGCTCTATCATGACGTGAAGCACAACCCTGTGATGATGCTGGAACGTCTCAGTTTTGACCGTAAGAATGCGATTTTGAACGACAAACAGCTTATGAACCGCGTGAAGAGTGTTTATAAGATGTTCCGCACTTATATGGATGTGGAGCCTGATGCATCTCGCCCGTCAGTGGCTTATTTCTGTATGGAGTACGGCATCCACTCAGCCCTGAAGATCTATAGCGGTGGTCTGGGTATGTTGGCAGGCGACTATGTAAAAGAAGCCTCAGACTCTAACGTGGATATGTGTGCAGTTGGTTTCCTGTACCGTTTCGGTTATTTCACGCAGAGCCTGGCGATAGACGGACAGCAGATTGCCAACTATGAGGCGCAGAATTTCGGAAGCCTGCCTATCGAACGTCAGCTTGACAAAGATGGCAATCCAATGGTTATCGATGTACCTTATAACAATTACCAGGTTCATGCGTATGTCTGGCGTGTGAATGTAGGACGCGTGAAGCTCTACCTGCTGGATACCGACAACGAGCTGAATTCTGAGTTCGACAAGCCAATTACACACGCTCTTTATGGAGGCGACTGGGAAAACCGCTTGAAACAAGAGATACTGCTCGGCATTGGCGGTATGCTGCTGTTAAAGAAGCTGGGTATTAAGAAAGATATCTATCACTGCAACGAAGGCCATGCCGCCCTCTGTAACCTGCAGCGTCTGTGCGACTATATCGAGGAAGACGGCTTGACATTCAACCAGGCTCTGGAACTGGTACGTGCTTCTGGTCTTTATACCGTACATACCCCTGTTCCTGCCGGACACGACTACTTTGAAGAAGGTCTGTTTGGCAAATATATGGGTGGTTACCCACAGCGACTGGGAATCAGTTGGGACGAGTTCATCGGCTTGGGACGCACCAACCCCGAGGATCATGGAGAGAAGTTCTGTATGTCAACGTTCGCTTGCAATACTTGTCAGGAAGTGAATGGCGTATCTTGGCTGCATGGTGAGGTGTCGAAGAAGATGTTTGCCCCCATCTGGAAAGGATACTATCCAAAAGAAAGCCACGTTAGTTATGTAACCAACGGTGTCCATTTCCCAACCTGGTGCGCACCAGAGTGGCGCAAGCTCTATGCCAAATACTTCGATGAGAGACATCTGAGTGACCAGTCGAATGAAGAAATATGGCACGGCATCTACAACTGCCCGGATGAAGAGATTTGGGAGGTGCGCCAGGCACTGAAAAAGAATCTTTTCAAATATATCACGATTCAGCTGCGTGAGACATGGCTGAAGAACCAAGGTGATCCTAAGCGAATAGTCATGTTGTTGCAACGATTCACCTCTAATGCTTTGGTCATCGGCTTCTGCCGCCGTTTCGCTACTTATAAGCGTGCCCACCTGCTATTTACTGATCTCGATCGCTTAAGCAAGATTGTAAACAACCCAGAACATCCAGTAATCTTCCTCTTTGCAGGCAAAGCTCACCCTGCGGATGGAGCAGGTCAAGGCCTCATCAAGAAGATTTACGAAATATCCCAGCGTGATGAGTTCCAAGGCAAGATTGTATTCGTAGAAGATTATGATTACCTGTTGGCTCGCCATCTGGTTTCAGGCGTTGATATTTGGATGAATACACCAACCCGTCCGATGGAAGCATCAGGCACCTCAGGCGAGAAGGCTGAGATGAATGGCGTAGTCAATCTCAGCGTGAAAGATGGCTGGTGGCTTGAAGGCTATCGTGAAGGAGCCGGCTGGGCTCTTACTGAGAAGCGGACCTATGAGAACCAGGAATATCAGGACAAGCTGGATGCCGCCACCATATACCATCTCTTAGAGACTGAGATTGTTCCGCTTTATTATGATAAGGATAAGAAAGGCATCTCTAAGGGTTGGATCAAAGTCATCAAGAACTCAATCGCCCAAATCGCTCCTCATTACACCATGAAGCGCCAGCTGGACGATTATTACGATAAGTTCTACATCAAACAGGCTAAACGTTTCAAGGAGATTGCCAAAGACAACTATCGTCTGGCAAAGGAAATCGCCCGGTGGAAGGAAACGGTTGCAGAACGTTGGGATTCCATTTGCGTGGAATATGCCGAATGGGACTATCCTGCCCAAGGCATTGAGACTGGTAAGGAATACACCCTTCGTTATGTGATTAACGAACAGGGACTTGATGATGCCATTGGATTGGAGAAGGTGAATATATATGTGAAGGACGGAGAGGAAATCATTGACTCTGTGGAGCCATTGAAGGTGGTAAAGCATATAGGCAACAACTACACCTTTGAAGCCATTATCACTCCTCTTCAGGCTGGCATCTACAAGAGCGCTGTACGTATGTATCCTAAGAATAAGAACTTGCCGCATCGACAGGACTTCTGTTACGTGAAGTGGCTGGCATTGCCAAACATGTGATTGAATAAGTATATGAATGATGTAATAAAAATTAATCTGGAAGATTATTTTCAGACTGGTGAGGGCGGAACAGCTCTCACCTATAACAACAAGGATGGCAAATCGCTGGCCAAGTTATTTATGTCCAGCGTTGCCGCGGAAACCGCTATACGGGAGTTTCACGTCAACCAAGTGGTTTACGAAAGCGGATTGCCAACGCCAAAACCCATCAGACTGATTACAGATGGAACACGTTTTGGAGCAGAGTATGAACTGATAAGTCCGAAACGCTCCTTCACCCGCATTATATCCCAAGAGCCTGACCAGCTGGTACCATTATCTGAACGGTTCGCCAAGCTTGCACGTCAGATTCACGAGACCCCAGCAGACACGAAACGACTGCCTGACATGAAGGAACTGGTGAGGATGTGGATAGGAAGGCTTGTCAATTTTCCGGACGACTTAAAGGACCGTTTCCTACGCTTTCTGGACACGGTTCCTTCTACACCGACCTGCCTGCATGGCGACCTGCATATCGGCAATATCATTACAGACGGGAAAAGAGACCTCTGGATTGATGTGGGCGACTTTGCCTATGGTGCCCCTGAATGGGATCTGAGCATGATGTACTATGCATCGCATTTCCTGAGTGCTTCGCGAGCTGACAGCATCTTCCACCTTGACAATGATACGTTGAAGGCACACTGGGATGCTTTCGCTCCCGTCTATTACGGCACTGACTCCAAGGAAGAGCTCGAGGAAAAGGTTCAGGAACTGCGTCCTTTCATCGCAGCCAAGATGCTATTCGTGGTAAGCAAGTTAAAAGGTGAGAATCGTTCCTTCAGTGAACCTTTATTACAAATATTTGACAAATATATTCCAAAATGAAAAAATGTCTTTATCTTATATTGATTATGTTCTTCTCTTTCCAAACAGTCCAGGCACAACGTGCCATCGCCTTTGAAGGCATCGAGAATGCCCGTGATTTGGGTGGACTCGTTATGCAGGACGGGAAGAAGATCTCTACAGGGAAACTGGTCCGCAGCGGGAACCTTTCAAAGGCTTCTGATAGCGATGTGGCGATTCTGAAAGATAGCTATCATTTGACGAATGTATTCGATTTCCGCTTTGAGGCAGAAGCCAACGGAGCGCCAGACCGAATCATGGACGGAGTGAGCTATACTCACCTTTCAACACTCCCAACCGCTTTTACAGCGGCATTCTCGTCTGGTCGTGCTGATACGGCTCAGATTAACACGAAAACCATCGCCGATGCGTTGATGAGGTATGCCGCTAATCCCCAGGCTCAGACAATGGCGAAGCGTCTTTATCCATCCATCGTGACTGACTCTCTGGCACAACGTTATTACGGTGAGTTTCTCAAAGGAGTCTTACATTCCAAAGGTGGTGCGCTGTGGCATTGTTCACAAGGAAAAGACCGTGCAGGTATGGCTTCTGCATTCATCCTGGCTGCCCTTGGAGCGGGTCGTGATGTGATAGTAGCCGACTTCGACCTCTCTAACCAGAGCTATGCTGCCCAAGTAGAAGCATTGACAGCCAAAATCCGTGAAAATGGCGGCAGCGAAGACGCTGTAGGCTTCATCAGTGCCATGATTGGTGTAAGCAAGGAGAACTTTGAGAGTACACTCGACTTAATAGACAAGCAATACGGATCATTATCCCAATATATTGAGAACCAGCTGGGTTTCTCGAAAGAAGAGCAACAACAGCTTAGAGAAAAATATTTGGAGTAAGGTTTAATAAATTGATATCAAGATATGAGACAGAAAAGTCTATGGATCATTGCCGCTATCCTCATTGTCATTTGCGGTGTTTGTTTGTTTACATGCCGCACTCATAGTGAGCCTGCAGGCTTTAATCCTACGGATGACAATAGCGAGTTCATTACCTTGACAGATGCCGTTCCTGATGCGATTTTGGAAATCAGGTATTTCGGCACCTATAATTTCGTAGGCGCACGCATCGACGGCTATCTGGAACCGACTGCTTTGATTACGAAGAAAGCGGGCGAGGCATTGAGAGCCGTCAGTGAAGATGTGAAGGCCCAAGGCTACCGACTGAAGATTTATGATGCATATCGCCCACAGAAAGGCGTGGATCATTTCGTGCGTTGGGCTGCTGATCTAAATGATAAGAAAATGAAGCCCTATTTCTATCCAGACCTTGACAAGAGCGTACTTTTCGACCAGGAGTACATCATGGCTAAGAGCGGACATACGCGTGGATCCACCGTTGATCTGACATTATTTGATATGAATACGGAGAAGGAGCTGGACATGGGTGGCACCTTCGACTGGTTTGGTCCGGAGAGTCATCCCGACTTCTGCGGCAACCCTGAGACAGGCGAATACACAGGAGACAACAGCAAGAGTCCTACAGGTCGTAGCATTACGCCAGAGCAGTTCCAGCACCGCATGATTCTCAGGCAGGCTATGCTCCGTCATGGGTTCAAGCCTCTCGATACAGAGTGGTGGCATTTCACGTTGAAAGACGAGCCGTTCCCTGACACCTATTTCACATTCCCTGTAAGACAACTGAATCAATAAGAATAAGCTGAATCCGTAAAACTGATACCTTTATCAGTGAATTGAATGGTAGCCCAATGCGATTTGCGCCATACCTTTGCAATCGGAAAAACTAACAAAAGATGAATAAGGATATGGAAGAAACGAAAATCGCATTGGGCACTTGGTCATGGGGATCAGGAGCCGTCGGTGGTGACCAGGTATTCGGCAACCACTTGGATATTGACAATCTGAAGCCAGTCTTTGACGCAGCTATGCAGGCAGGCCTCAACGTGTGGGACACAGCAACTGTTTACGGCATGGGTGCTTCTGAGTCTATCTTGGGCGAACTGGCCAAGGGGTATCCCAGAAACAAGGTGGTGCTCTCCACTAAATTCACTCCGCAGATTGCCCCGGATTCTGAGACAGCTGTGAGCGAACTCTTAGAGAACAGCCTGAAGCTACTGCAGACCGACTATATAGATATGTATTGGATTCACAATCCTGCTGACGTAGAGCGTTGGACTCCAGGCCTGATTCCTTTGCTGCAGAGCGGTAAGGTAAAGCGTGTAGGCGTTTCTAACCACAACCTGGCAGAGCTGAAGCGTGCTGACGAGATTCTGGCAAAGGCTGGTTTCCACGTGTCTGCTGTCCAGAACCATTTCAGTCTGCTCTATCGTTCTTCTGAGCGTGGCGGCGTACTGGATTACTGCAAGGAAAACGGCATCCAGTTCTGGGCTTACATGGTACTGGAGCAGGGAGCTTTATCAGGCAAGTACAGCGTAGAGAATCCGTTGCCAGCCGAGAGCGACAGAGGCCGTAAGTATAACCCCGTGTTGCCACAGTTGGAGGCACTGACTAACGCCATGAAGGCCATCGGTGAGAAGCACAAAGCCTCTTGCTCACAGATTGGCATCGCATGGGCCATCGCTAAGGGTGCAATGCCAATCATCGGAGCTACCAAGCCTCATCACGTACTGGAAGCTGCTGATGCTGCCAAGATCGCTTTGAGTGCTGAAGAGGTGGCAGAGCTGGAGCGTCTGGCTGAAGCTACAGGCGTAGATACCCGTGGTGATTGGGAACATTCAATGGAATAACAAACTAAAACATCGTAAGACATGAAGAAAAATATAGGTTCAAAGTTCGCGCTTTATCCTACTCCTGCAACAGTAGTAGGTACCGTAGGCGCAGACGGGAAAGTGAATTTCCTGCTGGTAGCTCACATCGGCATCGTGAGCCACAGCAAGCTGCTGGTCAGCATGCACAATGTGCATTTCAGCAACCAGGCTGTAAGAGACACAAAGAAACTGTCTATCAACCTGATTAACGAAGACTGGATTGCTCAGGCTGATTACGTGGGAACAGTCAGCGGAGCCAAAGTTGACAAGTCTGGCGCCTTTGAATATCATTTGGGTGAGAACGGCACACCCGTAATCGAGAAGTCGCCTCTCTGTATGGAGTGTGAGGTTATCGACACCTATTGCATCGACAACTTTGAGAACTTCATCTGTGAGATAAAGAACACCTACATCGAAGAGAACCTGCTCGACGACAAAGGCAAGATTGACTACACCCAGCTCAAGCCGGTTTTGTTTGAGATGCCGACCTACAAGTATCTGCGTACAGGCGATGTGATTGGCGACTGCGTGAAGCTTGGCAAGGAATACGGTGCCAACCTGAAATAACAAAAACAAAAGCCTCCCTGCGGACAGATATCCCAGGGAGGCTTTTTTGTTTTTTGGAATGAGTCTTTATTTATACAGATTCTCCGCTACTTGAGCGAGACTTTCCTCCCCACCCCTTCCAGGAAACGCTTTCTTCATCGCTGCCACAAAAGCGTCAGCAGTTGGAGCCTTGGCACGGATAGCCTGCACTTTCTTCAAATACTTGATGTGGCTCTTTACGGCAGATTTGCTCACCAGCCCATTGCCATGATCGCTCACGAAATATTTCGCTCCACTCTTCAACAAGCCTTCGTCATTGGCGATAGCCTGAGCAATGGCTTCCACATTCTGAGCTTCACGAGCACTGATGTGGTTTGCGGAAGGGTCAGCATGGAGCACGCCTACTTGATTACCTATCACCAGCGTAGAAGCCTGGAAGAATCCAGCCGGGCCTTTATCAAATCGATAGGATATCCCGTCCCATACTTTGGTCGAGCCAAAGTTCACTACCGTAGCGTTGTCCCATTTGCTTAGGTCCATCATCTTGTCACCATAGTTCTGTTTATAGCGGTCTATCATGTTCATTCGCTGCATCAGCTCTTTCATGCCTTCCACCAGCACCAGCTCGCCGCCGAAGTCACCACCAATATCATAATCAGTGATAGTAGCCACCACAGGCTTGCCCAGTTTGTCAATATAGCTCTTAAAAGCTTCTCCATACGGCTTGGTCAGCGGTACCTCAATCGCAACCAGCGAGGTTGGACCTTCCACGATGAAACTCTGGTCGCCCGCCTTGCCGTCATGATTGTAGATGTGGAGCGTGTAGCCCTTCATAGGGTGAGTCGTGAATTTGCCGTCGACTTGTGCATTCACGAAGATGGCAACAAGAACTGCCATCAGTGTCAAGATTGTCTTTTTCATACAATTAATAATATTTAGTGAATAATATTGTGGTTCATTGCTCCGTAATCAGTTTCTTGCCTTTATACGACTGGCGGTGTTCCATGATGTAGGCCTTGTGCTTCTCTGCCCATTGGGTGAGCGACACGATGAACGGCACCAGTTCATGCCCCAGGTCTGTGAGCTGATACTCCACATGCAGGGGTACTTCGGGGAATACCTCTCTGTGTACCAAAGCGTCAGCTTCTAAAGCCCGTAGGGTATTTGACAACACTTTAGTAGAAATGTCAGGTATCGCACGGCTCAGTTCACCAAAGCGGATAGACTTCGACTCGCTCAGAATGAGAATCACCAGGAGCGACCACTTGTTGCCAAACCTTGCCACCACATTGCGAATAGGGCAAACTTCCAGTATGCTGTTTGTTTCTTCTTTCTTTATCATCTTGTGCTTATCCATTTGTTTCGAAGCAAATTTAAGAAGATAATTTTGAATATCAAAGCCTCCCTGCACAAAAAGCACAGGGAGACTAACACTTTAAACCTAATACCTAAAATGATTATTTGTAAAGATTAGCAGCCACCTGAGGCAAAGCATCTTCACCAGCCTTACCAGGATAAGCCTTCTTCAAGGCAGCTACAAAGGCATCGGCAGTCTTCTCCTGCTTGAGCAGACGCTGTACGGTCTGCAAGTATTCCAACTGGTTTTCTACCACAGCCTTATTTACAGCACCACCATGACTGCCGATGAACAGTTCGCAACCAGAAGCCAACGCTTTCTGCAAATCATCGATAGCCACATCAACAGCAGCAGCATTAGGAGCAGACATGCCTGTGATATGTGCCTCATTGGGTGCAGAATGCGTGTGGCGTATCTTCTCACCGATAATTATAGTAGCGCCTGGGAAACCACCTGCGGGAGCTTGCTCAAACTTATATGTCACACCATTGCTGTTCAAGGTCTCACCAAACTTGATTTCCGTGCTCGGGCCAGAAGGACGGTCAAGCATTTTGTCGCCAAAGTTCTGTTGGAAACCCTTCATCATGCTGTCATACATACCCTCGCTCATAAACTTAGTCATACCTTCTGGACGCATGGTAGCAGCCTTAGGGTCACCTCCCTCATGGAAATTGATGATATTATAATCAATGTGTTTGTGCAGTTCTCTCGCATAATTGCTAAACTCTTCCCAATTATCCTTCAACAAGGGAGCGTCAATAGTTACCAGTCCGTTGGCAGTCTCCACAATAAAAGCAGCATCACCCATCGGATCATTAGTATAATAGGTGTGAAGCTTGAAGCTGTCCATATCCTTCACCTCAAACCTGCCCTGTGCGTTTACCACACCCATAAAAGCCACCATCATAGCCAATGTCAAAAAAAACTTCTTCATAATTTTACTTATTAAAATGTCCATAATCTATTTCGTACTGCAAAGATAGATGCAATCCCAGTTTCTGTCAAGTAGGGATAAAAAAGTACCTATAGTAACCTCAATGCCTAATTTGGCAATATAAACCAGTTGCGAAAATAACATTAACTTATTTTAACTACGCCCTTAACGACTGATATGGCCAATATAGTACTTTTTGTCACTACATACTTATTTATAACTACTTGCAAATAATCTCAAAATCCGCTACATTTGCAGAAAATTTAAACTAAAAACTATTCAAGAAAATGACAAAAGTATTAATCGGTATGGCTATGATGACCGCATTCGGTCTGGCATCATGCGCTAACAAGCCTGCTCAGCAGCAGGAAGAGGCAGCTCCTGAAACAGCAGCTGCAAGTAACAACGAAATCCGTATCAAC
>JAFUVZ010000055.1 GCA_017471185.1 Bacteroidaceae bacterium
CAGCGAAGGCAACCAGATCCGCATCAACTGCCTGTTCAAGGTGGCTGCAGAAAACGTAACGAAGATTCTGGGTTTGTCAAAGGAGCTGGTAGAGGCTTCCCGCAAGGATGGTGGCAACATCGACTATGATATCTACCAGAGCCAGACAGACCCTACCCAGATGATGATTTTCGAGACTTGGCAAGACCAGCCTTCACTCGACACTCACTCTGCTGCCGAGCACTTTACCCGCATCGTTCCTCAGCTTCAGGAAATGGCAGTTGGCGAAATGGCTATCCAGGTATTCAAGAAGTAAGATTTGTCCTATTAGGAATCAAGCATTTTATGATGGCAGGCTTGTGGAAACAAGAGCCTGCCATTTTTCTGCAGAAACACAGATTATACAATAATACCTCACACTTCATACAACTCTATTAATGCACTGATATATTGATAGATATACACATGAAGTATTGTCTCAACACTTCATAACACTTCATAAAGACTTCATGCGTATAATGACATGATATGAAGAGGTATGAAGTGTTGGCACGTCTCTTCATACATTTAATTTGCAATATATCAATCTCTTATCACCCATTTATGAAGAGTGAAGACTTATTTGCGATATGACGTATTCAGACGAATTTAATACCGGGCAAATTCTCGTGAGAATCTGGACGCTTAGTTCAGGTAAGCGGGGCGCTTACCTGAACTAAAAGGGCTGCTTTCCTCAAGCAATCGGCTTGATACTTTCCAAGCATGAGTTTGATACTTGCAAACCATAGGTTAGATACTTGCAAAGCTATGACTTACTTCCTTTAACCCATAGGGTTACTTCCTCTAAGCCAGCCACCAGGTGCCGCTAAGTAAGGCAGATACAGGCAGAGCCGAGACCCTGCCTGCATCACCTCAGAAAAGAAATGGATTATCATCAACCTACATGAATGACATTAATAACTTGTGGGTTCTATGATCAGTCGTAAGGAATAAAGACACGTGAGGATGAAAGGCTTCCGAAGATACCCCACCCGTTCTTCACGTTGCTGTATATCTGCACAGGTTCCGAGAAGGCGTCACTCTCAGAAACACGATAGAGCTGTGCTGATTTCAGGTAACGGTACAGCTCCGGCGAGATGGCTTGCAGCTCAACCATTACACGAGGCTCAAACTCCCCACCTTCCACCTCTCTCACATCAAATATAACCTCACCCGTAGCACTGTAATGGGCACTTGACTTGATAAAATGTGAGTTTGGTTTCGGACTATCCAGGGTAAAGGTATAATCTTTACCCTGCATCAGTGAATTGTCGAACACATTACTGAAATAAGCAGCCCATCCTCCAGTATTCTGATTCAGGCGTGCATCCACAAACAAGGGGTCATCTGAGAAAAAAATATCTTGGAACCTTAAGTAGGTGTTTATTTCATTTGGCCTGCCGTAAATAGGATTGTACCAGGTTTCGCTAACCACAGCACGCTCTCCTCTGATGCGCAGACGATAATACTGATTGCCACCAGCATCGCTGATGCGACAAGTGATACGCATAATCGTATCGGCGTATGAGTTCATCTGATTCATTGTGTAATACGAATTATCGTTCAGTACCTCATGCTTCACAACTTCGATCTTGGGCTTGGCAGGCACTATTGTCTCTGTAACGGCCTCGTTGACAGATTTGGATGACTTGATTCTCAACACAATATGGTCATTCACTTGGGGCAGATAGCCACATACATAGCTTAAGCCATCCGATCCCAGCGCGAGGTTATAAGTCTGGCTTCCGTTTACCACAGCAGTTACTTCCGCATCAAATATGCCTACTGATTCATAATAATTTGAATTGCGATAATCAGTCAGATAATCATTTTCATAGTACATGGCATGCTCATAGTCGATAAACCGCACAGGTTGTGTTCCTATTGGATATGCTTGGTTCAGGAACACCTTCAGTGGTTCACCCTCCACAGCTACCGCATTGATTACCATATCATCGACGACCTCTCCAGAAGGTCCTTCAAATTCCACCTCTTTTTCACAAGCCGACAAAGCTACCAAAGCAATTAAGCTACAAGGCAATAAGGTTTTTAGTATTGTTTTCATAATCGTCAGAGTTTAAGGGTTAGCGTGATAGATGGCATGATGGGGAAGAGACACACGCCTTTCAAGACCAGGCGATTTCGGGTATATCCCCAATACACAGATGACAGGTTCTGCCTGTTATAAAGGTTATAGATTCCGATATCACAAATCATCTCACCGATACCGATACTGCCATGATGACTCAAGCTGATATCCAGTCGATGAACAGCTGGCAAAGTATAGCTGTTGCGGTTGCGATAAGTATTCATACGCACGATATCTTCAATATAAGTATCATCCCTATAAACGTCAGCATCATAACGGAAGTTAGGATTCTGCGAATAGTCTCTATCATGCAAGACTTCCGACCAAGCAGGCTCATAATCATTGAATTCATCCAACATACCACCCGTCATCATGGTTGTTGCGATATTGGCACGCCTACCGCTTTGGAAAGTCCACGAAGCTGAAAAATCCCAGTTTTTGCTCAGACGCTGGGTAATGTTGATATTGAAGTTATGCCTACGGTCACCAGCAGCATAAAACTCCAATCCACTGTTTATTTCCATCCCCTCCCTATCAAAAGTTCTCAAAGATTTAGACCAAGTGTAGCTAATCTGTCCGCGGGTCTTGCCAGTTGTCTTCTGTGCCAGAAACTCCACACCGTATGCCTTGCCCTTGCCTTGTGCCACCAAATCATTCCAATCCTTAGCAGAGGCGAATGCAGTGCCTTCACGATAGTCAACCACATTATCCAGCCATTTGTAATAGCCTTCCAATGAAAGCTGTATGCCATTGTCGAAGTCTTTCGTCAAGCCTACTGACACTTGGTCGGAGACACCAGGCTTCATTTCCTTAGCCAAAGGAATCCATACCTCAGAAGGAGATACCAGACTTGAGCTGGTGAGCATGAATATCCCTTGTGACATGCGGGCATAGGATGCTTTCAGCGCCATACCCTTTGCCAACGTCAGTCGCAACGAGGCACGTGGCTCCACTTGCAGCGTCGTTTCGCTTCCGGCATTATAGCCTTGCAGACGCACACCGATATTCATCTTCATCCATTCGGTGAGGTTCATATCATCTTCAATATAAGCTGACATGGTGGTGACAGAACCTTTTCCGTTCACCTTATTCAGTCTATTACCTTCCGCAAGATTGAAGTCATCGTCATGCTGAGGCTTGAAAATCTCCAACACATCATCGTTCTTTGCAGTCATATCCAAACTTATAAACTCATTGCTGATTTGAGGATCAATCTCCTGAATGTTGAGACTAACGCCACCCCTCACCTCATGCTTGTCCTGCCAGTTGTAGGTGAGACCTGCATGAAAGGAAATATCATCCACCTTCGAGTCATACCGAGTTATGTCACCGTTGTTACTTTGCGACAGTACCACATCCTGCTGGTTATGGGTATCCATAATTGATTTTCTGTCGGATGTGATTCTGTTATAAGCCAGTTCATAGTCATATCCGCTGTAACCCACCGAAGCATTCAATTTCAAAGCCGAGGTCAGCAAATGTTCATATGACATACCTCCTAACAGATTGTGCCACCGATTGGTGCGTTGGCTCAAGTTTGTCCTGTCAATATTGCCTTGTTCAACCACACCATATACTCCTGTAAACCTGTCGTTTCCATATTTATTGTAGGAAAAATGCTGTGTGGTTTCATTAGGCGTGGCATTATTGTTATCATGCCCAAAGTAAAACACGGCATTTAACTTAGCCTTGTCATTGAAGCGATGTGTCAATTTGGCGTTGATGTCATAATACTTCATGTGACTGAAGTTGTTCATTTGTCCAGGATTGTCATACACCACTTCCTTCAATAGCGGACTCACTATGGCATTGAAGTAGCTCAATCGTGCTCCTATATTAAAAGAGGTGTGGTCTTTCCAAAGCGGACCTTCCGCTTGAACACGTGATGCCAGCATACCAGCAGTAATAGAAGCATGGTATTTCTGCATGTCACCCTCTCGCAAGCTGATGTCAATGACACTTGACAATCTGCTGCCAAACCTTGACGGGAAAGCACCTTTATACAATACTACATCGTCCATCAGGTCAGCATTAACTGCAGAGGTAAAGCCTTGCAGATGTTCTGGATTATAAAGGTTAATGCCATCAAGCAGAAAAAGGTTCTGGTCGTAGTCGCCGCCACGCACGAAGATGCCGGCACGCCCCTCGCCACTTGATTGCACTCCCGGCATTATCTGCAGGGATTTCAACACATCTACCTCACCCAACAGTTTGGGTAATTGCTTGATGCGCTCAGCCGTGATGGCCAAGGCACTCATCTGTGAGCTCTTCACACCAAAGTCATGGCGCTTGGCCGTCACCTCCACCTCCTGCAAATCGTATTCCTTAGCTACATCTTGGCCATAGAGTTGGATGCTTAGCATCAGAACTCCACAAACAATCAAAATAAATTGCTTTAGTTTCATAGTCATAAAGATATCAATAATTTAAGGTTCCGCAGCTGCCTGAACAATTGTAATTGATTTTGGTTCAAGGGTTAATACAGGGCTTGTCCCAAATGGGCTGGAAATGGCTATGTAGCCAGTCCTTTCTGTATCCAATGGGTTAGGAAAGATTTCAAAGACAAACTCAATTTCATCTGTCTCCGTTTTTCTAATCATCTCCTTGTACTCAACCCAAATAGTTTCAACGACTTCCACCCTAACTTCTTTCATGTTGCTGTGTGCAAAAACGCTCAAAGTTTGAGCTTCTCCATTTATCTTGATGGTAGAGCCATTTGGATAAGGTTCTCCGCTCGTTATCTCCAAAAAAGGTATTGGATTTACTGGTACCTCTGGCTCATCTTTCTCGTCCTTACTGCAAGAAGCAAAGACACTAAGCAATATAGCAATACTGATGTAATAACAGATGTTCTTATTCATATCAATTAATTATTACGGAGTTTACAATGAACGATAGTGGCTACTATTATCTCATAACTGAGAAATGTATAGATAAAAGAGTTTATTTAAGGCTCAGCAGCAGCTTGGCAAATAATAAAAGTCGGCATACTACTACTTGTAAGATACCACCACTTAGTCTCTCTCTCTTGCAACTCAAAACAAACATTACCCTTTCTGATTGAATCGGTCTTGTTTTCCTTCACATCAAACTGAACGGTCATATACTCACCATCATATCGAATCCCCGGATTCCCTATCCACACGTCTTCATTCCTCCAACTAATACTATGAGGACTCCATTTGGCATTGGTAGTGGCAAGGATTTCTACCGTCTGTGCTTCAGCACTGATATATAGGCTGTAGCTGACACAATCAATATAAGGTTTGACTCTCTCTTCCACAGGGGGAAGTGGTGATGTTTCAGGTTCGTCCTTGCTGCTTCCACAAGCGGTGATGCTGCAAACCGTGAAAGCTGTCAGGAACAAATACAAAAAAAATCGCATCGTTTTCATAATAGTTAGTTTTAAAGTTAAAATCATTACGATGCAAACTTACGCTAACCTATGAAACGATGCAAATATCACCTATCACACTTAAAGCCTGCTAAGTGGCTATAAACAAGCACAAAAGGAATAATCTGAAATCACACTTACATTTTCAGCCCCCGAAACAGCCGATATAAATGATGGTATTGGTGAAACTTTCCATAATGCCATAGAGGAAAGGCCTGTCAAGACGAAAGACATCACTGGCGTGATCGCCATTAGCTTTCCAATTTTTTGACACCCACAGTTTTTGCTCTGCATTATATACGCCATTCTCTGAGAACCTCAAGTCAAGCGTCTGCTTCACTTCAACATGCTTTCCTGAAATATAGATGTCTAAATCGTGACTGTCCTGCATACTGAACTTGGGCATCCAGAAGTGTAATGCCATATGCTTGAGTTCATTTCCCACAAGATCAGAAGGATCAAACGACTCAATAACATCATCTACCGTACAGTTATAATTGGGCCGCACGAAAAAGACTCGAAGACCATTGCAAAGATTATGCTGAGCGATAGTATATTTTTTGAATACATGATGCATAAAAGTAGCAGCCGTAAACATCATGTCCACATTTTCGCCTGTTCCGTCACCCTTAAGAAAACACCCCTGCTGGGTATCATAAGCAGAGAATAACGAGCTTGTATTAGACCAATGAGCCCAGATGCTGGGCGAATCACCTGAATTACTGACCTTAAAAAAACCGCCCTTCACATTTATACGATTGACTTTCTCGCAAAAAACCTTCATATCAGCAGGGGTACCCACTTCCAATCCAAAGGATCCGACCAATTGCTCTTGTGCCCTCAAATCCAAAACATCCATTTGCTGACGAAGTTTGGAAATCACATGATAAGGGGCAAGGAGCAAGTTGGGTGTTAAGGAATCATCGACCTTCCTTTCTTGATAGAGCTGTTTGAACAACTTCCATGAATAGTTTCGCAAACCTTGACCAACCATCTTTTGGATATCCTCTTGACTGACCTCATACGGTCTGGTGACAGGAATCTCATACGAGGTGGGTTTTACGGGTTTCTTTTCTATCTCCTTGGGCAAGTCGGGCTTTTGCGAGAGCCATCCGGTATATTCAGGCTGACAGGCACAAAGGCATCCCATCAGTGTTACAGTCAATATGTCAAAAAGTTTCTTTTTCATACGCATCAACGTTTCTTATATCTTTCCTTCATGCGGTACCTGCGCTGACTGACGGTATGCTTGGAAGTAGTGCCGAAGCACAACGCAATGGTATTGGCATCGAAGTTAGTATATTTTTCCAAACAAAGCAAAAGGATATCATCTTCTTCCAAACGAGGGAAGTCAGTACGTAGCTCAGAAACAAAACTGCTGCATAGGCTGAAGAGTGAATCCTTCAAGTCTTTCTGCTCCTTAAAAGATAGCACCTTGCACTCCTTGGGTTTAGAAAAGTCTTGTTTACCAAGCTCCACAATCTTATGATAAATAGGAGTCTGGGTAAACAGCCAGTTCTGCAGGTATTGCTTCTCCTGATGCAAGCCCTCTATAGACTCCTGTTTCTCCGCAATCTGCTGACGGGAATCCACGATGATGCGGTCTTGCTCCAACAAGCGTTCCATCATCTCTTTCATCTTGCGGTCTTTCTTACGGAGTATATACTGATAGCAAAGACAAGCCAGCAGAATGACGGTTACGAAAGCCATAAGCAACCAGTTGCGCTCTTCTCGAGACTGGGCTTGCTGGGCTTGTGTAGCTAACTGAGTGTGATGCGACATTATCAGGCTATCGATTTCTGCCCCACGGTCAAGTGTGGCGATGGTAGAGTCCGCCAACAGCATAGCTTGCTCCAGATGATTGTATGCCTGTGGCAAATTACCACGATTCTTCTCTATCAGGTACAGCAAACGATAAGCCTCTGTGTTTTTTGACTCGATAGGACTTTCTACATAATGCTTCAAATAGATTACGGCACTGTCTGGCTGACCTAAATAATAGTAGGCTTCGCCAATACGATCATCCAGATACACAGGATGACCAGACTTATTAAGATAAACCAACGCTGAGTCATATCGTTCCAATGAAAGGAAGATGTAGCCGATACGGTTGGCATACATCGAAGCCAAATTGTCTTCATTCGATTTTTGAGCAAGGTCGAAAGCCAAATGTTGATAATGCAAGGCTGAATCAAGTTTCTCCTTATTATTATAAAAATCACCCAACTGGCTCAACGCTACCGACCTATCGGTATCATCATCACAAAGCTCCAGCAGCTCACGCGTTGCAGCCATAGCCTCATCATCATAGCCCAACACCTGGTAATCTCCAGACAGGCTGCTGAGTATATGCCTACGGTATTCCTTCTCTTCAGGATAACGTTGCATCAACCTGTAGGATTCCTGCAAGTAGGTCATCGCTTCCTGCCAGCGTTGTTGTTCCATCCGCACACGCCCCAGGTAGAGCAAGGCGATGGCACGGTTCTTGGAATCGCCCTTATATTGCTTCACGGCTATCTGCATCAAAGAGTCATAAGGCGAATCAGCCAACGAACGATAGGTCTTGTTGGCAGCACGAGTGAGCAACACGGCATAACGTGCCGTCTCTCCCAGGTTCAACTGCTGACGGAGATGCAGCGAGTCGAGCAGACGGAAGGCACTGTCAGGACGCTCCATCATAACAGCCTCTGCCTGTTGGAAGAGAATCTCTACTTGCGGATGACTTTGGCTACAGCTCGCCAGCATCCATAGCAACAGTATGTATAGAATAGGTTGTGTCTTCATTTTACCTCATATTATGCCTTGCAAATTTAAGGTAAAAAAAGGAGATAATCGCAAAAAAGCCATCACACTTGAAAAATTGATTTGCCTATCTCTCAACGGATTAAATAAAACAGGCAATCACACTTAACATAAAAAGCCTATAGCTAATGCTTCGTAATTCGTTGCATGGTTAATCTATGTTAAAGCAAAAATGGTAAGCCGTTCATATCGCCAATCTTGCACTTTTTGTCACTACATACTTATTTGTAACTACTTGCAAATAATCTCAAAATCCGCTACATTTGCAGAAAATTTAAACTAAAAACTATTTAAGAAAATGACAAAAGTATTAATCGGTATGGCTATGATGACCGCATTCGGTCTGGCATCATGCGCTAACAAGCCTGCTCAGCAGCAGGAAGAGGCAGCTCCTGAAACAGCAGCTGCAAGTAACAACGAAATCCGTATCAAC
>JAFUVZ010000056.1 GCA_017471185.1 Bacteroidaceae bacterium
ACGAGACTAATGGTTAATGAAAATGTAACTTGTAGCTAATAAAAAGGAATAAAATGAAAAAGTATGAATCTATAGTTTTAACGGTGGCGGCTGCCATGCTGACGGCCTGCTCGGCTGACAGCGTGCTGAGCGCTGCCGGCGTATCGGGTGAGGAGCCAGCGGTCTTGGGCGGCAATGCCCTCGGCCTGCAGTGCGACATCGGAGAAGCCGAGACGCGCGCCGGAACGGATATACAGACTGCCGCCTTTCCTGCCAGCAGTACGGTCTATGTATGGCTGAGCAACATCAAGGAGGAGACTGGCAGCGGACTGGTTCCCAAGACTGAGGACACGCCATATACCTGCACGGTGGGCAGTGACGGCTCTACGCTGACGCCTGCCCTGCCTTCTGGAACTACCGCACTGCGCTACCCTGGTCCCGGCAGCTACCCTGCGGCTTACGGCATCAAGCCCAAGCCTGCCAGCACCAAGTTCTCTGTGCTGACCGACCAGAAGACGGAGGCCAACTACTTAGAGAGCGACCTGGTGTATAGCGAGAAGAAGACCTACCAGCAGTCGTCAGGCACGGTGAAGATGCAGTTCAACCACCTGCTCAGCAAGATCGTGGTGGTGCTGCAGGCTGGCGACGAGGGCATCAAGGAGGCTGACCTCACGTCAGCTACCGTGAAGGTCAATGCCTGTCCTACCTGCATGTTCGACTACCCCACGCAGTCATACGTGTCGCCTGATAACATTGATACCTCTGTGGCGGCTACTGACATCACCCTCTCTCCGCAGGGGGCCTGTATCATACCCCCGCAGGGCATTGCTCAGGACACGCCTTTCATCAAGATTAGCGTGAACGGCAAAGAACGTGAGCCGCTGAAGATACCTACCGGCGGCAAGACTTTCGAGGGCGGCAAGCAATACACCTATACCGTCATCGTATATGACAACGTGTGGGAAGTGGAACTGGCTGGTGTCACGGTGAGCGACTGGGGCGAAGCCGTCACCTTGGCCCAGGGTACCGACTACTACGGCGACGGTAACCTGTAATTATAAGCGTTAAATATAAAACCTATTGATATGAAAAAGAAAAAACTTACTTTATTGTCGGCTGTCGCGGCTGCTGCTGTCTTGGCTGCCTGCACCGCTGACGAACTGCTGAGCGAGGGAGGCAAGGCCACGCGCAGCGTTTCCTCTGCTGACCCTACGCCCATTATGGTGTCGGCCCTGGTTGACAATGGCGACTGGGAAGACGTGGCTGTGGGCAGCGACGAGCTGCATCCTGTCGGCACGCGTGCCGACCAGACCCTGAACGAGGGCAGCCTCAGCACCACCGTGCAGAGCATGGTGCTCTATGCCTATGGGCAGTCGGGCAACGCGTCGGGCTACACCAGATATGTGCTGGATAGCTATAATAGTTCAACTAAGCAGTTTTCAGCCACCACCATGCCCGTGTTTCCTGCTGGTGAGACCAGTGTGAATGTATATGGCTGGTATCCTGCCATGGACTCTACACCAAAGACCTTCCAGGTGCAGAGTGATCAGTCAACAAATGACAACTTCATCAAGAGCGACCTGATGCTGGCCAACCAGGTGAGCTGCACGCGCAGCAAGAACTCCAGCAATGAATATACTGTTACGGCAGCGCAGCTGACTTTCCGCCACGTGCTGTCGAAAATCAACATGAACATCACGCCTGGCGAGGGTGTCACCATCACCCAGGTGGTGATTAATGGCGTGAACCGCACCGCCACTATCAACGACGGTACAAAGACAAGCCTTACTGCGACTTGCAGCGGCAACGGCAGTGATGCGATTACGGTTTATTCCGGCAGTTATAACACTACCAGTTCAGCCTTGCAAATCTCTGCCGTGATTCCGCCCCAGACGCTGACGAACACTTTTGTCACCATTACGGCCAATACCCCCACCAAGACGAGCAAGACAGCCACATATAGCCTGGGCTCTACAGGCAAATCTTTCGCCACAGGCAAGAAATACGTGATGAACCTCACCGTCAACCAGCAGGACATCACTACCAAGGCGCACGATATCTCTGCCTGGAGTGATGCGACTGTTAGTGTTACCATCGAAGGCAACACGTCAGGTGGCGGCGGCGACATTGAGCTGAGCGAATACGAGAAGACCCTAACCGTTGCAGGTTCAAGCCAGACAGTTACTATTACCGGCAGTGGTTCATACAGTGTCGTCAGCAGCAATACCGGCGTAGCCACGGCATCCGTTTCAGGCACAAGCATTAGCATCAGCCCTGTTTCTGCGGGTGTCGCCAACGTTTTGGTCAGCAATTCTTCCGGCGAATACGGCATCGTCAGTGTAACCGTCAACAAGGGTACGCCCACGGTCACTCCACCTACAGCTGTTTCCGGTACTAAGACGTATAATAAGTCTGCCCAGACCCTTTTCCAGGGCGGCTCTACCTCAGGTGGAACCTTGCAGTTTGCCCTTGGCACAAGTAGTGCAGCTACCGGTTCTTGGAGCAATTCGCTGCCCACTGCCACTAATGCCGGTACCCATTACGTATGGTACAGGGTTGTTGGTAACGCTAACTACAATGATGTTGCTGAAACGAAAGGTGTGAGCAATGAGATTGCCAAATTGACACCCACCATTACTTTGTCACCCACTTCTCTGAGTTTTGCAGGTGCTACAGGTGCCACTAAAACCTTTACTGTATCATTCGATGGTGACAACACATTGTCTGTTGCAAGTGGTTCTACAAGTGTTGCCACTGTATCCCCTGCCAGTCTTTCTTCATCAGGAGGTACAGTAACTGTAACCAGCAAAGGGTATGGTAACGCCACCATCACCGTTTCTGCCGCAGCCACTCCCAACTGCAATGAGCCTACTAATAAAACGGTGGCGGTAACGTCAATCAATGACCCAGGTGTTGCCCTTTATGCTTCCACTGTGGGTATGATTGTAGGTGCTAACGGCAAGGCATACAATTCACGTAGTGATATGAGTGGTTTTACCGATGCCGTGGCTGTAGTCGTTTATAAAATCGGAGGTAGTGGTTACGCCATCTCCTTGGTTGATGCTACCAGACCGTCTTGGAATGATATCAATGAATGGGAAGGTACAGGTGATGATAAGATTGTTCCTTACGGTAGTTATATTAATTTTTTACCTTCTCCTCCATCAGGTTTCAATTGGCTTGTGCTGTCTAAAGACAATTATAGCAAGTTTATACCTAATGGATATGGTGACATAAACGGATATATTTCTTCAGCTGATGGTAATGCTCTCTCTGGCGACTATTGGTCTTGCTCGGAGTACGATAGTGAACGCGGTTGGTCCTTCTGCAGTACCCACTGGTACGACCCCAGCGGCAAAAAGGCCATTTCCCATAAAATCAGGCCGTGCCTCGCTTTTTAACCAATTTATCAATTTATCTATTTGCCGTCGGGCATAGATAGTCCGGCGGCACCAGAGCGAGTGCATGCACATTAGGGACGGTTCTCTTTGTGCAGAAGAGAACATGGCTCTTTTGAATAACTGACATTGGTTGCATGATGGAACCGTCCCTAATGAAACACAATAGTGACGGTTCTTATTGTGCACAATGCCTTGCGGATGATACAATGGGGCAAGCCCCATTGCTACGCAGGATGAACATAACAGGCGGAGCTGTGGAGCCAGCCGCTCCCCTCCGCCACTCATAAGCCGCAAGGCTTGAAACGCTCTTCACATTAGGGACGGTTCTCTTTGTGCAGAAGAGAACATGGCTCTTTTGAATAACTGACATTGGTTGCATGATGGAACCGTCCCTAATGTGTAGCCAACGGAAAAGCGTTCTATGAAAACACATTAGGTTAGATTCTTTTTGTACGCCCATTCAAGTCTTCGGATGATTCCGATACTGATACCTGTCATTCGTGACAGTTGGCGTATGCTGGCTCCGAACTGCCTGAGTTGATGGATGATTTGATCCCTTTGCTCAGCTGGCAGATACTGAACTTGGGTGATGTTATTGACCTTGCAAACTTCCAAAAGAAAGATCCTGACCTTATCATCGTTGACCCTGACAGCTGAATGGGTGTCAATGTCGAGAATCTTCAAGGCTTTCGACAAAGGGGTATTGATAAGATTAAGCAGCTCTTCGCGGGGTATCCTGGCAAATACATGCTTAGTGTTGCAAATAGGCATTGCGCAATAACTGGAACCTTCATACTCTCTGTAGCTGCTCCAGGTATAGTCCCTGGCTAATTTGACAAGATCTGCGGCTATAGGGTTTTGGTGAATGTATCTCAGCAGAGTGATGAAGTAAGCTATGTCATTAACTGGCTCACTCTTGAACCGGTCTTGAAAAAGCGGTCCTTTACGCTGGTATTTCTTGTTGTAATGGATGGCGTACGAAATACCGATGGTCTTGATGACAGACGACAGTTCTTCGCCCTGCTCCCTAATGAGAAGGTGTACATGGTTGGTCATTAGGCAATAGGCATAGATAATGCATCGGGGAGGGAGGGAATGTCCTGCCGGATCAGTAGGATTGGTAACTTTCTTGATGAGTTCTATGAACTTCCAGAAGTCTTCTGAATCTTCGAAGATATTCTGCTGGTTGATACCTCTGAGCATTAAATGATAAATGCCTGTCTTGCTGGGTTGTCTTGATTGTCTGGGCATAGTTGTTTGAATTAATAATTAAAAACCGCGACAAATGTAAGAATTTAATCTGAATTACACAAAAGGGACTGCTCTTATTGTGTACTTATTGTGTACCAAACCAGGCGGTAGGGGAGTTAGCTCTCCCCTCCGTCACGAATAGAAAAGCGTTCTATGAAATGTTGACATAAAAGCCGCAAAAGATTTTGCAAAGTTTGGTTTTTTCCGTATCTTTACAGCCGTTAAAAATAAGGATAAGAGATATGGAATCGATTTTAGAAAGAACATCAAGAAGTGTAACAGTGCGAATTAGCACAAGACGCTGGAATAAATTGCAGGAGTTAGAGCGAGCATATAAGCTTGCCCGAATCATTAAGCGTAGTATGAAACAGGTGGAAACGGAACCTGCTATGAATGTTGAGGAAACGATTGTAACTCTCAGGTCATTATGAAGGTAAGGATTTCTGAGGATTTTAGGATTGCCTTCAAGAGGTTGAAGAAGCGACATAAGTCACTTGAAGCGGATTTTGAACGTCTGCTGATTTCCTTATTGGATAATCCTTATCAAGGCGTGGAATTGGAGGATGGTGTGCGTAAGATACGGCTGTCCATCACTTCTAAAGGACGAGGAAAAAGTGCAGGCGCAAGAGTCATTATCCGTATTCGACTGGTGGCTGGTGAATTGCAATTACTTTACATTTATGACAAATCAGACTTTGAGAACATAAGCAACACATTCCTTCGTGATATTTTGAAACGAATGGATTAATTATTATTTCTAAATATCTTTTTGCGGCACTCTGACTGGAAACAGTCAGGGTGCTTTTTTTTATGTCAATGGAGAATGGAGAAAGCAAGCACATAAGCACATTAGTAAGCACATTAGGGACGGTTCTCTTTGTGCACCCGTAGGCGCAGTAAATAAATGATCTTTGAACATGCAAGAGTGACGGTTCTTATTGTGCACAGAGGAGTCGAGCGCCCCGAAGGGGCAGCAAGCCACCAGCCCAGGGCAACG
>JAFUVZ010000030.1 GCA_017471185.1 Bacteroidaceae bacterium
GCTGGATGGCACCGTTTCTGATAATACGTCAACTGACATCGTGCTGGATGCGGCTAATATTCCTACCCATACGCTTACGGTCAGCAGTACCGATTACAAGCAGTTAGGCTTGAACTACCTGCTGGTAGGCAACGAGGGCGAGCAAGGGCTCATCAAGGCCGACCTAACCGTGCTGAACGCTGCTGGAGAGATTAACACCCTTGCGTTCTCCAACATCCCCGTGCAGCGCAACTACCGCACCAACATCATCGGCGACCTGCTGACCAGTGCTGTGAATTTCAGCGTTACCATTGACCCAGCCTATGATGATGACAATAAAGTGTCAGTGTCAACAACAGTTGATGCGGCTGGTAATAAGTTTATTGAGAGCAAAGATGATGCCGGTGTGTTGGTTGCCCTGACAGCCGAGGTTAAGACAAACGAAGGATTGACTACGGCGTTGCAGAATACAGAAGCCAAGAACATCACGGTTGTTCTGCAGGATGACGGCACGCAGATTAATTTCGGAGCCCGTAATACATGGGGTGGTGATAATACCGAAAATATTGTCATCGACGGTAACGGCAAGACCGTCACTTTGGGCGGCACTGACAGCGACTGGAGCAGCATCGGCTCAAAGAACGGAACTGTTACTATAAAGAATGCAACCGTTAACTTCCAGCGCGTGAACGGCGGTAACAATGCTTGGAACAACCATGCGTTGAACTTCTCTGGGAAAGTGATTGCAGAGAATGTTACTTTCACTAATTCAGTGTCTGTCGGTGGTGATTCAGAGTTTAAAAACTGTACTTTCACGGAAGCAGGCGCTTTTTACACCTTGATTGTAAAAGCCAATGTAAACAATGTAAGCGTTGACAATTGCACCTTCACGGCTACGAGTGGCGGCAGGGGAATCAAGGTTATGGACCAGTATATAGATGAAGCGGAAAGGGTCCAGGTGAAAATCAGCGTGTCTAACTCAACGTTTACGACTGCCAAGAAAGCTGCTATTTTGGTTACCAATACCGCTGGTGCGATAATAACTGCAAGCGGTACGAATAATATCAGTGCTGTAACAGAAGATTCTGAAAATCTGGTTTGGAACGATGAAGACAGGGCTGCAGTTTATGACTTGGTGGAAGTTAGCGGCTGCACAAAAAAGCAAGAATAATAGTTTAGTTTAAATTGCCAACCTAATACTAAATGCTTTTTCAATATTTGATATTAAAAAAAGGATAGCCGCCTGTGAAGATAGCTATCCTTGCCTGTTTCAGCACACACAGCTGGCAACAGCCTCCAGTACACAGTAGGATCGGTTCTTTCTGTGCACAGGGAGTAGGGTGTATGGTGTAGGACGTAGGGTGTTGGGTACACGCCCCGAAGGGGCAATGAGCTAACAGCCCAGGGCAACGCCCTGGGTAGCCAGAGGATGAGAATTGCGCCCCGAAGGGGCAAAAGCATTATTATATGTAAGAGGGCTTTTGGCCTTTCAGGCCGTTTCCATACGGGGTTTTCATTACTTCCGAAACTTAAATTAGATAACATTTTCCCTTCAGACGGAGCAGGGAGCCAGCCGCTCCCCTCCGTCACTAATCCCAGCGCTGGAAATATTTCTACATTTAATCGTAAAGATGTCATATTATTATCAGGAACTCTCCAGATACAGGAATACTGAACAATCTTAAAGTCCCTGCTTTGATTGAGAGGGTCATCAAAGAGGTTCCTAACATGAGCTATCACTTGGAAGACCTATAAAAAATCATCCTATAAAGTATGGGCATTCTCAATTTTTATTTGTATCTTTGCAGCCATGAAAAGTCACAAAATTCGTGACCACACTCCCGATTTTTATAGAAAATATCGGAGTAGGATTACTAATTTTACATGAAATATGTATAAAAGGGTATTTGATATTGAAGACAAGTTGGATGAAGGAATGTTCCTTTTCGGCGCACGCCAGACAGGGAAATCTACTCTGTTGAAAGAGCGGTTTAAAGGAGCTGTCTATTACGATTTGCTTAATCCGAATGTCAGAAAGGCCTTCAAACGGAATCCTAACTCCCTTTGGGAGGCACTACAGGACAAACCTGCCGGAACTATTGTGATTGTAGATGAGATTCAGAAGGTTCCCGAACTTTTGGATGTCGTGCATTCTCTGATGGTAGAAAGAGGTCTGTTCTTCATCCTCAGCGGTTCCAGTGCCAGAAAACTGAAGCGTTCAGGAGCTAATACGCTTGGAGGTCGAGCCATTCCCGAAACGCTCTTTCCTCTTGTATGGCCTGAAGTAACCGACTTCCAAATTGACCGAGCCGTGCAGAACGGCATGATTCCTCGTCATTATATGGTAGAGGATGCTATCAAGCGCCTTTCCGGCTACGTAAAAGTGTATTTGGACGAAGAAATCAGGGAAGAAGGTGAAGTCAGAGAACTTGATGCCTTTGAACGATTCATGGAGGTTGCCGCCATCAGTGACGGCGAGATGCTGAATTATTCAAATATCGCATCCGACTGTGGTGTATCTGCCAAGACGGTAAAATCATATTTCCAGATTCTATATGACACACTAATAGGATATGAAATTCCCGCATTCCGTAAAGAAATCAAGCGAAAGATTGTCCAGGCACCCCGTTTCTATTATTTCGATGTCGGACTTGCCAACTATCTGACGGGTCGCCACTCCTTAAAACGGGGAACAGATGATTACGGCCATGCTTTCGAACACTTTGTAATCCAAGAAATCATAGCCTATAAAGGATACAATGACAAGCAGGACGTTATCTCCTATTGGCATACCTACGACCAGAAAGAAGTGGATGTCGTCATCGGCGATGCAAAAGTGGCTATCGAAATCAAATCGACCGAACATGTGGAAACCAAGCATAAGAAAGGGCTCAAGGCCTTTAATGAGGAACACCCAGATTGCCGGCTGATTATGGTGTCACTCGACCCGATTACCCGCAAATCAGGAGGCGAAGAACTTATATATATATTGGACTTCCTGAGAATGCTTTGGAATGGTGAGATATTCTGATTTTATTCAGCTGTCATGAACCTAAACTATGTGCTAACGGCAACGCTCATAGTGTCAGTGGGGTATTAGATACGTCATTGTTCTATATTCGTCTTTTTTTTGTCAAAAACAATTAAAAAAAACGCTTTTAACTTTTTTGTATCGATTATTTCTGTACCTTTGTCCCAATCTTGTAATAAATAGGCTGTGCGCCTTTCCGACACACTTCCAACTAACATTGGGCTTGCGTTCTGACTTACGCCCAATCTCTTTAGAAAAAAGGAAGTGAATAACACTGTAAATCATTATGGCATGGTTAAGGAAAACGGCATGCAAATGGTACCCGAACTGGGCAGATGGTACCACCTAAACGCCTACAAACTGCCCAAGGCAAACAACCACCTGTACTGCCTTTGCATTCAGGCAGACTACGAATCTGTAACATTATACGTTCGCAAACACAAGGATACAGAAATCATTAAGGTAAGCACTGATTCTGTCATTGAAAGCCAATGGATTGTGAAGAACAGCATCCAAGAGTACTGCCTGGAAAAGATAAGACAGATATTGAAAGGCAACCCCACTATTGCAGAACTGACTAACAACATATACTTCCAGTTTTGCTTTGACCTTGCCACACAGTTCCGTGTGTATAGGGCAAAGACTGATTTGGATGCATACGACAGAGCGTGTGATATCGTGTACTCAAGTGCAAGAGATAAGTCAGACTCTTTCTGTAAGTATGACCATGGGCTGTTGAAACGGTTGGAAAAAGAACACGAGGAGTTCAAGAAGCATTGCATTTAGTGATGGTGATGGCAACGATGCGGAACAGAAGAAAGCCTACTATGCCCCACCAAACCCCACTTTTTAAAGCAAGCTCATTTTCAATCTTATAAGTTATCAACACCCTTGTTGAAAACTTTCTTAAAAAATAATTTGATAAAATAGTGGGGAATTGTGGGGAATTGTGTAATTTTACAGCCGAATAACTATTTTTTGGTAGAAATGATACAATTCTTAGGCAATATTGAAGCGAAAACTGACGCTAAAGGCAGGGTTTTCATTCCGTCCGGATTCCGCAAGCAACTGCAGGCAGAAGGGGAGGAATGGCTGGTATTGCGCAAGGATGTATATCAAGACTGTCTGGTGCTGTATCCTGGCAGCGTGTGGCAATCCACACAGAACCAGTTGCGCAAGAGCCTGAACAGGTGGAGCAAACGGGAACAGAACATTTTCCGTCAGTTTGTGAGCGCAGCTGAGGTTGTGGTACCAGACAGCAGCGGACGCATCCTGATACCGAAGAGATACATGCAGATGGCTGGCATCACCAGTGACGTCAGATTCATCGGCATGGACAGCACCATCGAGATTTGGTCTAAGGAAGTGGCTGACCAACCGTTTATGGGGAACGACGAGTTCAGCCAGGCTTTGGAAGAGACGTTGGGCAGCTTCCCTCACGACTTGTTCGCTGACGAGGAGACTGAAGATTATTTGACTGATGACAAATGATGAGCTTACCTACCACGTGCCTGTTCTGCTTCAGCAGAGCATTGAGGGGCTGAATATCAACCCTTCAGGAACGTATGTTGACGTTACGTTCGGTGGTGGAGGACACTCACGTGAGATACTGAAGCACCTGGGCGACCAGGGAAGGCTGCTTGGGTTTGACCAAGATGCTGATGCAGAACGGAACATCATGGATGACAAGAGGTTCACGTTCGTACGGAGCAATTTCAGGTACCTGCACAACTTCTTGCGTTATTATGGCGTAGAGGGTGTGGATGGGCTCCTGGCCGACTTGGGAGTTTCTTCGCATCACTTCGATGACAGTGAGAGAGGATTCTCGTTCCGTGCCGACGGCCCGCTGGACATGAGAATGAACAAGAGGGCAGGCTTGACGGCTGCTGATGTAGTAAACGGCTACACAGAAGAGAAACTTGCCGACGTGTTCTATCTTTACGGAGAACTGAAGAACAGCAGGAAACTGGCGAGCCTCGTCTGTAAGGCGAGGATAACGCAGAACATCAAAACCATCAGTTCTTTCCTGGATGTCATCAAGCCCCTGTTTGGCAGAGAGCGTGAGAAGAAAGAACTCGCCAAGGTTTTCCAGGCTTTGCGTATCGAGGTGAACCAAGAAATGGAAGCGCTCAGGGAGATGCTGACAGCTGCTACAGAAGCCCTGAAACCTGGAGGCAGGCTGGTTGTAATCACTTACCACTCCTTAGAAGACCGCATGGTGAAGAACCTGATGAAGACGGGTAATGTGGAGGGGAAGGCTGACAAGGACTTCTACGGCAGGGTGAGCACACCATTTGAGCTGATTAACAATAAGGTGATCGTTCCTGATGACGAGGAGATTGAACGTAACCCCAGAAGCAGAAGCGCGAAACTGAGAATCGCTGAAAAACTTTGAAGTTTGAAGAATATAGCACAACGTGTAATTTGTAACTATATATGGCAAAGAGTGAAAAAAAGAAGGACAAGAAGAAAAGAGGCAACAGGCTGAGCAGCATCCTGGGCGGAGACATCCTGGCAAACGATGTGTTCCGCAAGCAGTGGAAGCTGATGGTACTCATCATGGTGCTTATCCTTTTCTATATAGACAACCGTTACTCATGCCAGCAGCAGCTCATTGAGCTGGATAAACTGAAAGTGGAACTGACGGATGTGAAGTATGACGCGCTGACCAGAAGTTCAGAGCTGATGGAGAAAAGCCGCCAGTCGAAGATACAGGAATACATTGAGAAGAAGCACAGTGACCTGCAAATCTCCACGACTCCACCTTATTTAATAAAATGAATAATGGAGAATGGAGAATGGAAAATGGAGAATGGAGAATGGAGAATGAGGAATTTCAATCTTTAACATGACTACAAGATGGCAGTAAATAAAAAAAGCATCATGACGAGGTTTTTCCTGATAGTGGTATTGTTCGCCACCATCGGAATCTGCATTGTGCTCAAGGCTGCCATCATCATGTTCAAGGAAAGGGGCTACTGGAATGATGTGGCCGACCGCTTCGTAAAAGAGAACGTGCTGGTGGATCCTAACCGAGGCAACATTCTTTCTTCTGACGGTAAGCTGTTAGCCAGTTCTTTACCTGAATACCGCCTGTACATGGACTTTATGGTGAGCGACCCTGACGAGAACCGCAGGGCGAAAGAACAAGCGAATAAAGATTCTCTCTTCGATGCGAACCTTAACGATATATGCGAAGGGTTGCACAGGATATTCCCTGACAGAAGCGCAGCTGCCTTCAAGCAACATCTGCAGAATGGCAGGAAACGCAAGAGCCGTTACTACCAGATTTACCCTCGCCGTGTAAGCTATATCCAATATAAGGAGGTACAGCAGTTGCCTTTCTTCAATTTAGGAAGAAACAAGAGTGGCTTGATGGGTGTAGCTTCCAACAACCGGAAGAGGCCATTCGGCTCTTTGGCACAGCGTACCATTGGCGACGTATATGCTGATACAGCTTTGGGGGCTAAGAACGGTATCGAACTGGCATTCGACACTTTGCTGAAAGGGCAGAAAGGTGTGACCCACCGCCAGAAGGTGATGAACAAATATCTGAACATCACAGATATTGAGCCTGTTGACGGAGCTGACATCATCACCACCATCGATGTGGATATGCAGGATATTTGCGAAAAAGCATTGGTTGATAAGCTACAGGAACTGAACGCAATGGTGGGTGTAGCGGTATTGATGGAGGTAAAGACGGGTGAGGTAAAGGCCATCGTGAACATGACCAGAGGCAACGATGGCAAATACTACGAAATGCGTAACAACGCCATCAACGACATGATGGAGCCTGGCTCTACCTTTAAGACCGCTTCTATCATGGTGGCATTGGAAGATGGGAAAATCGAACCTGATACCGAGGTAGATACGGGCAACGGCGTGAAGATGATGTATGGCAGGGCAATGAAGGACCACAACTGGAACCGTGGCGGATATGGCGTGATTGACGTGACTCGCATCCTGGAGGTTTCATCCAACGTAGGTGTGTCTGCCATCATTGACAAGCACTACCATGGTAACGAACAGAAGTTTGTGGATGGGCTGAAGAGACTGGGCATTACAGAACCTTTGCATCTGCAGATTGCCGGTGAGGGTAAACCAAACATCAAAGGCCCGAATGAAAGATATTTCGCCAAGACCACTTTACCTTGGATGAGCATCGGATATGAGACACAGGTTCCCCCTATCAACATCCTGACTTTCTACAACGCCATCGCTAATGAAGGCGTGATGGTTAAGCCTAAGTTTGTGAAGGCTGCTGTGAAGGACGGACAAATCGTGAAGGAATACCCAACGGAAGTTATCCGCGAGAAGATAGCGTCAGAATCTACATTGCAGAAGATACGCACTATCCTGGAGAAAGTGGTAAGCCAAGGTCTGGCTAAGCCTGCTGGCAGCAAGCAGTTTGCCGTAGCCGGCAAGACAGGTACGGCACAAATCTCACAAGGAGCAGCGGGCTATACTGCCGGAGGCAGAAAATACCTGGTGAGCTTCTGCGGATATTTCCCTGCCGATGCGCCCAAGTATAGCCTGATAGTGTCTATCCAGAAGCCCGGACTTCCTGCATCGGGTGGCCAGATGGCAGGTAGCGTGTTCAGCAAGATTGCAGAACGCGTGTTTGCCAAGAACCTGAGCTACGAACTGAAGAACGCCATCGACAGCACATCGGTGGTGATACCTGATGTAAAACCCGGCAACTTGGCCGAAGCCTCATACATATTAGGCAAGCTGGATGTTCCGACAGAGGGAAAGACTTCTAAAGATGTATGGGGCAAGGCAGAGGAAGATTCTACCAGTGTGACCTTGACGCAACAGACGCTGACTGCCGGCACTATGCCAAGCGTCATCGGCATGGGAGCGAAAGATGCAGTCTATCTGTTGGAAAAAGCAGGACTGAGGGTAAACATCGCTGGGGTAGGTAAAGTGACCAGACAGTCTATTCCTTCCGGCAACAAATACTCTAAGGGACAGACGGTGGCATTACAATTACATTAAAGATCGAGATTATGATATTAGCGGAACTGTTAAAAGCTATCCAACCAATTCAGGTAATTGGAAAAACGGATGTAGAGATCAAGGAGGTGAACATTGACTCCCGCAAGATTGAGCAGGGGCATCTGTTCATGGCGATGCGTGGCACGCAGACAGACGGTCACGCCTATATCCCCAGTGCCATTGGGAAAGGCGCTGTGGCTGTTCTTTGTGAGGATGTTCCTGCGGAAACTAACGCACAGGTCACTTACATACAAGTGAAAGACAGCGAGGATGCGGTTGGCAGGCTGGCTCATGCGTTCTATGGCTATCCTACTGAAAAACTGGAACTGGTAGGTGTGACAGGCACGAACGGCAAAACCACTATCGCTACATTATTATATAAGGTGTTCCGCTACTTCGGCTATAAGGTAGGACTTCTCTCTACCGTATGCAACTACATAGACGATGAGGCAATACCTACTGACCACACTACTCCTGACCCAATTACCCTAAACCGCCTTTTAGGCAGAATGGCGGATGAAGGATGTAAGTATGCTTTCATGGAGGTTAGCTCACACTCCATCGCCCAAAAGCGCATCAGCGGACTGAGGTTCGCAGGAGGTATCTTCACCAACCTGACCCGTGACCATCTGGATTATCACAAGACGGTGGAGAATTATCTGAAGGCTAAGAAGAAATTCTTTGACGATATGCCTAAGAACGCCTTCAGCCTGACGAATCTGGATGATAAGAACGGGCTGGTAATGTTGCAGAATACCAAGTCGAAGACCTATACGTATTCGCTGAGAAGCCTGGCAGACTTCAAGGGCAAGGTATTGGAAAGCCATGTGGAAGGCATGTTGCTCGACATCAATAGTCATGAGGTTGCCGTTCATTTCATTGGTAAGTTCAACGCAAGCAACCTGCTGGCAGTATTCGGTGCCTCCGTATTGCTGGGCAAAAATGAAGAAGAAGTACTGGTAGCAATGAGTACACTATACCCCGTAGCAGGCCGTTTAGAGACCATTCATTCACCCAAAGGCTTTACTGCCGTCGTGGATTACGCACACACGCCAGACGCTCTGGTCAACGTGTTGTCTTCCCTCAACGAGGTGATGAACGGCAAAGGCCACATCATTACTGTGGTGGGGGCGGGCGGCAACCGCGATAAAGGCAAGCGGCCTATTATGGCGAAGGAAGCCGCTAAAGGTAGTGATAAAGTAATCATCACCTCAGACAATCCACGTTTCGAGGAACCTCAGGACATCATCAATGATATGCTGGCTGGCCTTGACAACAAAGATATGGAAAAGACGCTGAGCATAGTTGACCGCAAGGAAGCAATACGTACGGCATGTATGCTGGCCCAGAAAGGCGATGTAATCCTGGTGGCAGGTAAAGGTCATGAGGATTATCAGGAAATCAAAGGAGTTAAACACCACTTTGATGACCGTGAAGTGTTGAAGGAGATTTTTAAATGTTAAGCTTGTAGCAGCTCGTAACTTGTAACTAAATATATGTTGTATTATTTATTTGACTGGCTGAAAGAAATGAACTTCCCCGGAGCGGGCGTGTTCGGATACACCTCGTTCAGAGCATTGATGGCAGTGATTCTCTCACTGCTCATATCCAGTATTTGGGGGGCTAAGTTCATCAATCTACTCAAACGTAAGCAGATAACAGAAACGCAACGCAGTGCAGAGATAGACCCGTTTGGTGTCAAGAAAGTGGGTGTACCGAGCATGGGAGGTGTCATCATCATCTTCGCCATTCTCATCCCCTGCCTGTTGATAGGAAAGCTCAGCAATATCTATATGATCCTGATGCTCATCACTACTATATGGCTGGGAGCGTTAGGTTTCGCCGACGACTATATCAAGATCTTCAAACGCGATAAGGAAGGTTTACATGGCAAGTTTAAGATAATCGGCCAGGTAGGTTTGGGCATCATTGTAGGATTAACCTTGTATCTGAGCCCTCAAGTGGTTATCAGACAGAATATTGAGCTTACCAGACCCGGACAAAACAAGGTGGTGGTACACGCAGCCAAAGAGATTAAGGCTACGCAGACAACTATCCCATTCTTCAAGAGTAACAACCTTGACTATGCGGATATCGTAGGCTTTTTGGGCGATCATGCGCAGACAGGCGGATGGATATTGTTCGTCCTGATGACCATTATCGTAGTAACGGCAGTGTCTAACGGTGCTAACCTCAATGACGGCATGGACGGTATGGCGACAGGTAACTCGGCAATTATAGGCGTCACGTTAGGAATATTAGCTTACGTATCATCGCACATCGAGTTCGCCTCATACCTGAACATCATGTATATCCCAGGTTCGGAGGAGCTAGTAGTGTTCATCCTCGCATTCGTGGGAGCATTGATCGGTTTCCTATGGTACAATGCATATCCTGCTCAAGTATTTATGGGTGATACGGGTAGCCTTACTATAGGCGGTATCATTGCCGTCATTGCCATCATTATCCACAAAGAGCTGCTCATACCTATTCTTTGCGGCATCTTCCTGGTGGAGAACCTGTCTGTCATCTTACAGCGTTATTATTACAAAGCTGGAAAGAAGAGAGGCGTGAAACAAAGGCTGTTTAAGCGTACGCCAATCCATGACCATTTCAGGACCAGTATGAGCCTGATTGAACCAGGATGTACGGTTAAATACCAAAAGCCCGAGCAGCTGCTTCATGAGGCAAAGATCACGGTAAGGTTCTGGATTGTAACCATCGTATTGGCAGCTATCACAATCATTACATTGAAGATAAGGTAAGTTACGAGCTACGAGTTAATAGTAATAAGTTAAGAGATAAATATATGAACAACAACGGTCAACGGTCAACGGTCAATGGTCAACGTCCAAAGAGGATGGTTATCTTAGGTGCTGGTGAAAGCGGTGCCGGAGCTGCCGTGCTGGCAAAAATGAAAGGTTTTGACACGTTTGTTTCTGACAGCAGCGCCATCAAGCCAAAATACCAGGAACAGTTGAATCAATATGGCATCGAGTGGGAAGAAGGACATCATACCGAAGAGAAGATCCTGAATGCCGATGAAGTTGTAAAAAGTCCAGGTATTCCTGACACGGCTCCTATCATCGTAAAGCTGAAGGCACAGGGTACGCCTATCATCTCAGAGATAGAGCTGGCAGGCAGATATACAGACGCTAAGATGGTATGTATCACAGGTTCGAACGGCAAGACCACGACAACCTCACTCATATATCATATATTCAAGAATGCAGGACTAAATGTAGGACTGGCTGGCAATATCGGCAACAGCCTGGCTTTGCAGGTGGCTACAGAGCAGCATGATTACTATGTGATTGAGTTGAGCTCGTTCCAATTGGACAATATGTACGACTTCCGCGCAAATATCGCCATTTTGTTGAACATCACGCCTGACCATCTTGACCGCTACGACTTCAAGATGCAGAATTATGTGGATGCCAAGATGCGCATCACCCAGAACCAGACGGAATACGATGCCTTCATCTTCTGGAAAGATGACCCAATCATAGCCCGCGAACTGGAGAAATATGATTTGAAAGCACAGCTGTATCCTTTTTCTGCCATCAAGGAAGAGGGAGCGATAGCCTATGCTGACGAAGGCGAGGTATATATCAACAAACCCTTGGACTTCAATATGGAACAAGAGAAACTGGCACTGAGGGGCGTACATAACTTATATAACTCTTTGGCTGCAGGCATATCTGCCTGTGTTGCAGGCATCAGCAAAGAGAGTATCCGACACTCGCTGAGCGACTTCAAGGGTGTCCCTCATCGTCTGGAATATGTGGCTTCCGTGCGTGGCGTGAAATTCATCAATGACTCTAAAGCCACCAATGTGAACGCCTGCTGGTATGCACTTCAGAGTATGACTACCAAGACTGTGCTGATTCTTGGCGGAACTGACAAAGGCAACGACTACAGCGAGATAGAGGATCTGGTCAAAGAGAAATGCGTGGGTTTGGTTTACCTTGGAGTAGATAATGAAAAACTGCATAAGAGTTTTGACCACCTTGGCATACCAGTGGCTGACATCCATACAGGCATGAAGGACGCAGTAAACGCAGCGTTCAAGATGGCAAGCATAGGAGACACCGTATTGTTAAGCCCCTGCTGTGCCAGCTTCGACCTGTTTAAGAATATGGCCGACAGAGGCAACCAGTTTAGACAATTTGCGTTAGAATTATAATTATGAACCTGATAAACTCCATATTTAAAGGCGACAAGGTTATCTGGATGATATTCCTGATGCTTTGCCTGATTTCCATCACAGAGGTGTTCAGTGCATCGAGCACCCTGACGTATGGAAGTCAGGGACATTGGGGGCCTATCACACAGCATAGCATCCTGCTGATGTTTGGCGTGTTCATCGTATGGTTTATGCATACCATACCATATAAGTGGTTCCGAGTGTTCGCTTATCCGTTGCTTTTGGTGTCTGTCATCATGCTGTTAGTAGTAATGCTGATGGGTGCCATTTCCGGTGACCGTGTGAATGGAGCGGCACGATGGCTGACTTTCTTTGGTGTGGCATTTCAACCTTCAGAATTAGCGAAGATGGCTGTCGTTATCTTGACTGCAGCTTTCCTCTCCAAAGGGCAGACAGAAGACGGGGCAAGCCAGAGCGCCTTCAAATGGATACTGGTCATTACTGGAATAGTATGTGCATTAATTGTACCGGAAAACTATTCCACAGGTGCGTTGCTCTTCGGAACGGTATTCCTGATGATGATTATCGGGCGAATCCAATGGAAGAAGATGTTGATGCTGGGCGGTTCAATAGCTGCCATTATTGCATTGTTCGTGGGATTCCTTGCCATTACGCCGGACAATACGCTGGAGCAGATACCTATGGGACACCGTTTTACAACAGTAAAACACAGATTGATGAATTTCGGCGGTGATAGAGTGCCACCAGAGAAACTGGACATACAAGGAGATGAAGCACAGGTAGCTCATGCACGAATAGCAATCGCCACCAGTAATGTGATAGGTAAAGGACCGGGTAATTCTGTGGAGCGTGATTTTCTCTCACAGGCCTATTCCGACTTTATTTTTGCCATCATCATTGAGGAATTGGGGCTAATAGGTGGAATATTCGTTGTTTTTCTGTATATTTGCCTATTGATACGAGCGGGCAAGATAGCGCAGAAGTGTGACCGCACTTTCCCGGCATTCTTGGTGTTGGGTATTGCATTGCTTTTAGTGACGCAAGCGACATTCAACATGTGTGTGGCTGTAGGATTGGTACCAGTAACCGGACAGCCTCTACCACTTATCAGTAAGGGCGGAACATCCACTTGGATTAACTGCGCCTATATCGGTATGATATTGAGTGTAAGCAGATATACTGCCAAGTTGGAGGAAGAACGTGAGGCTTTACAGAATGCCGTCACTCAAGTCACAGATGCCAATGGCAATGTCATAACGCTTGAAGGTAACGAGGAAAACGTTGCTGCCAGTGAAGTGCAGACAGCAACGGAACCTACACTCAATGAAGTGAATGAAGACAGCGTTTTGGAGTAGAGAGTCAGATACTGGGTAAAAACAGGGAAATAGAAACATAATAGTTATGGAAAAAATGGTCAACGGTCAACGGTCAACGGTCAACGGTCAAGCTCCGAGGGTGATTATCAGCGGAGGTGGAACAGGAGGGCATATATTCCCTGCCGTATCCATTGCTAACGCCATAAAGGAGCAGAGGCCTGATGCAGAGATTCTGTTTGTTGGAGCAGAAGGACGAATGGAGATGCAGCGTGTGCCAGATGCAGGCTACCGCATCATTGGCTTGCCAATTGCGGGTTTTGACCGTAAGCATCTGTGGAGGAATTTCGCAGTTCTGTTGAAGATAGCCCGTAGCCAGTGGATGGCACGAAGCATCATCAAGGAGTTCAAGCCTGACATTGCAGTAGGTGTAGGCGGTTATGCCAGCGGCCCTACCTTAAAGACAGCCGCTATGATGGGCATCCCTACCCTCTTGCAAGAACAGAATTCATACGCCGGCGTGACAAACAAACTGTTGGCGAAGAAAGCCAAGAAGATCTGCGTGGCTTATGAAGGGATGGAGAAATTCTTCCCTGCAGATAAGATAGTGATGACCGGCAATCCAGTACGTCAGAATCTGCTGGCTCATCATTATAGTAAGGCCGAAGCTTTAGAGAGTTTCAATTTTAAGCCAGAGAAGAAAACCATATTGGTTTTAGGCGGAAGTTTAGGAGCCAGGACCATCAACCAGACATTGATGAGGGCTATTGAGACCATCAAAGCAAACCCAGACATCCAGTTTATCTGGCAGACGGGAAAGATATATATAGAAGAGGTACGCAGTAAAGTATATGGTGCAGGGGGTAGTGATATTGAGAACGTGTATATTACTGACTTTATCAAGGAAATGGACAAAGCATATGCAGCTGCCGACCTGGTGATTTCCAGAGCTGGCGCAGGTTCTATTTCTGAGTTCTGCCTGCTTAACAAGCCTGTTGTTCTGGTACCTTCACCCAATGTGGCGGAAGACCATCAGACTAAGAATGCTTTAGCTTTGGTCAATAAAGACGCTGCTATATACGTGAAAGATGCAGAGGCGCAAGAGAAACTTATACCAATAGCGATGGAAACGGTCAAAGACGATGCAAAACTGAAGTCTCTGAGTGAACATATCGCCAAACTGGCATTGCCAGACTCTGCCAAGATTATTGCAGATGAGGTTTTTAAACTAATTGGAAAATGAAGAACATAAAAGATATAAGATCAGTGTATTTCGTAGGCGCAGGGGGCATTGGCATGAGCGCATTGATACGCTATTTCCTGTCTAAAGGCAAGCAGGTGGCAGGATATGACCGTACGCCTTCTGAACTTACAGGCCATCTGATAGAAGAAGGTGCGCAAATACACTTTGAAGAGAACGTGGACCTCATCCCTCAGGCTTTTCTTGACACAGAGACGACACTGGTGGTTTATACCCCTGCTGTTCCTCATAATCATAAAGAGTTATGTTACTTCAACGAACACGGATTTGAGGTAAAGAAGCGTTCTCAGGTATTAGGCATGATAACCCATGACAGCAAAGGCCTTTGTGTGGCAGGCACACATGGTAAGACTACTACATCTACGATGTTGGCGCATTTGCTGCATCAGTCACATGTTGGATGTACAGCTTTCTTGGGGGGAATCTCCAAAAACTACAACACCAACCTGCTGCTCTCTTCTACAAGTCCTTATACTGTAATCGAGGCTGATGAGTTTGACCGTTCTTTCCATTGGCTTTCACCTTATATGAGTGTAGTTACAGCGACTGACCCTGATCATCTGGATATCTATGGCACTTATGATGCCTATCTGGAAAGTTTCAGGCACTATACCAGTCTCATTCAGCCAGGCGGAGCTTTACTCATTCATACAGGTCTCGCCTTGAAGCCAGATGTTCAGAATGGTGTAAAGGTATTCACTTATTCCCGCAATGAAGGTGATTTCCATGCTGCAAATGAGCGAATAGGCAATGGAGAGATTTTCATAGACTTCATAGGCCCTGGCGTGGTAATCAAGGACATCCAGTTGGGAGTGCCGATGAGCATTAACATTGAGAACGGAGTGGCTGCTATGGCTTTGGCCCATCTCAACGGTGTAACAGACGCGGAAATAAAAGAAGGTATGAGAAGTTTCGCCGGTGTGGATCGTCGCTTTGACTTTAAGCTAAAGAACGACAAGATTGTACTGCTGAGTGACTACGCCCACCATCCTGCAGAGATAGCACAGAGCGCAAAATCCATACGTGAGCTATATGCCGACAGAAAGATTACCGCTGTATTCCAGCCACATCTTTATACCCGTACGCGCGACTTGTATAAGGATTTCGCCGCAAGCCTTTCTCTTTTTGACGAAGTAATCCTTACAGATATATACCCGGCAAGAGAAGCGCCTATTCCTGGCGTGACGAGCGAGTTGATTTACAATCTCCTTCGCCCGGGCATTGAGAGAACATTATGCAAGAAGGAAGAAGTAGCTGACATTCTTGCGCAAGGTCATCGCCAAGTGATTATTATCCTTGGGGCTGGCGACTTGGATAACCAGATACCTGAATTTGTAAAGATATTGGCATGAGTATAAAGATGAGAATATTACTATCCGCCGTGATGCTGCTGATAATCGCTTATCTCTGCACCGCTTTCACCATCTTCAACAAGAAGCCGGTCGGGAAGTTGTGTACAGATATCGAGGTAGTGACCAAAGATACTACATTCTCAGACATATTCACCGCACGGAGTGTAATCGACATTCTCAAGCAGAAAAAACTAAATCCTATTGGTAGAGATATAGACAGTGTCAGCACTTTACTTCTGGAGCGTGAATTAAGCCAGAATGCTTTGATAGATAAAGTAGAGTGCTACAAGACTCCAAGCGGGAGGATACGTGTTGTAATCAATCAGAAGACTCCGGTGCTGAGGGTGTTCAACAACTATGGAGAAAGTTTCTTAGTTGATGACAAGGGAAGCATTATGCCTCACGTTTCCAGCAATGCTTTCCACTTGCCGGTAGTTACAGGTCATGCCACCAAGTCGTTCTGCTCTCGCAAGCTGTATGAATTTGGCGTTTTCTTGCAGAAGGACAAATTCTGGAGCGCTCAGGTAGAACAGATTAACATACTGGCAGACAATACTATTGAGATTGTTCCTCGAGTGGGTAACCATATTATCTACCTCGGACAACTTGATGGTTATGAAAGGAAACTTAGCCGGGTGCAGAAGTTTTATGACAAAGCACTCAATAAGATTGGTTGGAATAAGTACTCCCGCATTAACGTGGAACTGAGCAACCAGATAATTTGTACGAAAAGATAATAAAAACAATATCATAATATGGCAACAACGGATTTTATCGCGGCTATTGAATTAGGCTCTTCCAAAATCACTGGCGTAGCTGGCAAGCATGAGAGTGACAACAGCATCTCATTGCTGGCTTTTGCCCAGGACGATGCCACACAATTTGTGCAGAAAGGTGTGATATTCAATATTGACAAAGCTGCGACGGCACTGAGCGACATCATTATCAAGCTGGAAGCACAGCTTCGTAATTCTTCTATCGCCAAAGTTTACGTTGGCGTGGGTGGGAAATCTCTGAGAACCATTGAAAACCAGGTAAGCCGTACCGTTACTGGCGAGGAGAAGATTTCAGAAGACCTGGTGATTTCCTTGAGCGACGAGAACCTGAATTTCCCTTATGATAGCTTCGATATCCTGGATGTGGAACCACAGGAATACCAGATTGACAACCGTCTGGTGACAGACCCCGTTGGTGTGGCAGGCAACAATATCACCGCCCGTTTCCTGAATATTGTGGCACGAAAGACCCTCAGGAAGAACCTGGAGCTTTCACTGCGACAAGGACGGGTTGAGGTAGCTGAGATGCTGCTGGCTCCTAAAGTGCTGGCAAATGCGGTGCTGACAGATACAGACAGACGCTTAGGATGTGCATTAGTGGATTTCGGCGCTGACACCACAACCGTTGCCATTTATAAGAACAACATCATGCGTTATCTGACAGTAATACCGTTGGGTAGCGACAACATTACACAGGACATAGCCTCCCTGCAGATGAGCGACGAAGACGCACAGCAGTTTAAGGAACTCTTTGGTGATGCCCTTGTTTCTGAGGAAGAGATGGATAAGGAGGAGGAATACACACTTGAAAACGGACATTCAATCTCCAAAGAGTTGCTCAATGACATCATTTCTGCCCGTGCCGAAGAGATTCTTGCCAACGTATGGAATCAGATCCAACTCTCCGGCTATGCAGACAGACTCACGGCAGGTGTATTCTTTACCGGCGGTGGCTCAAACTTAAGGAACCTGGAGGAAGCTTTCAAGAGAATCTGCAAAGATGACCGTATGAAAGTCAAGACCGTGAGGTTCATTCCTAATCTGGTGCGTGGCTTTGCAAACGAAATGAAACGAAACGGTAGTACACTCTGCACCATCATGGGCTTGTTGTTAGCAGGCAAGGAAAACTGCAGTTTTGAGAAAACAGAACTACAGCCAGCTGTAGTTCCTCCTATGGCAGGCACGCAGGGCGATATGTTTGCAAATGATCCGGATATCAAGGAAAATGAAACTAAGATCTTAGCCGAAAAGGCGGCTGAAGAAGAGCGTGAACGCTTACGCAGGGAAAGTGAAGAGGCGAAAAAGCAGAAAGCGGAGGAGGCGGAACGAAAGAAAAAGGAACGTGAGCGCAAGAAAAACAGTTTCTTCAACAAGTTCAAGAGAGGCTTTGACACCATGACTGGCGAACTCTTCGGAAGCGACGACACGAGTGATACCATGAAATAAAGAAAAACAAGCATTATGGAAAATATAGTACAGTTTGATTTCAATACCGATCCCAATGAAGTACAGAAGATCATCAAGGTCATCGGAGTGGGAGGTGGTGGCGGAAACGCAGTGAAGCACATGTATCAGGAAGGTATCCACGATGTTACCTTCGCCCTCTGTAATACCGACCTACAGGCATTGCGCCAGTCGGAGATTCCTGTTAAGATACAACTGGGTCCTAAAACCACACAAGGCCTGGGAGCCGGCAACGACCCCAAAGTGGCTCGTGAGGCTGCAGAGGAAAGCATTGATGATATTAAAACCTTGCTTAGTGACGGCACCCAGATGGTGTTTGTGACAGCAGGTATGGGTGGTGGCACAGGAACAGGCGCCGCACCCGTGGTAGCCCGTATTGCCAAGGAGATGGACAAACTGACGGTAGGCATCGTTACCATTCCTTTCCTCTTCGAGCGGAACCGCAAGATCATGCAGGCCTTGGAAGGCGTAGAAGAAATGCAGAAGAATGTGGACGCTTTGTTAGTCATCAACAATGAGCGTCTGCGTGAAATCTACACCGACGGAATCACAACCATGCGGGAGGCATTTGCCAAAGCTGATGACATCTTGTCTGTAGCTACCAAGAGCATCGCAGAGATGATTACCATGGAAGGCAATATCAACCTCGACTTCCGCGACGTAAAGAAAATCCTGAAAAACGGCGGCGTAGCCATTATGTCAACTGGTATTGCCAAAGGCGAACGACGCTTGAAACACGCTATTGACGAGGCTTTGAAATCCCCATTACTGAATGACAACGATATCTCTAAGGCAAAGAAGATTCTGTTCAATATATCTTGGTGTAAAGAGGCTCCTTTACTAATCGAGGAAACCAATGAGATTGACAGCTTTATGGAGAGCCTTGACAAGAACATTGAGGTAATCTGGGGCGAGGCAGAAGACCCTTCATTGGGCGAGAATGTCAAATTTACCGTACTTGCCACCGGCTTTGGCTCCAGCAGCATTCCCGGTATGGAACAACTGCAACAGCAACGCACTCAGGATGAGATTGAAGCAGAGGAAGAACGCGAGGCACAGGAACAGGAACGTATTGACCGCATTTATGGACGGAACACGCAGAAGAAACGTCCGCACCACTTACCCTATATACTTACGGAAGAAGACATCGACAACGATGAATTGCTACAGGCAGTGGAAAACAGCCCTACTTACCTGCGTAACCGTACTACCCTCAACCAATTGAAGGAAAAGTCTTCTCAAGCTGGAAAAACGGAGCCAGAGGCACCGGCAGAAGACAGCGGCATTATTAACTTTGGCTGATTATTAAACATTTAAATTAATAGGATATGTTATTCGATCAAGTAAGCAAGGACATCATCGCTGCCATGAAGGCACACGATAAAGTAGCACTGGAAACCCTGCGTAACATAAAGAAAGTATTCCTGGAAGCCAAGACAGCCCCGGGAGCCAATGACACATTAGAGGACGCAGACGCCCTGAAGCTCATACAGAAACTGGTTAAGCAAGGCAAGGATGCAGCCGACATCTATACACAACAAGGCCGTGCAGACTTAGCTGAAGCTGAACTGGCACAGGTAAAAGTAATGGAAGCGTATTTGCCCAAGCCTCTGTCAGAGGAAGAACTTACAGCTGCCATCAAGCAGATCATCGCTGAAACAGGCGCCACCAGCATGAAAGATATGGGAAAAGTGATGGGGGCTGCCACAAAAGCACTCAGCGGCAAGGCTGAAGGACGCGCCATCTCTGCCAAGGTTAAGGAACTCTTAGGCTGAAATACCTCACCCTAACTGCGGAAATATTTTTCCCTAACTGGGGAAAAATATTTCCCTAACTATGGCGTAAAAAAGTCCTGGCAGCCGCATCATGTTGCAGCACTGCAACATACGCAATACCGCAACGCCAGTAGGATGACTGCAACAGACGGACACTTGCAGACAGCATCAACTAACGGAAAGAAGATATGGCATTCGGAAAATGGATAGGAGGCTTCTTCGGCTTCATCAACACAGGTAGTATTTTGGGAGCGATAGCCGGGTTCGTACTGGGATCGCTCTTCGACGCATTCACTGACCAGGCGCAGGTTAATTATACAGAGGATATCCCTTCTGACGACTATAATAGCCCCCGAAGCGTTAACATCGGAGCGAGAAACGACTTCCTCTTCTCACTGATGGTACTCGCCGCTCACATGATTCAAGCGGATGGCAAGATCATGCACTCCGAAATGGAGATGGTCAGAAGATTCCTTCGCGACTCATTTGGAGCTACTGCGGTAACAGAAGGCAACAGCATATTGCTGAAGCTGTTTGACTATAGGAAACAACAAGGAGATTTCGCCTGGCAACAGCAGATCAGGCAGTCATGCAGCGAGATGGCGATATCTATGCCAGAAGAGCATAGGATACAGTTAGTGGCTTTCTTAGCTGAAATAGCGAAAGCAGACGGAAAGGTTCACCAGAAAGAGGTGGAAGCCCTGAAGGAAATCGTCATTAACCTGAGCCTGAACGTATCTCTGGTTGACCAGATGCTATCATTAGGTGGCTCTTCTCTGGAAGACGCTTATAAAGTGCTGGGCATATCACCAGACGCTACCGATGAAGAAGTGCGCAAGGCATATCGCAGAATGGTGATACAGCATCATCCTGATAAGGTATCCAATTTAGGCGAGGACGTAAAGGAGGCAGCTACCAAGAAACTACAGGAAATCAATAAGGCAAAGGAAATGATTTTCCAGGCGAGAGGACTCAGTTGATTGACTTCCGGCAATTAATCAAACACTTCACTCAGCACCTGGATGGACTTGAGCTCAGGAAAGTCGGGCAAGTGCAGGCGGTAGTAGTCATTGATAAGGGTTAGCAGACGCAAGCGCTCGTGCCGGTTCATCTTGAAATAATGCATATTGGCGAAGTTCAGCCTCATCAGATTGACCAAATGGCATGACTCTTCGGGACCAATATAAAAAGCATGGGCGGTAGGTTTGGAAGCCACGAAAGAAGCATTGAGCATATCAAAATAACAACCTGAATGATAATCCTCCACATTAGGGCGTAGTCCTAAGAAACGGGATATACGCATGAGAAATACCAAATGGAAATTCGCATAATCTTTCTCTGCCATATCGAGCCATCTTACGGCATGAACCAGATATGCGTATAAAGCTTCATTAGGCTGCCCCTCCTCACGAACGGCTCGATAAAGGAACTCCTGCAGGAAAAGGGCAATGACCGACTTTACAGAATCATAAGGTAACGTCACGAATGGCTGCGAAGCACTAACAGCTTTCACCCTAAACAGCGAAGCCTTAGGTTTCATGTCAGCCTCCACCACAACCTCAGCCAATGGCTGTAAGAGCAGGTAGCGAACACCTGACTTGTGAGTTTTCGGTATGGACACAACATATGAGACCCTTCCCCACATTTCAGTATAGACCACTGCGATGAGCTGGTTATCCTTAAACTTGAAGGTGTGCAAGACTATGCCTTTAGTGCGTTGTAACATATCATTTTAGTATTTAAACGCAAAGATAACACATCTGAAAACAGCAGAAAAGCAAAAAAAGATATTTTTTTTCGAAGAAAGTTTTGTCAATTCAAAAATAGTATCTACCTTTGCAACCGCTTAACGGCAAATAAAAAAAACGGAGGCCCATTCGTCTATCGGCTAGGACGAGAGATTTTCATTCTCTAAAGAGCAGTTCGACTCTGCTATGGGCTACAATTAGAAAAAATAGTAAGTAACAATTTAAAAAAAGATTAGTCGAGATGGCAAATCATAAATCAGCACTGAAGAGAATCAGACAGTCAGAGAAGAGAAGACTGCACAACAGATACTATGGCAAGACCATGAGGAATGCAGTTCGCAAGCTTCGCGCAACCACTAACAAGGAAGAGGCAGCAGCTATGCTCCCTGCAGTAACTAAACTGCTGGACAAGCTGGCTAAGACACGCGTTATACACAAGAATAAGGCAAACAACCTGAAGTCTAAGCTTGCTCTGTTTATCAACAAGATGGCGTAAGTTTACGTCAAGACTTAGGTTTAAATACCATACACCATCATAACAGGTTGAGTTATCTGACTCAGCCTGTATTTTTATTGCCCGGTTTTAGCTGATTTCTCAATTATTTTTCGTAAATTTGCATCATTAAAGCGCAAGGTGGGAAATAAGCCTTTCGCAGTAAGAAAACCATTAGGAATTTATATGACAGAAGAAGAGAAAATCTTAGGCGAGAATGAGTATTCAGCCCAAAATATCCAGGTACTGGAAGGTCTGGAGGCTGTTCGCAAGCGCCCCGCAATGTACATAGGCGACATTAGTTTCAACGGATTGCATCATTTGATAAACGAGGTGGTGGATAATTCTATCGACGAAGCCTTAGCTGGTTTCTGCGACAAAATCGAAGTCATCATCAACGAAGATAATTCCGTGACCGTACAAGACAATGGCCGTGGTATTCCTGTAGATATGCACGAGAAAGAGCACAAGTCTGCTTTGGAAGTGGTTATGACAGTATTGCATGCCGGCGGAAAGTTCGACAAGGGTTCCTATAAAGTTTCAGGTGGCCTGCATGGCGTGGGTGTATCGTGTGTTAACGCACTTTCTAAGAAAATGATATCACAGGTTTTTCGCAACGGAAAAATCTACCAGCAGGAATACGCCTTCGGCAAGCCTCTCTACGACGTAAAGGAAATAGGCACTACCGATAAGACCGGTACTCGCCAGCAATTCTGGCCAGACGATACCATCTTTACGGAAACCGTATATAACTACGACCGAGTGGCTAACCGCATGCGCGAGCTGGCTTTCCTGAATGCAGGCATTACCATCGACCTGACTGATATGCGCAAAGATGATGAAGGCAACATTCGTCATGATGTGTTCCATTCAGAAGAAGGATTAAAAGAATTCGTGCGCTATATCGATTCATCACGTGTCCACCTGTTCAACGATGTCATTTACATCAATACTGAGAAGCAGGGTATTCCTATTGAAGTGGCTGTAATGTACAACACAGGCTTCAGCGAGAACCTGCATTCATACGTAAACAATATTAATACCATAGAAGGTGGTACTCACCTGACAGGTTTCCGCCGTGCGCTTACCCGTACTTTGAAAAAGTATGCGGAAGACAACAAAATGCTGGAGAAGGCAAAGGTGGAGATTGATGGCGAGGACTTCCGCGAAGGATTGACTGCCGTCATTTCAATCAAGGTAGCAGAACCACAGTTTGAAGGCCAGACAAAGACGAAACTGGGTAACAGCGAGGTTTCTGGTGCAGTTGACCAAGCTGTGGGCGAGGCATTCTCTATATATCTGGAAGAGCATCCGAAGGAGTCGAAGATGATTGTAGAGAAAGTGATTTTGGCTGCCCAGGCACGTGTAGCCGCCCGCAAAGCACGTGAGACCGTACAGCGCAAGTCTCCGATGAACGGTGGTGGTATGCCTGGCAAGCTGGCTGACTGCTCCAGCAAGGATCCCGATGAATCTGAACTCTTCCTCGTAGAGGGTGATTCTGCAGGCGGTTCAGCTAAGCAAGGGCGTAACCGTACTTTCCAAGCTATCCTGCCTCTGCGCGGAAAGATTCTTAATGTTGAGAAAGCCCAGTGGCACAAAGCATTCGAAAGCGATGAAGTGAACAACATCATACAGGCCTTAGGAATCCGTTTCGGTGTAGATGGCGAGGACAGCAAGGTAGCTAATCTGGACAAGATTCGCTATAAGAAGGTAATCATCATGACCGATGCCGATGTCGATGGCTCTCACATCGACACCTTGGTTATGACATTCTTCTACCGCTATATGCCAGAGGTGATTGAACGTGGATATTTGTATATCGCGACTCCTCCACTCTACCTCTGCACCAAGGGCAAGGTTAAGGAATATTGCTGGACAGACCAACAACGCCAGAAGTTCATCGACACTTACGGTGGTGGTCAGGAAGGAGCTATTCATACTCAGCGTTACAAAGGTTTGGGCGAGATGAACCCCGAACAGCTGTGGGAAACCACAATGAACCCAGAGAACCGCATGTTGAAGCAAGTGGACCTGACTAATGCTACGGAGGCTGACTATATCTTCTCTATGCTGATGGGTGAAGATGTAGGCCCTCGCCGTGAGTTCATCGAGAAGAATGCTACTTACGCCAATATTGACGCTTAACAGAGACTTTTCGCACCTTACAATAAGAAAAGAAAGAGGCTCCGACTGAAACAGGAATAGTTCCTGACAGCTGGGGCCTTTATTTCTTCAGAAGCCTTCACCGGATGTAATTCCTGCGCTTCAGTTCAGCCACAGCATCTTCCAGCTCCTTGTACCAAGCCTCGCCGAATTTTCTGATAAGCGGAGCCTTAAGAAACTCATAGACACGCACATCTTCTTTCTGCCCCAACAGCACAGCAGCCTTACACACATCCCACCGATGATAATTCAGTGCTTCCAAATCGCCCAGCTTTTTAATGCGTATGGGGTAAAGATGACAGGATATTGGTTTATAAAACTGTGTCTTGCCCTCACGAAAAGCTTTCTCGACAGCGCAACAGCAACACCCTTTTTCGTCATAACAGGTAAAAACACAGTCCTTACCATTCACTATGGAAGTAACCAACTGTCCTTCAGGATCAGCATACACAACTCCTTGCTTATTAATCACCTTTCGGGCAGGAATAGAAAGATCATCCCAAATTTCAGGAAGCACCTCTTCCAGCTGCATCACCTCGTCCAAATCGACAGGTGCCCCTGCATCACCTTCGATGCAGCAGGCACCCATACAATCTTGTAAATCGCAGATGAAACGCTCCGTGAGCACCTCATCGCTTATCAGCACGTCTCCTATCTGATACATTATTTAATAAGGTCGTTACCTGTCATCTCAGCAGGCTGAGGCATACCCATGATATGCAGGATAGATGGAGCCACGTCCGCTAACACGCCATTTGTCACCTTTGCCTCTTTGTTTGCAGTGACATAAACAAAAGGTACAGGATTCAGAGAATGAGCCGTATTGGGAGTGCCATCCTCATTGAGTGCATGGTCAGCATTTCCATGATCTGCTATGATGATTACCTCATAATCGTTAGCCTTCGCAGCCTCAACGGTATCTTTAACACAGTTGTCGATAGCCACCACAGCTTTCTCAATAGCCTCATAAACGCCTGTATGACCAACCATATCGCCGTTTGCATAATTTACTACGATAAAGTCATACTGCTGCGTATTGATAGCTGCAACCAGTTTGTCCTTTACCTCGTAAGCGCTCATCTCTGGCTTTAAATCGTAAGTTGCCACCTTTGGAGAAGGCACCAGGATACGGTCCTCACCCTCATATGGAGCTTCACGACCGCCATTGAAGAAGAAAGTAACGTGAGCATATTTCTCCGTCTCGGCAATATGGAGCTGCTTCTTTCCATTGTTTGACAGATACTCGCCAAGGGTATTCTCAACATTTTCTTTATCAAAGAGGATATGGACACCTTTGAATGAAGCATCGTATGGAGTCATACAGTAATACTGCAGATTCTTGATAGTATGCATGCCCTGTTCTGGCATATCCTGCTGGGTCAGTACGGTAGTGATTTCCTTCGCACGGTCATTACGGTAGTTGAAGAAGATAAACACATCACCTTCCTTCACACGTCCGTCAACAGTAGAGTTAACGATAGGCTTGATGAACTCATCTGTCACACCTTCATCGTAAGATTCCTGCATAGCACGAACCATATTGTCGCTCTGCTTACCTTCCCCGTTCACCAGCTGGTCATAGCCTACCTTTACGCGTTCCCACCGTTTGTCACGGTCCATCGTGTAGAAACGGCCGATGATAGAGGCCACCACACCTGCACTCTTCTTACAATGAGCTTCCACTTCCTCAATGAAGCCTTTGCCGCTATGAGGATCAGTATCACGACCGTCCATCAGGCAGTGAATAAAAGTACGGCCTTCCAATCCATACTCCTTTGCGATATCGCAAAGCTTGAACAGGTGATCCAAAGAACTATGAACACCACCATTGCTGGTCAGACCCATGATGTGCAAACCAACACCATGTTCCTTAGCATAAGTAAAAGCAGAAATAATTTCCTTGTTTTTCAGGATGCTACCATCCTTGCAAGCGCGGTTAATCTTAACCAAATCCTGGTAAACGATACGTCCAGCACCAATATTCAGGTGACCCACTTCAGAGTTACCCATCTGACCGTCAGGCAAACCTACATTCTCGCCAGAAGCCTGGAGCTGAGAGTTAGGATAGTTTGCCAACAGATAGTCCCAATAAGGAGTAGGAGTGCAATAAATCACATCATCTTTCTTGTGGTCGCCGATTCCCCAACCATCAAGAATCATCAAAAGCGCTTTCTTAGCCATAGTTATCTATTTATTAATTTGAACAAGCTTGTTTTCAAGCCGCAAAGATACAAAATTCGTGCTTAAGATGCAAAAAAATAAGGCATAACCCTTTGGGGCTATGCCTTATAAAATACAAGGATGCCAGATTACTTTACGAAATCAGACATATTCAGGAACTTAGCAGACTCTTCCAGACGACCGAACTGCTTGCCACTGTTAGTATCTTCGATTTCGATGAAGAAGTATTTGCGACCGTTTGCATAGAACTTGTCAAAGATATTCTTGAAATTCATTGCACCAGATGCGCCCAAAACCATGAAGTCCTTGATATGCAGCATGTGGATGCGGTCAGCACGCTTGGTCAGCCAAGCCACAGGATCCTGCTGGCCCATCACAGTCCAGTAGCAATCGAGCTCGAAAATCACATTAGCAGGATCAGTGTTATCCATATACAGATCCTCGATAATCTGAGCGTCACGCATACCCATACCAGAGAACAAGTCTCCAAGTACAGCAGCCTTACTGTCTGCCGTTACTTTAGCGAACTCCATATTGTGGTTATGGTAACCGAACTGAATGCCGCTGGTAGCCTTAACCACCTCACCAGATACGTTCAACAGGTTAGCGAAATCCTTTGCAGTCTCAACATTAACCACAGTCATAGGAGGCATCATTGGCTGTACCAGATACTCAACACCCAACTTAGCGTGGTCTTCTGCTACCGGTTTCCAGAACTCCTTAACGTCATTTACCATTTCCTTCAGGGTTTTTGGTTTCTGTGCAGGAGCACCCGGACGCTGGAACATACCAGCCATCAGGACACCAGGTGTAACGTGTGAGCTGACAATCTTCAGGTCATTGTCATCAGCAGCCTTCTTGAAATCAGCCAGTTCCACCTCACCGATCTTATGAGATTCAGCGTTATAACCAGCGAGCTCCAGGTTCTTGATACCCATCTCGCGGATGCGCTTCATGTTTGCACTCAGATCACCTGCAAACATTTCCGGACCCAGTGTATAAATCTGCAGACCCAAACCCTTGTTCTTGTTCTCTACAGGAGCAGCTGGTGTAGCTTCCTTTGAGTTACAAGCTGCCAAAGCGCCTAATGACAGGAGAGAAGCGCTCTTTAAGAAATCTCTTCTATTGATCATTTCTGTTATAAATATAAATATGGTGTATGAAACGAAGGCATAACCCTCATCAGGCTATGCCTTCAATATTTATCAACTATTTATTTAACGTAAGTCTGAGAAGTAATAAACTTCATAGAGTCTTCCATACGAGCGAACTGCTTGCCGCTGTCAATGTCCTCGATCTCAGCAAACAGATACTTCTTGCCATTAGCATAGAACTGCTCGAAAATGTTCTTAAAGTTCATAGCGCCAGAAGCACCCAGGACTACGAAGTCCTTCACGTGCAGCATCTCGATACGGTTAGCGCGGTTCTTCAACCAAACCACAGGATCCTGCTGGCCCATTACAGTCCAGTAGATATCCATCTCGAAGCATACGTTTGCAGGATCAGTGTTGTCCATCAGCAAATCCATAATCATAGGGCCATCAGCAGGAGTCAGTGGAGTCAAAACAGTAGGCAAGCGGAAACCATCTACACCCTTCACCATGCGGGCGAACTCCATATTGTGGTTGTGGAAACCGAACTTGATACCTGCAGCCTTGAATACCTCACCGCTCTTGTTAAGCATCTCTGCGAAGCCTTTCACGTCATCCTCATTCTTGAGGTAAGCCAGCATCGGGTGAATCACATATTCAATGCCCTGCTTAGCGTGATCCTCAGCCACCTTCTTGAATGACTCGGCAACCTTGTCAATCATAGAACGGTTGAACTGACCATCGCTACCGTCACGGCTCTCGCGACCAGCAACGCCTGAGAACAATGCAGGAGCGTTAACGTGTGAACTTGGGATAGCCAGACCAGCATCGTTAGCCATCTTCTTAAACTCGCTGAAGTCAACGCCACCCACCTTATTGGTGTTAACGTCATAACCAGCCAATTCCATGTACTTGAAGCCCATGTTCTTCAAACGTTTGAAGTTGTCTGCCAAGTTACCAGCATACAACTCATTGCCCAAGCTGTAAATTTGAATACCAAAGTTTTTGTCTGGGTTGTTAACCTCAGCAGCAGGAGCAGCTGCAGTCTCCTTAGAGTTGCAAGCAGCCAAAGCGCCCATTGATAACAGTGATGCGCTCTTCAGAAAATCTCTTCTATTAACCATAATATTATTTAATTTAGTGTATTTGGCTGTAAAGTTATGATTTTTAATTGAGATTTTTTCAATCTGTGTTAAGTTTTTTTTAATACGGCTGTTTTTTAGTTTAAAAGCAAGGCAAAAAAAAGACAGAGCCAGCTTCACAGCCAGCTCTGCTATAGATTTAACCCATTATATTTTTTCTTATTTCACGAAGCCTTTGCTCTGCAACCACTTCGCACTTGCCCATGCACGGTCAAGCTGTTTGCCACTATTGATATCCTCAATCTCAACGAACCAGTTACGGTGACCGTTTGCATAGAACGCATTGAAGATATTCTCAAAGTTCATGGCACCAGATGCACCGATAACCACGAAGTCCTTGATGTGCAGCAACTGGATACGATCCTTATAGGTGTTGATCCAAGTGATAGGATCCTGCTGGCCCATAACGGTCCAGTAGCAGTCAAGTTCGAACATTACGTTGTTAGGATCAGTACCCTCGATGAATACCTGCTCGATAGTCTTAGGAGCCGGTTCACCTGGACGAGCAAAACCACGCTGGTTATAAGGAATAGCTTCCTTGCCGCCAGCAACCACTTTGTTGAACTCGTTGCTGTGATTGTGATAACCGAACTTGATACCATTCTCTTTCAGCAAAGCACCAACCTTGTTGAACACCTCAGCTACCGCCTGAGCGTCTTCGAGGCTTGCGATAGGAGGCAGACTTGGCTGGACGATGTACTCAACACCAAACATCTTATGATCTGGAATAATCTTCTTCCAGAAGTCCAGGATCTTGGTCTCTGTTGATTTGTCATACTTAGCGCCACGATCCAGGTTGTTAGGAGTCATGTGTGAGCTGACAATCTTAATGCCTGCGTCATCAGCCATCTTCTTGAAGTCAGCTGCAGAGGTAGCCTTACCGCCACCGCCCCAGCCAGCGAACTGACCATGACCAGCCTTGTCGTCATAGCTATAGAAAGCCAACTCAGTCTGGCAATAGCCGTAGCTTGCCATCTTCTTCAATGCAGTTGCAGGATCATTCAGCAACTCACCACCCAGAGAATAAGCCTGGAAGCCCAGATTGGTCCCAGCCTTAGGAGCCTGTGCTGTAGCGGCAGTAACGCCGTCAACACCCTTCACGCCATTAGCTGCGCCCAGCTTGGTAGCAGCAAATGCGCCCAGCGTCATCAATGATGCGCTCTTGAGAAAGTCTCTTCTGTTTGCCATAATCAATAAAAAAAATCTTTTAAAAAAATAATTATTTGGGTCAAAGGTACGGTTTATTATTGAGAATTCAAAACGAATATGCAGAAAAACTTATCAACACACACTTGATTATTTCAATGATATTCCATAATTTTGGGCAAAAAATATCGTATTGTATGTTATTACCCTTTTTTAAGGAAACTGTTGAAGCCGGTTGTGATGAAGCCGGAAGAGGATGTCTGGCAGGCTCTGTTTATGCGGCAGCCGTGATACTTCCACTTAATTACCAGAATACTTTGTTGAATGATTCCAAACAGCTTACTGAGCGTCAGCGTTATGAGTTGCGTCCTATCATTGAACGTGACGCGATGGCGTGGGCTGTGGGAATCGTAACGCCTGAAGAGATAGACAAAATCAATATACTCAACGGATCCATTTTGGCTATGCATCGTGCTATAAAGCAATTGAAGCTACAGCCTCAGCATATCATCGTTGACGGCAACCGCTTCAAGCCCTACGCTGATATTCCATACACCACTATCGTGAAAGGTGACGGCAAGTATCTGAGCATCGCAGCCGCATCCGTTTTAGCCAAGACTTATCGTGATGACTACATGAATGCCCTTGACGCTGAATATCCTGGCTACGGATGGAAACGTAACAAAGGGTATCCTACGAAAGAGCATCGAGAGGCCATCAAGCAACTGGGTACAACGCCCTACCATCGCATGAGCTACAACCTCTTAGGAGACGGCCAGCTTTCACTTGATTTCTAAAAAAAGAAGAGTTAATTTCACATTAATTGGATAAAAAGATATACCTTTGCATTAAACATTAACGAAAAAACAATAATTATGAAGGTTCTCAAGATTCTGATGATGGCTGTAGCTGTTGCGACAGCTCTGCCTGCAACGGCTCAGTTCCGCCGTACCCCAACCCCTAATGACACTTTACAATCTGTCAGGATTTCCCCTAAGGGAGATGTTACTTTCAGCATTTATGCTCCCAATGCCAAAGATGTGCAGATTAACGCAGAATGCACTCCTTGGGGCCAGCAAGTGAAAGTAGTGAAAAACGATGTAGGTGTATGGTCAGCTACCATACCCGGTGTGAAGGATGGCGTGTATCGTTACAACTTTGTGGTGGATGGCGTTACCGTTCAGGATTCTAAAGACAGTGGCGTAGCTAACGCAAGAGCACTGGCAGTGGTTGCCACTGACAAAGACGCTTTTTTTGCCAACAAGGACGTACCTCATGGTGCAGTGGCTCAACGCTGGTACTATTCTAAGCCCCTGAAGGAAATGCGTCGTATGCACGTCTGGACTCCGGCTGGCTATGAGAAGAGTGCCGACAAACTGCCCGTGCTCTATCTGGTACATGGTGGTGGCGATAATGACACTTCTTGGCCAGGCGTTGGCCATGCAGGCTTTATCCTCGATAATCTGTTGGCAGAGGGTAAGATGGTACCAATGATTGTGGTCATGCCCAATGGCAGCATCGATATGCCCGATGGCAACATTCAAGGTGAAGTCCCAGTTTTTGCAGAGGATATGATTCAAAGCATCATTCCTTATATTGAGAACAATTACCGTGTGCTGACGGACAAGGATCACCGTGCAATGGCTGGCTTGTCAATGGGTGGCATGGAAACTATGGAAACAGCACTCTACCATCCTGAAATGTTCAGCTACGTATGGGTACTGAGCTCTTCTTTCGCTCCCGGCGACAAGAACAAGTATGAGGCTGAACGCATCCATCTGAAAAACGATGCTGCCAAAATCAATGCCAACATCAAGCAGCTTGTATTCACCCAGGGTGGCCCTGAGGACATCGCTTACAACAATTGCAAGGAAACCCTCAAGCTGTTTGACGAGGCTGGCATCAAGTACGAGTTCAGCGAAATGCCTGGGGGCCACAGCTGGCACGTTTGGCGCCATAACCTGCGCGACTTGGCGCCAAGAATTTTCAAGTAATCAATCATTTAATAAATCATTTTTATGAAAAAAGCATTATTTACCATTGCATTGGCAATCTTTGCCATTACGGGTTTTGCGCAGCAAGCGCTGTTCAGCCGCAATGTCGTTAAGTCTCCTGAGATTAACGCAGACAACACTGTTACTTTCCGTTTGCATGCGCCAAAGGCTATCACCGTTCAGTTGACAGGTGATTGCGTGGATGGCGTTGTAAGCATGAAAGAAGATTCTTTAGGTGTATGGAGCTACACTACAGGTAAGTTGGAGCCTGAGCTCTATTCTTACAGTTTTATTGTAAACGGCATGCGCATGTTGGATCCTTCTAACATTTATCAGAACCGCGATGTAGCAACTTGGACCAACATCTTCATCATCAGCGAGAAGGAGGGCGACAAGGGCGATCTCTACAGCGTGAATAAGGTGCCTCATGGCAATCTTTCAAAGGTATGGTATGAGAGCCCTACCCTGAAACTGACCCGCCGTATGACCGTCTATACGCCTGCCGGTTATGACAAAGGAAAGAACTATCCTGTGCTCTACCTACTGCACGGTGCTGGTGGCGACGAGAACGCATGGTCTGAATTAGGTCGTGCTGCACAGATTCTGGACAATCTGATTGCTGCCGGTAAGGCTAAGCCTATGCTCGTTGTGATGACCAACGGTAATCCTAATACGGCTGCCGCTCCTGGTGAATGGGACTTCGGTATGTATCAGCCAGCTATGGGTGGTGGTGGCGTTCAGCTGCCTCAGGCCGCTGCTTCTATGGACGAGAGCTTTATGGATGTAGTGAACTTCATCGAGAAGAACTACAAGGTAGCAAAGAACAAGGCTAACCGTGCTATCTGCGGTTTGTCAATGGGTGGTGGTCACTCATTCGCTATCTCAAAGCGTTTCCCTAACACTTTCGACTATGTCGGTTTGTTCTCTGCAGCTGTAGGCGTTGGCAGATGGGGCGACCCAACCCCACTGATCGAGCGCATGAACAATGACGCTGAATACAACAAGCAGATGGCTGCTCTCTTCGGTGCCAAACCAAAACTTTACTGGATTGCTATCGGTAAGACCGACTTCCTGTATCAGCAGAACGCCGACCTGCGCAAATGGCTGGACAGCAAAGGCTACCCTTACACCTACCGTGAAACCGACGGTGGTCACATCTGGCGCAACTGGCGCATCTATCTGACAGAATTCTCTCAGATGATCTTCAAATAATGAACATGAAAATTCATCTATTATCAATAGCACTGCTGGCTTTGGCTTCTTGCTCAAGCCAGCAGTCTGCCAATAATCCGGTACTCACAATTGAGGGTGGACAGATTCAGGGTGTGGTTTCCAATGACCCTGATGTATTAGTATATAAAGGTGTACCTTATGCTGCGGCTCCTGTGGGTGACCTTCGTTGGCGAGCTCCACAGCCTGTCAAGGCATGGGAGGGCGTAAAGGTGGCTGACACCTGGGGCGCTGCTGCCATGCAGAACAGTGGCAAGGCTACAGGCGATTTCTACTGGAAAGAGTTTTATGCTGCTGGCGACCCTCAGTTCAGTGAGGACTGCCTCTTCCTGAATATCTGGACCCCTGCCGAAGCAGCCGCCCATGCCGAGAAGAAACTGCCAGTTGCTATGTGGATACATGGTGGCGCATACGACCATGGTTATGGTTATGAGATGACGATGGACGGTGATGCCTGGGCTAAGCGTGGTGTGATTCTGGTTACCATTAACTATCGCGTGGGTATTTTCGGATTCCTGGCTCATCCCGAACTCACTGCCGAAGATGAAAAGCATGTCTCTGGCAACTACGGTACTCTCGATCAGATTGCTGCCGTTCAATGGATTAAGAACAACATTGCCCAGTTTGGCGGCGATCCTGACAACATTACCGTCTTAGGACAAAGTGCAGGTGCTGCCAGTGTCAAAAACCTGGTGCTTTCTCCTCTGTCAAAGAAACTCATCAGCCACGCCATTATCCAAAGCGGAGGCGGCATTGACGAACAAGTATTGCCAGAGCAGACTCCACAGGAGTTTGAGGAACAGTGCAAGTCACTGATGGATGAGCACGGACTGACAGATCTCATCAAAATGCGTGCAGCCAGTGCAGAAGAGCTACTCGCCATCTTCAATGCCAATGACGGCAAATTAGGCAGGGTTCGTTTCCGTCCTCACTACGATGGTGTAGGCGTACCCGTAGGCTTTACGGCTGCTACCTTCGACAACACCATTGCTGACATTCCATATATGATAGGCTATTGTGCCAACGACAACGGCAGTATGGGTCCTGCTATCCAGCGTTTCGGAACATTCCGTAAGAAAACCAGCAAACAGCCGGTATATACTTATCTGTTTGCCCGCCCACTGCCTGGTGATGACGCTGGTTCCTTCCATTCTTCCGAACTTTGGTTCATGTTCCACACACTCGACCGTGCATGGCGTCCTTTCACTGAGGCAGATTATCAGTTAGCAGACGAGATGACAGATGCCTGGACGAATTTCGCCAAGACAGGCAATCCCAACAACCCAGGCTCAGAAGACTGGAAGCCTTACGATCCGGAAAGCGACTTTACTTTTGTGTTTGATATAAAATAACTCAAACCTTTTAGATTAACATAGAGGACGGTTCTTAATAAAAGTCAAGAGCCGTCTTCTTTTTTGGACTTCCGCTCTGTAATAAAAGCCTGCCTTTTTCTTCACCTTTTATCAAAAAGTATCAGCAAACTTGGCTGTTAATCGAAAAACAATTATCTTTGTCCTTTGAACATATTAAATTAAGAGAGAATTATGAAAGTAGCGATTGTTGGAGCAAGTGGTGCCGTAGGACAAGAGTTCCTGCGCGTGCTCGATGAGAGAAATTTTCCGATAGACGAACTGCTGTTGTTTGGCTCACCTCGTAGCGCAGGCAGCACATATACATTCCGTGACAAGGAGATAAAGGTGAAGCTGTTGCAGCATAATGATGATTTCAAGGGTGTGGATATCGCCTTCGCATCAGCTGGAGCTGGCACTTCTAAGGAATATGCGGAAACCATCACCAAATATGGTGCCGTGATGATAGACAACTCCAGTGCGTTCCGCATGGACGCTGACGTACCACTGGTAGTGCCCGAGGTGAATGCCCCAGACGCAAAGGTGCGTCCACGCGGCATCATCGCCAACCCAAACTGTACAACGATTCAGATGGTGGTGGCCTTGAAGCCTATCGAGGAGCTTTCTCACATCAAGAGTGTACATGTATCTACTTACCAGGCAGCCAGTGGTGCTGGTGCTGCTGCCATGAAGGAACTTTATGAGCAATATCGTCAGGTGCTGGCAGGCGAGCCAGTTACTGTTGAGCGTTTCCAGTATCAGCTGGCGTTCAATCTGATTCCTCAGGTAGATGTGTTCACTGAGAACGATTATACCAAGGAGGAGATGAAGATGTTTAATGAGACTCGCAAGATCATGCATTCTGACGTGCGCGTCAGCGCTACTTGTGTGCGTGTGCCTTCCCTGCGTTCTCACTCTGAAGCTATCTGGGTAGAGACTGAAAGGCCGGTTTCTGTGGAAGAGGCAAAGGCTGCCTTCGCAAAGGCTGAGGGACTGGTTATAGAGGACAATCCGGCTGAGAAGAAATATCCTATGCCGCTGTTCCTGGCAGGCAAAGACCCTGTTTATATTGGCCGTATCCGTAAGGACCTGGCTAATGACAATGGCTTGACTTTCTGGATTGTGGGCGACCAGATCAAGAAAGGTGCTGCCCTCAATGCCGTACAGATAGCAGAATACTTAATCAAGGAGAACGCACTTTAATAAATAATGTATAAGCGGGTAATACCTGAAAAAGGCATTATCCGCCTTTTTGTAAATATAAACCTTAAATCTAAATAATTATGGCATCAAGAAGAGATTTTCTTAAAACGGCTTCATTGTTTTCAGCAGGACTGGCCTTCAACGGTATGGATATCCTGGCGAGAAACAACCATGTACAACAAACGAAATTCGAAAAAGTAAAGATAGCATACGTGGGTATCGGAAACCGAGGAGAACAAGACATCGATGAGTTTGCCAAGACTGGTATGGTGGAAGTGGTAGCTTTGTGCGATGTGGACATGGGCAACAAGCAGACAGAAAAGGTGATGAACATGTACCCGAACGCTAAGCGTTTCAAAGACTTCCGAGAAATGTTCGAGAAGGCAGGCAATGAGTTTGAAGCAGTGTGCATCGCCACACCCGACCACTCACATTTCCCTATCGCCATGCTGGCTATGAAGGAAGGCAAGCATGTGTATGTGGAGAAACCGATGAGCCGTACTTTCATAGAAGCTGAACTGATGATGCAGATGGCAAAGAAGAACCCTCAATTGGTGACTCAAGTAGGTAACCAAGGACACTCGGAGGCCAACTACTTCCAATTCAAGGCTTGGCAGGATGCCGGCATCATCAAGGATGTGACGGCTGTGGTGGGACACATGAACAATGTACGCCGTTGGCATACTTGGGACAGCAACATCAGCCGCCTGCCAGAGGCCGATCCGATGCCTAAGACAATGGATTGGGACACCTGGCTCTGCGCTGTGCCATATCATGACTATAATGAAAAATACCATCAGGGAAACTGGCGTTGCTGGTATGATTTCGGTATGGGTGCCTTGGGCGACTGGGGTGCGCATATCCTCGATACCGTGCATGAGTTCCTGCACTTAGGCTTGCCTTATCAAATCAAGCTGGTTTATTCAAAAGGGCATAACGATTATTTCTATCCTTATTCCTCTACGATCCTCTTCCGTTTCGCTGCACGTGAGAACATGCCTCCGGTGGACGTGACCTGGTATGACGGACTTGACAACCTGCCTCCATTGCCAGAAGGCTATGGCAGGTCTGAGCTTGCCGCTAACATTCCTCCATCCAGCCAAGGCGAGATTAAGGACAGCGATCTGAACCCAGGCAAGATTATCTACACCAAAGACTTGATATTTAAGGGAGGAAGCCATGGAAGTACCCTCTCCATCATTCCAGAGAAACGTGCCAAGGAGATGGAAGGCTTGTTGCCACAGGTACCTGAAAGTCCGTCTAACCACTACGTGAACTTCCTGCGTGCCATCAGGGGCGAAGAGAAGACTCGCTCACCTTTCGAAATCAACGGTGTGCTGAGCCAGGTATTCTGCTTAGGTGTAATTGCACAGCGACTCAATGCCGACCTGTATTTCGATACCCGCCTGAAGCAGTTCACTAACAACCAGTTCGCTAACGCTATGCTGGCAGGCTCATTGCCTCGCAAGGGATGGGAAAAATTCTATGACTTATAAATGAAGCGATTATGAAGAAGATTATATTATTGGCATTTGCCTTGTTAGGAGGTATGGCTTTGCAGGCACAGGTTCGTGCGGAAGCTAATGACAACCAGTTGACGAAAGAGGAAGTACGCGACGGATGGAAGCTGCTCTTCGATGGCAAGACCACCCAAGGATGGCGTAGCGCGAAGGCTGAGACATTCCCTAAAGGGGGATGGGAAGTGAGCAACGGTATCTTGCGTGTGCTTCCCGGTAACGGGCAGGAGTCTGCCAACGGTGGCGATATCGTGACTACCCGCACTTTCAAGAACTTCATCCTCAAGGTGGATTTCAAGATTACCCCGGGAGCCAACAGCGGCATCAAGTATTTCGTGAATACAGACTTGAACAAAGGTCCTGGTTCTGCCATCGGTTGCGAGTTCCAGATTCTGGATGACGATTTGCATCCTGATGCCAAATTGGGCGTAAAAGGCAACCGCAAATTGGGCGCTTTGTATGACTTGATACCTGTTTCTGACGACAAGCCTTTCAATAAGGACGAGTTCAATACGGCAGTTGTTATCGTGCAGGGCAACCATGTAGAGCATTGGCTCAATGGCACCAAGTTGTTAGAATACGAGCGTAACAACCAGATGTGGAATGCATTGGTGGCATACAGCAAGTATAAGGACTGGCCTAACTTCGGCAATTTCACCGAGGCCCCTATCCTCTTACAGGACCACGGTCACGAGGTATTCTACAAGAACATAAAGATCAAAGAGCTGCCATAAGGAGCTAATATCCTTTGACTTCTATTTCGGGCGGAAACAACGTCATCAAAGGTAGGCAGTGATATGAACTAATTGCTTTGACCCATATTTGACCCGTTCAACAAAAAAGCACTTACGATTCTATTCGTAAGTGCTTCATCTTTAGTAGCGGGAGCCGGGATTGAACCGGCGACCTCATGATTATGAATCATGCGCTCTAACCAGCTGAGCTATCCCGCCATCAGCCAGACTTGAGGTCTGATTGCGGGTGCAAAGATATAGCTTTTCTTGAAAGCGACAAAACTTTCTCGTCATTTTTTGAATAAAAAATTCATCTGCTACCTTTTTTTGTACTACCTTTGTGGTCTGACAACGGATTACAGCATATTTTATGCCACATTTAAAGAAGTTAGACATATTTATTCTGAAGAGCTTCTGCCTGCTTTTTGCAGGAACTTTCTTCATCTGCCTCTTCATCTTCATGATGCAGTTCCTCTGGAGATATGTGGATGACATGGTGGGGAAAGGTCTGGAGCTGAGTGTGCTCGCACAGTTCTTCTTCTATGCCTCGCTGACTCTGGTGCCAGCTTCACTGCCTTTGGCTGTGCTGTTGGCCTCGCTGATAACATTCGGAAACTTTGGAGAACGCTTCGAGCTGATAGCCATGAAAGCAGCGGGTATCTCACTGATGCAGATCATGCGTCCACTTATCGTAATGCTCTGTTTCGTGTGCTGCCTATCATTCTATTTCCAAAACGTGATTGGTCCGAAAGCGCAGACGAAACTATGGACGCTGCTGATATCCATGAGGCAGAAATCGCCCGAACTGGATATCCCAGAAAGAGCGTTCTATGACCAGATTGAAGGCTATAACCTCTACGTGGAGCATAAGGACAGGGACACTGGTATGCTCTATAACGTGATGATCTACAACTTTGCCAATGGATTTGACAACGCGCAGATCATCAGGGCAGATTCCGGCAGACTGGAGATGACGGAGGACAAGCAGCATCTGTATCTGCATCTGTACAGCGGCGAGCAGTTTGAGAACCTGCAGTCGCAGAACATGAAGCAGCAGAATGTGCCTTATCGCAGGGAGTCATTCAGCGAGAAGCATGCGTTGATTGAGTTTAACGCCAACTTCAACATGATTGACGAAGGATTCATGACCAGCCAGTCGAACAGTAAGAATATGGAGATGCTGGAAGCCAGCATTGACTCCATGAGGGTGCTGGTTGACAGCCTGGGTGCCGTCAACTATAAGGATGCTTCTGCCAACAACTACCGTATCCACTATGAAAGGAGACAGGAGGATTCCATCAAAGTGAAGGAAGCCCAAATCTCAGAGTACGACATTGACAGCATCATGAACAGTATGTCGCCTGCCGATAAGCAAAGGCAGTTGACCAACATGCTGACAAGCGCCAACAACCAGTTGGCTGACTGGGATTTCAAGAATGTGAACATCACTCAGACTTTGGTAAGCCTACGAAGACACATGACGGCCTGGCATGAGAAAATAACGCTTTCACTGGCTTGTCTGGTGTTTTTCTTCATTGGCGCACCTTTGGGCGGCATCATCCGAAAGGGCGGATTGGGTATGCCTGTGGTCATCTCCGTGCTGATATTCATCTTCTATTATATCGTGAACAATACAGGCTACAAACTGGCTCGCGACGGAAACTGGGCTGCCTGGGAGGGCATGTGGCTGAGTACGGCCATCCTGGCTCCTATCGGTGCCTATCTGACCTATAAGTCGAACACGGATTCCGTAGCCTTGAACATTGATACTTACGTTGATTTCTTCAAGCGCCTGGTGGGTATCAGACCTGTCAGAAATATCACCCGTAAGGAAGTGATCATTCTGGATCCTGACTACCAGACCTTACCTGCCGCACTGGAGAATCTGAATGAACGCTGTCAGGCTTATGCGAACAGGCACGACCTGAAGCATCCGGCTAACTACTTCAAGATGTGGAACGGCAAGCAGGAAGACAACGAGATGGACTTCATCAACGATTTGCTGGAGACGATGATCACTGATATGGCTAACTCAAGCAACAACTATCTGCTTCGTGAGCTAAACAATTACCCGGTTGTCTCGCCTCATGCCCACCTCCGGCCATTTGAGAACAAATGGCTCAACCTGGCATGTGGCATCGTGTTCCCTGTAGGTCTGTTCTTCTATTGCAGAAGCTGGGCATACCGCATCAGATTAGGCAAGGACTTGAAGCAGATTATGGAGACCAATAACGAAGTGATTAACATTATTAATACCAGAATATTAAACAAATAACTCTGACATATATGGAAAAAGTGAAGCTGGATACCGTTGAAGAGGCTTTAAAGGAGATAAAAGCCGGCAACTTTGTGGTGGTGGTTGACGATGAAGACCGTGAGAATGAGGGCGACCTGATTATCGCGGCAGAGAAAATCACGCCAGAGAAGGTGAACTTTATGCTGAAGCATGCCAGAGGTGTGCTTTGCGCTCCTATTACAATTTCGAGATGTGAAGAGCTGAACCTGCCTCACCAAGTGACTAATAACACCTCCATGCTGGGCACTCCTTTTACCGTGACCATCGACAAGCTGGAAGGATGCACTACAGGCGTTTCAGCAGCTGACCGTGCCGCTACGATCAAGGCTTTGGCAGACCCTAACGCCAAGCCAGAGGACTTCGGGCGCCCAGGACACATCAATCCGCTTTATGCACAGGATAAAGGTGTGCTGAAGCGTGCCGGGCATACGGAAGCTTCCATCGACTTGGCGCGTATGGCAGGTCTCTATCCTGCAGCTGCCCTGATGGAAATCATGAATGATGACGGCACGATGGCGCGTCTGCCAGAGCTGAGGACTTTTGCCGACCAATATAACCTGAAGCTGATTTCCATACAGGATATGATTTCATACCGTTTGAGGCAGGAATCGATGGTAGAGCAAGGCGTGGAGGTCAAGATGCCAACCGCTTACGGTGATTTCAGACTGATTCCTTTCAAGCAGAAGTCTAACGGACTGGAGCACATCGCTCTTTTCAAAGGCACTTGGGAACCAGACGAACCAATCCTCGTGAGGGTTCATTCTTCCTGCATGACAGGCGATATCTTCGCTTCGAAACGATGCGATTGCGGCGAACAGCTGCACAAGGCGATGCAGATGATTCAGGAAACAGGCAAGGGTGTCATTGTCTATCTGAACCAGGAAGGACGCGGTATCGGACTGATGGACAAAATCCGCGCCTACAAGTTGCAAGAGGAAGGCATGGACACTATTGACGCTAACATCTGCCTGGGACATCTGGCTGACGAGCGCGACTATGGCGTAGGAGCGCAGATACTGCGTGACCTTCATGTGCATAAGATGCGCCTGATGACGAACAACCCAGTGAAGCGTGTAGGTCTTGAAGCTTACGGACTGGAAATCACGGAGAATGTACCCATTGAGGTAGCTCCTAATCCTTATAACGAACGCTATCTGCATACCAAGGCAGAGCGTATGGGGCATAACCTCCATTTTTAGCTAAAGATTAATGCGAAGCATAAAATAGATTAACATATATGGTGAACACTTTATCAGATCGTTTAAACAGCTTGTCGCCATCGGCAACGCTTGCTATGTCTCAGAAAAGTTCTGAGCTGAAGGCTCAAGGTATTGACATTATCAACCTGAGCGTGGGAGAACCCGACTTCAACACCCCAGACCACATCAAGGAGGCTGCCAAACAGGCTATTGATGAGAACTACTCTCGCTATTCACCAGTTCCCGGATACCCTGCTTTGCGTGAGGCCATCGTGGCTAAACTGAAGAATGAGAACGGGCTGGATTATACTGCTACCCAAATCAGTTGCTCTAACGGAGCCAAGCAGTGTGTTTGCAACGCCGTGCTGAGCCTGGTCAATGAAGGTGATGAGGTAATTGTGCCTGCACCCTACTGGGTGAGCTATACTGAAATGGTGAAACTGGCAGCAGGAACTCCTGTCATCGTGAAAGCTGGCATTGAGCAAGATTTCAAGATAACTCCTGCACAGCTGGAAGCTGCCATCACTCCTAAAACCAAGGCTTTGATCCTTTGCTCTCCGTCAAATCCTACTGGCTCCGTCTATACGAAAGAGGAGCTGAGAGGACTGGCTGAGGTTTTGGCAAATCATCCTCAGGTTTATGTAATTGCTGATGAGATTTATGAGCATATCAACTACATTGGCCACCATGAGAGTATCGCCCAATTCAGTGAGATAAAAGACCGTGTGGTTATTATCAACGGTGTGTCGAAGGCTTATGCGATGACTGGCTGGCGTATAGGATTCGCGGCTGGTCCTGAATGGATAATCAAGGGGATCAACAAGCTACAGGGTCAATACACATCTGGTCCGTGCTCTGTTTCTCAGAAAGCGGCAGAAGCAGCCTACAGAGGCTCACAAGACTGTGTGGAAGAGATGCGTCAGGCTTTTGAGCGCAGAAGAGACCTGATTGTGAAGCTTACGAAAGAGATTCCTGGCCTGGAAGTGAATGTTCCGCAAGGTGCCTTCTACCTGTTCCCTAAGTGCAGCAGCTTCTTCGGCAAGTCGGCTGGTGACCGCAAGATCAACAATGCCGATGACCTGGCTATGTATCTGCTGGAGGTAGGTCATGTGGCTTGCGTAAGCGGTGCCGCTTTCGGTGACCCTGATTGCTTCCGCATGAGTTATGCCACCAGCGATGAGAACATCGTAGAGGCTATCCGCAGAATCAAGGAAGCTTTGGCGGAATTACATTGAACATTGAACATTGAACATTGACTATTGAACATTGAACATTGACTATTGAACATTGAATATTGACTATTGAACATTAATATTTATCGTTCAATGTTTAATGTTCAATAAAAATAAATGAAGCCCGGCTTATAGAGCTGGGCTTCATTTATAGATACGTTTACAGAATCACTCTCCCGGATGAATAGCTTCACTTGGGCAAGCAGCTGCACAAGTACCGCAATCTACACATTCGTCAGCATTGATAACATACTTAGTATCACCTGCAGAAATAGCACCTACCGGGCACTCGCCCTCGCAAGTACCGCACATTACGCAGTCATCAGAAATTACATGAGCCATAGTCTTTCAAATTTAAATTGTTTATTACCACTTTTATAAATACATGGAAACGCTTTCTACTGCATATTCCGTAAGCAAAGATAGTTGTTTTCTTGATATGTTGTTATTTCGTTTCGTCAAAAAAAAATTATTTAAACCCTTTCTAAATTAATTAAGTTCAAGCCCAAGTCTGTCTTGCAAATGCTGTAGCCAAGGATTTTTCTCCACCATTTTACGGTATTGCTCAAATCTGCTCAGCGACTGAACAGACAATTCCACTTCCTTAACTGACACCTTCAGGCTCAAGTCACTATTATGTAAGTCACTCTGCATGAAGCTTCTGATATTTATCAGCATTTCATTCAGCTGTTTGGCACTCACATCATTCTCCACAGTGACTTCCACCTGGTCATTTGCCTGCAAGACAACAGGCATCGATGGCATACGGTTCTTCAATGCCACTTGGTCATGAGGCAGTTGAGAGGCAAATCTTTTCCAGCTTTCAACAACAGCTTCTTGAGTCAACGGTCTATTGTCGAAAAACCTAACCAACTGTGTCTGCTCCTGAGGCTTCGTCTCATCATTCGCTTTCTTACGGATAGATACACCCAGTTCACTGATGTTTGCCACCACCTTTGGTTTACCTGCATTCGTAACGGGCTTATCCTGTTGCAGAGCCGAAGGGGCTGTATGAGGCACAGGCTGATTGGCAGAAGTCGCTGGTGCAGCCGGAGTCTGTTGTGCTACAGATACCGTTGGTGTAACAGGCTGCTGTTGCGGTGCCACAGATTGAGCTGTAGCAGCAGGAGTAACCTGCGTATGATTAAAAATGGGTTTTATCGCTGGCTTAGGGCCACGCCCCCCATCAGGCACATCAGCATCGGGTTGTGTCAGTTGCGCTAACTGAATCAGCGTACATTCTATCAGGAAACGCTTGTTGCGGGCATTACGGTAGTTCAAGCTACAATCGCTACACAGTTTCATCGTCTTATACAAGAAAGGCAACGGGGCACGCTGAGCCTGAGTCTTGTATTGCTCACGGATACTGGCTCCTACCTCCAGCAGACCCACCGTAGCCACATCCTTGCTGACCAGCAGGTCTCTGAAATGGCTTCCCAAGCCATTGATAAAATTGCTGGCATCAAAACCTTTGTTCAAAACATCATTCAGCAGCAACAGGCTGTTGGGCACATCTCCCTGCAACAAATAGTCAGTAAGCTTAAAATAATATTCATAATCCAGTACATTCAGGTTCTCTATCACGCTCTTATAAGTGATATTCCCCCTACTGAAGCTCACCATCTGGTCGAAGATTGACAAAGCGTCACGCATACCTCCGTCAGCCTTTTGGGCGATGACATTCAGGGCTTCTGGCTCAAAGGCGATTCCCTCTTTCTGAGCCACATGAGCCAAATGCTCCACGATATCCTCCACCCTGATGCGGCTGAAATCGTAAATCTGGCAACGGGAAAGGATGGTCGGCAGAATTTTCTGCTTCTCCGTAGTAGCCAGGATAAAGATAGCATGGCGAGGCGGTTCTTCCAGTGTCTTGAGGAAAGCGTTGAAGGCAGAAGGAGAAAGCATGTGCACCTCATCGATGATATACACCTTATACTTGCCAATCTGTGGTGGAATCCTCACCTGCTCCACCAACTGACGGATATCATCCACCGAGTTATTGGATGCAGCATCCAGCTCATGGATATTGAATGAACGCTGTTCGTTGAAAGCCTTACAACTCTCACACTCATTGCAAGCCTCCCCTTCGGGGGTAAGGTTCAAACAGTTGATTGTCTTGGCGAAAATTCGGGCACATGTAGTCTTACCCACACCCCTGGGTCCGCAAAACAGGTATGCCTGTGCCAGCTTGCCTGTGGCGATGGCATTCTTTAAAGTGGTGGTCAACGCCTTTTGCCCAATGACCGACTCAAAGGTTGAAGGTCTGTATTTTCTTGCCGATACGATATAATCTTCCATGATTCACACTTCTTCCATTTACCCTGCAAAAATAAGGATTCTTTATTGATTAAGCAAATTATTCATTTATGTTTCCTTTATTCAATTTTTATCATTACTTTTGCAGAGAATCAAAAGACAGGGGAACAAGCTATGGACAGATTGTCATCATTTTGGAATTTTTTAGGGAAGCACAAATACCTGATTACAATTCTGGTATTTATAGTCATCGTGGGCTTTTTGGATGAAAACAGTATTCTCTACCGCATCGAACTGGCTCATGAGGAGGCTAACCTTCGCAGCGAGATAGAGAAATACCGTGAGGAGTACCGTGAGAGCACCAGACGTCTCGACGAGCTGAATGTAGATTCCAACTCCATTGAGCGCATCGCCCGAGAGAAATACATGATGAAGAAGCCAAACGAAGACATCTTTGTGTTTGCAGAGGATATGGAATGAAGAAGTATCTCGACATATTGTTCATGGTGGGCAGCGTCTTTGCCCTAATTGGGGCTGCTGTCTATATAACCCATTGGGAATATGCGCCCTATATGTTTATCATAGGCTCCGTTACTGCTGCCATAGGGCAGATTTTCGCCCAGCCCCAGGCGGAGGATCCCACCCTGAAGAGACTCTACAGACAACAGATGTTCGGAGCCTTGGCTTTGGTGCTTACTGGCATCCTCATGCTCTACACACATGGCAACGAATGGATTATCTGTCTGCTCATTGCAGCCATCCTGGAGCTATATACAGCCATCCGCATTCCCCAAGAAGAGAAGAAACATTAACTCATATATTATATCATGAAGAAGACTTTATATTGCCTGACTGTCTGTCTGGCCAGCCTTTTTGCCAGTTGTAGTGCTGACCCTACGGTACAGCAGGTGGAGAAACCTCGAGTAATCGTGACCTGTGACCCTGAATTAGATGACCTGAATTCTCTCATCCGTCTGGTGCTCTATGCTCCTGATATGCAGCTTGAAGGTCTGGTTTATGCCAGCAGTCAGTTCCATTGGAAAGGTGACGGCAAGGGAACGAAATGGTTTGTTGATGGCAGGGAATATACGCGCAACGGACTGAACTATGGTCCGATGGAGTCATGGAGATGGGATCCGGAAGAGCGTTTCATCGACGATGTGGTGGATGCTTACACTGCTTCTTATCCTAACCTGAAGGTACACGGCGATTATCCAACACCAGAGTATATGCGTTCCATCGTACGCATCGGTAATATTGAGTTCGATGGTGATATTTCTAAAGACTCTCCGGGTAGCGACCTCATCAAAGAGAAGATTCTCGACCAGGTGCCTGGCAAACTTTTTGTCACCGCATGGGGTGGATGCAGCACCATCGCCCGTGCCTTGAAATCTATCCAGGATGAGTACGAAGGCACAGCACAGTGGAATGAGATGAAAGCCAAGATTCAGGATAAGGTATATCTCTGCCTGAGCGGTGACCAGGATGACACTTTCGCCAACTATATCAAACCCAACTGGCCAGAGATTGGCGTGCTGAACATCAGGGGTGGTACGGTGCCTTTGGCGTACGGAGCACAGAATCGTGTGTCAGAAGCCGACAAGATGTATTATTCTGCCGAATGGCTGGCAGCTAACATCAGTAGCCGTGGTCCTCTCGGCGAGATGTATCGCATCTGGGGCGATGGCAAGCAAATGGTGAAAGGAGACATCATGGATTATTTCGGATTGAGCGGATATAATGCTGATGAGCTTCGCCAGATGGGTTATGTAGTGTGGATGCCTCCACAGCCAAAGGGAGTATTCCTGGCAGAAGGAGACACTTTCACCTATCTCAATCTCTTGGGCAATGGCCTACGTGCCTTCGAAGATGACACCTACGGAGGCTGGGGTGGCAGGAAGCAGCCTGATACCGAAGGTCAGACATCTACCTTTGTGCTTGGGGCTCCCGATCCCGTGATGCCCGATTTCGTGCCTGCTGCTCAGAACGATTTCGCCGAGCGTATGCATTGGGCAGTAACGCCAAAGTTTGAGGATGCCAACCATCATCCTGTCATCACTGCGCCATTGGCATTGTCAGGCAAGCCCGGCGAGACATTGAAGATCAAGGCTAAAGTCACTGATCCTGATAATGACGAGCTGGCACTCAGATGGTGGCAGTTCAAGGTGGGCAGTTATGAAGGTGATGCCTCCGTTGACAATCCTTCTGAAGCAGCTACTGCGTTCACTATTCCAGCTGATGCCAAGGCAGGTGACACGATCCACCTGATATTAGAGGCCACTGATCATGGTACCCCTGCCCTGACGCATTACCATCGGCTGATTGTGACTGTTCAATAAGGGTTTCATTGCAGGTAACTCCCAAATATAATTGAAATATAGAATCGAGATTTTTGATGGAATGCACATGGTGGTGAGATACAGGTACAGAGCCAACCTTGCAATGGCAGCGTATTCAGCTTCACGCTGTATGAATAAAGGAGACGGGACTATAGCCCCGTCTCCTTTTATTCATACATCTCAGTCACATTCTATCAGCCCAGCTCTGCAGTAGGCTTGCCCGTCTTTTCTTAACGGGTACTTCTGCGAGACTTGCCAAGCTTGGCTTTGTCTGAGCTGACATTGAAGCCCGTTATCTCAAGCGTTGGCTGCTCGCCCTGCGTATCAGCGTGAGCCAGTGAGATATGAATCTGCTTGCTCTCACCAGGCATCAAGCTGAAGTAATTATCACTATATAGCACAGGTGCCATCATGCAAGCTGTCTTGTCACCTTTCACAGCCAAGCGAATCATCATAGCAGGAGTATCGCTTTCGTTTTTCACCTCGCCATCCAATATCCATTCATCGCCTTCACGTACCACCTTGATATTGTTAGCCAACTGGATATAAGGCAGATCGAGCAAAGACTGATAGTTGCCAGCCTCCTTGCCTCTGACATAGAAGTTCTCAGACAACAACTTGTCACCTTGCTTCAAAGTCAACTTGATGAAATAAGTATTGCTCAGTTCAGCAGGTTCTTCCAAGAGGAATAAAGCCACAGTCTCGTCGTTCTTCACATCGAAAGAAGTTTGCTTTTCCCAAACCACTTTACCATCCTGACTAATCAACTGGGCAGTACCAGTCACACCAGCAAAGTCTCCGGCATAATAGTTCACCACCTCAATATCATCGCGCACTGGATTCCACTGGATATGAATTGGTTCGCAAGCCTTCTTGCTACCAAAGTAACCACCAGTTGGGTTCAAATAATAATCATAGGTCTGCCAAACCATTGAAGGCCAAGCTGGATGGCTCATCCACAACAGCAATCCACGGCGATGCTCACTACGGCCTTCAAACATAGCACGATAACCGTTATAGTTCACCCACTGTGCCCACTCAGCAAATTCCTCTGCATTTTTGGGTTGGCCAAACATCTTGGCAATCATCTGATTGAAGGTCTCAGTCTGCTGGGCAGAAGGACCATTGCCTCCCAATGCATAGTCATGCAAGCCATACATCGGATTAGGAGTAGCCAAGGTGCTCACAGGCTCCAGATTCTCTTCACCAAAGGCCATCTTCATGCTTTCGATGGTCATCACATTAGGCATACCACGCTCGCTATGGAAGCGGTCATGTCCAAAGTGACGGAAATATTCAATAGGCTCCAAAGCATTATAAGAACCTTCGCCACTCACCACACCAGCAGCAGAATGAGAGATATAGCGCATGCCTGGATGCAGTTCTGCCACCAAGTTACGCAACTGGTTGTCTAACGATGCTGGAGGATTACCCTCATTTCTACCCACATAGATACCCAAAGCCGCATGGTTACGAATTCTGTTCACATAGTCGCGTGCATTGGCCATGAACATATCCTCGTAGTAAGGATCAGGTCCGTCAGCAGGGTTAGCCAGCCAGAAGTCCTGCCAAATCAGCACGCCATACTTGTCGCAGGCCTCATAAAACTCCTCATCGCCAATCATGCCTACCCAGTCGCGAATCATCGTAAAGTGCATGTCGGCATGATATTTCACAGCAGCATCATATTCACGACCACGATAGTTGAGGTTAGACTCCGGCATACCCCAGTTGCCTCCAAAGCCCACCGCACGCTTACCATTGATATAGACAGTCAGACGAATAGGATTCTTGAACTGCTCCTTACCTCTCAGCACGCCACCAGCCTGCACGTAAGGCTCATCTACGAAGGTCAGTTCACGCACACCCGTTTTGAAAGTCTTGGCATCACTCTCACGGTTATCCACCGTAAAGGTAAACTTGCTGTCATAGAGGTTCTGCTCGCCATAGCCTACAGGCCACCACAGTTTTGGGTTATCTAATCTGGCAGAAGGTAACTTCACCTGTTTGCTCTCACCTGGAGCCAGTTCCACTTCCATCTGTTCAGCCACACCAGCGCCGTCCTTATCCATATTGAAAGTCAGCACACCCTTCACGGCTTTGTCGCTATGGTTCTTCAGCGTAGCCTCAGCCAAGATATCAGCACAATCGGTATCTGGCAAAGGCAAGTCGGTCTGCACAAATGGGTTCTCAATGGTCACTACACCAGCATAAGTGAGATAAACATCGTTCCAAATACCAATGTTTCGACCACGAATGGTAGGAATCCAGTCCCAACCGATAGAAGCATGGAAAGTAGGATTGTCGGCACCCAGCACGCCACCGTTAGAGTCTGGTGACCAAGCCGTCTGTTCCTTTATTACACCAGGATGGGCATTCTTGATAATCTTAACGGCCAGTACATTCTCACCATGCTTCACCACATCCGTCACATCCAGTTTGCCACGAATGAAAGCACCGTCGATATTGCCCACCTGCTTGCCATTCAAGAAGATGACAGCCTTCCAGTTGATACCGTCGAAATCCAAGAACATCCGTTCACCCAATGTCTCCACATTGAATGTATGGCGATACCAGAAGTCAGAATAGAAGAACGATTCTGATATCTGCAACTGATTGTCTGCAAAATTAGGATCAGGCAACGCACCTATATTCACATAGCTTGACAGCACTGTGCCAGGAACGGTAGCAGCTATCCAAGCCTCATCATTGAAACCAGGTTGCGCAATTGCCTCGCCTGTAGCATTCACCTCAGAAGCCCTTTGCAACTTCCAGTTGCCACCATCCAAAGAAAGCCGTCCGTTCAGTATCTTACCATTATCGCCGTTCATATTTATCCATGCAGCTTCAGCCACTTGGTTTTGAGCTGTCAGGCCACCCTTGCCCATCACTTCCATTTCACTCAGCACATAAGGCTTGCCACCAGCAACTTCCGTCAGGTTCAGACGCACATAACGACTCTTTACTGTCTTGTTCAAGGCAATTTCATCATTCAAGCCTTCACCGCCAGGCAGTTCAGCCACCTGCTTCCAAGTCTTGGCATCGTCAGAAGCCTCTACTACGCCCTTCACAGCCTTGTTTACCCAATGCAGATTGATCTTGTCATATTGAGCCTCAGCACCCAAGTCCACCATCAGCCATTCGTTGCCAGCCGAAGCACTCATCCAGGCACTGTTGAAGCGGAAAGACGGAAGTGCGGAAACAGGCTCACCAGCCTTGCTGAAATCCCAAGAAGAAATAGTCCAGTTCTGTGCACTTGGCATCTTCATCTCCACCTTGAAATGGCTATAAGCCTTAGCAGCAGGCAGTTTCACCACATAATTGATGGTGCGAGTCATAAACGGATTGGCACCAGCAGGAGCACCAGCCTCCACCACTGGAGGATTCTTTACAACTCCATGCTCATACAAGAACCTCACTGGCGATTCTCCCGTAGCCACCTTGCGAGGAGGATAACCTGCCCAGGCACCGCCTTCTACACCAAAGTAGTTGCTACCCTTTTGTGCATCCAGTTCTTCCCATTGGTTGCCATCCACCGAAGCCAGCGTCTTGACCTCATAGCCCCGGGCTTTTCTGGTGTCAAGCACTACCCTGCCTCGCAGTTCTATCTGGTCGATATCCATCTGCATATCAGCCATATCATACTGCAAGAATATGTCGTTGCCATTCACAACATAAGTGGTCACATCGTTTGAGTCGAATATCACCTCTTTCTTGTTGCGAGGCACCTCACCTTCTTGCGTAAACAACCGAGTAGTAGGAGGCATCTTGTTAATCAAGATACCATCGGTAGCCAACTGAGCCGTCAGGTTATAGTCAACGCTCGAAGAAGCGTATGCCGCTTTCAGTTTCGCCACATTTCGGTAAGTATTGTCCGCTACCAACTGAGGCGCAAACCACTCTTCGGGATTGCCTGGATAGTTGCCAGGCTTTCGGTTCATACCCTCTTGCGATGGCTGTCCTTGCCCACCGGCACAACCTGCCATCAGCGCTACGCAAGCCATCATGGCTAATGACCTGCCAAATGAAATGTTTCTCATATCTATTGATTTAAAATTAATTATCTAATCAAGGCATTGATATCTCTCCTACCAGTGGGTGAAGCATCGTCAGCCTGACCTCCTCAACCGTCAAACCTTGCCCAAAGAGGTACATCAGTTTGGTAAGGGCTGCTTCAGTGGTGATGTCATAGCCGCTTAACACACCAGCGGATTTCAGCTGATAGCCAGTCTCATATCGGTCCATATCCACCATACCCGACTTACATTGGGTGACATTCACAATCACCACTCCGCGCCGTGAAGCCTGGCTCAGGCAGTCTATCAGCCACCCCTTACGAGGTGCATTGCCGCTGCCATAAGTCTCCAGCACCACACCTTTCAGGCCAGAGATAGACAATACCGACCTTACCACTGTCTCCTGGATGCCCGGGAAAAGTTTGAGAATGGCCACGTTGGTGTTCATCTCCGTATGCACCTCGAAAGGCTGTTCTTTTTCCTGATAATGGATAGCGTTCTGGTTATATCGTATGTGTATGCCCACCGTCGCTAAGTCAGGGTAGTTGTATGAGCGGAATGCATTGAAGTCTTCTGCATTCAGCTTGGTGGTACGGTTGCCACGCATCAGCTTGTTCTCGAAATACACGCACACTTCTGGTACCATCGGTTTCCCCTCAGGTGTCTGTGCCGCAGCTATTTCCAGACTCGTCAGAAGGTTTTCCTTGCCATCGGTACGAATCACGCCAATAGGCAGTTGTGACCCTGTAAGTATTACCGGTTTTGCCAGTCCGTGCAACATGAAACTCAAGGCTGACGCAGTGAATGCCATCGTATCAGTGCCATGAAGGATCACGAAACCCGTATATTTCTCATAATTACGGTAGATGATATCCACCAGTCTGCGCCATGCCTTGGCATCCATGTCTGATGAGTCCATTGGCTGGCTGAACTGGGTACTGTCAATATTGAAGCTGAACTTTTGGAGTTCAGGCACATGTTTCTTCAGCTGTGCGAAGCTGAAGTTTTCCAATGCTCCCGTCACGGGATTTTCTATCATACCGATAGTTCCGCCCGTATAAATGAGCAAAATCGATGTCTTTAAAGAGTCAGCTTGCATAATTTGTTACCTTTAGAAACACAAAAGTACAAAAATATTCGTAATTTTGCACCGATTTATCAACAAATAGCAAGAAAACAAAGCGAATTAATTGTATAAGCAGATGAAGGTATTGAAATTCGGTGGTTCATCGGTAGGTTCCACCAGCAGCATAAAGAATGTAAAGCAGATAGTACAGAGCCAGCGTGACCAGGTGATTGTAGTGGTTTCAGCCTTGGGGGGCGTAACAGACCAGCTCATCAGGACAGCCCAGATGGCATCTGTAGGCGACAAGGCTTACGAGGAGGAGTTCGCCTGCCTGGCGAAAAGACACCATGACCTGATCAGCGAAAATCTGACTGAAGGCAGATCATTGGATGGTTTGCGCCGGCAAGTGGACCAACTGCTGGGTGAACTGCGAGACATCTTCCAGGGCATATACCTCATCAAGGACCTGAGCCGTAAGACAAGCGACACCATCGTGAGCTATGGAGAACGCCTTTCAAGCATCATCGTAGCACAAATCACGGATGCTGAGTGGAAGGACTCCCGTCTGTTCATCAAGACCGAGCGGAAGCAGGGCAAGCATATTCTGAACGCAGACCTCACCAACAAACTGGTGAAGGAGCAGCTTTCCAACCTTTCCAAACTGACATTGATTCCAGGCTTCATCGCCTCCGACAAGAATACGGGTGAAGTAACCAACTTAGGCAGGGGTGGCAGCGACTATACCGCCGCTATCGTTGCCGCAGCCTTAGATGCCACCAGCCTGGAAATCTGGACGGATGTGGATGGCTTCATGACAGCTGATCCCAGGGTAATTCAAGGCGCCTACACCATCAGCAGCCTGACCTATGTAGAAGCTACCGAGCTTTGCAACTTCGGTGCGAAGGTGGTTTATCCGCCTACCATCTGGCCTGTCTATCACAAGAATATCCCCATCCTCATTAAGAATACTTTCAACCCAACGGCTCAAGGCACCATCATCCGCCAAGGTTCTTCCAACGGAACGGGCAAGGCCATCAAAGGTATCTCCAGCATCGACGACACTTGCCTCATCACAGTACAAGGTCTCGGTATGGTGGGTGTGATTGGTGTCAACCGTCGCATCTTCAGCACCTTGGCTGAGCATGGCATCAGTGTGTTCATGGTGAGCCAGGCATCCAGTGAAAACTCTACCTCTATAGGTGTCAGGACTGCAGATGCGGTAACGGCCTGCGAGGTACTTAATAAGGAATTCAGCAAGGAGATAGAACTTGGCGAAATGTTCCCTATGAAAGCTGAATACGGACTGGCTACCGTGGCTATCGTAGGTGAGAACATGAAGCATACGCCTGGCATCGCCGGCAAGCTGTTCGGGGCTTTGGGACGAAGCGGTATCAGTGTGATTGCATGTGCCCAAGGTGCCAGTGAGACAAACATCTCTTTCGTGGTAAACAAGAAACAGCTCCGCAAGTCGCTGAATGTGATACATGATTCATTCTTCCTCTCTGAATATCAGGTGCTCAACCTGTTTATCTGTGGCATCGGCACAGTGGGCCACAGCCTCATCACCCAGATTGAAAGCCAACGTGAGAAACTGATGAGAGAGAATGGCTTACAACTGAACGTGGTGGGCATCGCCAACAGTAAGAAGGGCTTGTTCAGACGTGAGGGCATCAACTTGCGGGACTACCGCCAGGAACTGTTGGAGCAGGGTAAGGATTGCGACCTCAGTGCGTTGCTCAACGAAGTGACGGGCATGAACATCTTCAACGCTGTGTTTGTGGATTGTACAGCCAGCAGCGGTGTGTCTTCACTCTACGAGGAATTGCTGAAACACAACATTTCGGTGGTAGCTGCCAACAAGATTGCGGCTTCATCGCCTTACGAGAACTATATGAAACTGAAGCAGACGGCTCACCAGCGTGGCGTGAAGTTCCTCTTCGAGACCAATGTAGGAGCAGGGCTGCCTATCATCAATACCATCAATGACTTGATTCACAGCGGCGACAAGATCCTGAAGATTGAAGCCGTACTCAGTGGCACACTCAACTATATCTTCAATGCCTTGAGTGCGGAGACCACCCTGAGCCAGGCGATTGCCGAAGCCAAGCAGAAGGGATTCTCTGAGCCTGACCCCCGCATCGACCTGAGTGGCAAGGATGTGATTCGTAAACTGGTCATCCTGGGCCGTGAGGCAGGTTACCGCCTGGAGCAGGAGGATGTGGTGAAGCACCTCTTTATCCCTGACGAACTGATGAATGGTACATTGGAGGATTTCTGGAAGAAGATTCCTGAACTGGATGCCGACTTTGAGAAGCGCAGGCAGAAGCTGGCTGACGAGCATAAACGCTGGCGTTTCGTTGCCCGTCTCTCTGAAGGCAAGGCTACCGTAGGTTTGGAGGAAGTGGCTGTCACACATCCGTTCTACGGGCTGGAGAGTAGCAACAACATTATTTTGCTCACCACCGAGCGTTATCACGAATATCCCATGATGATTCAGGGCTATGGCGCAGGTGCCAGTGTAACGGCTGCCGGCGTGTTCGCTGATATTATGTCAATCGCAAATGTGTAATTTATGAAGCATATCATTATATTAGGAGACGGCATGGCCGACCATGCGGTTGAGCGTCTGGGAGGCAAGACTTTGATGCAGTACGCCCATACGCCAGCGATGGACCATCTGGCTAAGATGGGAAGATGTGGCAGGTTGCTCACCGTGCCTGAAGGCTTTCACCCGGGGTCGGAAGTGGCGAACGCCACGATCCTTGGTTATGACATGAACAAGGTTTATGAAGGCAGAGGCCCGTTGGAAGCGGCTTCCATCGGCTATGAAATGCAACCTGGCGACATGGCGATGCGTTGTAATATTGTCACTCTGGAAAATGGCAAGATCAAGAATCATCATGGAGGACATCTCACTACCGAAGAGGGTGATATGCTCATCAAGTATCTCAACGAGCATCTGGGGAACGAGCGTGTGCAGTTCATCACCGGCATCCAATACCGCCATCTCTTGGTCATCAAGGGTGGCAGCAAGTTTGTCGATTGTGCCCCTCCTCATGATCATCCTAATGAGGAATGGCAACCCCTACTGCCCAAACCAGATAGCAATGACCATAATTTAGCTGGTAACGGCAAAGAATCAACGCTCTCACCTTCTGAAACAGCCGCTCTTTTGACTGAGCTTATCCTAAAGTCGCAAGAGCTGCTTGCCAAACATCCTTTCAACATCGAGCGGATGAAGCAAGGCAAGGACCCGGCTAATTCCATCTGGCCCTGGAGCGGAGGCTATCGCCCTCAGATGCAGACCTTGATGGAGATGTATCCGCAAATCAAACGTGGCGACGTTATCTCTGCCGTTGACCTTATCCGGGGCATTGGCAAATATGCAGGCCTTGACAACATCATCGTGGAAGGAGCCACCGGCATGGCTGACACCAACTACGAGGGCAAGACACAAGCTGCTTTGGAAGCATTGAAACGTGATGATTTCGTATTCCTGCACATCGAGGCGAGCGATGAGGCCGGACATGATGGCGAACTGGAGCTGAAGTTGCAGACCATCGAAAACCTCGACAAGCGTGTGGTAGAACCCATATATAATGAGGTGAGGCAATGGGATGAACCAGTTTGCATCGCCGTATTACCCGACCATCCCACTCCTGTAGAAATCCGTACCCACTTGGCAGAACCCGTGCCTTTCCTTATCTGGCACCCTGGTATGAAGCCCGACGAAGTACAGACTTTCGACGAAGTAAGTTGTGTGGGAGGCAGTTACGGACTATTGAGATTCCAAGAATTTATGAATGAATTTATGCGGTTATGAAATACTATAGCACCAACCATCAGACACCCGACGTGACGCTGCAAGAGGCAGTAGTCAAGGGACTTGCAGCCGACAAAGGCTTGTTTATGCCAGACCATATCAAGCCGTTACCTGTATCTTTTTTCGCAGAATTGCCCCAGATGAGCCTACAGGAAGTGGCTTATCAAGTGGCCGACGCTTTCTTCGGCGAAGACATCCCTGCCGAGAAACTGAAGCAGATAGTCTATGACACCATGAGTTTCGACATTCCTCTGGTGAAGGTCAGTGACCATATCTACTCGCTGGAACTGTTTCATGGCCCCACCCTCGCCTTCAAGGATGTCGGCGCCCGTTTCATGGCAAGGATGTTAGGACACTTCGTCAATGTTCATGGTTCAATGTCCAATGTTCAATGTCCAACGGTCAACGTCCTCGTTGCCACTTCCGGTGATACAGGCAGTGCCGTAGCCAACGGGTTCTTAGGTGTAGAAGGCATTCATGTCTATGTGCTCTATCCTAAAGGCAAGGTAAGCCTCATCCAGGAGAAGCAATTCACCACCTTGGGTCAGAACATCACAGCTATAGAAGTTGACGGTACTTTCGACGATTGTCAGCGACTGGTTAAGTCCGCTTTCATGGATGCAGATCTCAATGCTCACATGAAGCTCACCAGTGCCAACTCCATCAATGTAGCCCGTTTCCTGCCGCAAGCCTTCTACTATTTCTGGGCCTATGCCCAACTGAATAATAATGGAAAAGAATCCGCTGGGTATAATTGTCAATTGTCAATTGTCAATCGCCAATTAAATAATATCGTTTGTTGCGTCCCAAGTGGCAATTTCGGCAATATCACTGCCGGGTTGTTCGGCAAGCGTATGGGACTTCCTATCAGCCGTTTCATCGCAGCCAACAACCGCAATGATATCTTCTACCAATACCTGCAGACAGGAGTCTATACTCCTCGCCCCAGCGTAGCTACCTTAGCCAACGCAATGGATGTGGGCGATCCAAGCAACTTTGCCCGCGTACTGGCTTTGTATGATGGCAATCATAGCGCAATCTGCCAGGATATCAGTGGAGCTACCTATACTGATGAGCAGATAGCTGACGAGATTCGCCGCGTATATGAAACCAATGGATATCTGCTCGATCCACACGGAGCCTGTGGTCACCGTGCCCTGCGTGAAGGTCTTCATTCTGGCGAGACCGGCTTCTTCATCGAGACAGCCCATCCTGCCAAGTTCAAAGACACCGTGGAGGCGATTATCGGAGAGCCTGTAGCTATCCCTCAACGTCTGCAAGACTTTATGAAGGGTAAGAAGCAAAGCATCGGCATGACCAGTACTTTTGAAGATTTCAAGTCCTTCCTGATGCAGGAATAAAATCAGACAAAGGATAACGGCTGCCAATCCTCCTGGAGAATCGGCAGCCGTTACTTGCATACGTGCTTTCAGCCAGATGCTTCTTATAGGTCCTCCAAATGATAGCTCAGGCGAGAAACATTATCATTGATTTTCTCAATCATGGCCGATTCATTAAGCTTATCCAGCATTTGTTGCCTGGGACAGATTTCAATTATTATAGAGACAGTATGTTCAGTTTTATCCTTGTCTGCCATCAAGGATAACTTCAGTTCCCCCACATAAACTACAGTCAGCTTCTCGATCTCCAGCCAATAACGGTCAGCCACAAGACGCTTGTCATGAATCTCAAAGGACATGCGTATAGGCTCGAAATCATCTGATTCCGTAATATGCTCCACCATATCACGGAACTTCTTCACATTCATTTCAATCACTTCCTTCCTATGCCTGCGGCTGTCTTCATCCGTCTCAGGCTTCTTAGCGACTTCTATCTGGTCCTTTATAAAGTCAAAGTATGCCATATATGGTTCCTCCCGTCTTCATTCACATAATTAAAGAACAACTGTCGTTTGCAAATATACAGTTTCTTTTTTAATCCACAAGCACAACGCCATTGTCAATTTGATAGTTGTCAGGGGTGAACTGATGAGAAAACAGAGTAGTTCCTTCCGCATCACTCCCTTTTATGACGAAGGTGTATCCATGCTCCGCGCATCCTTTCATTGCCTGGACTGTATTCACCATTTTGTTCAGTCTATCTTTCGCCTCCTCGCGCTCCATACTTTCGTCATCCCTTTCGTAGCTAATGATAAAAAGAGATTCTTCTGGAACAACCTTAATGTAAGATTGTCTGTATCCTTCATCTTGCTTGAGTCCGGTTATAAAGTCTGCAAATCTTTTAGCCTCGCTTAGCCAGTCGGACTTGCTGTCGCTGCCAGCCTTCCACCTCAAAGATTCTTCCAGGCTGAATTCCGTCTGGCATCCGGCATCCTGTCCAACGATAAAGCCAATGGTCCTGTTCCCGTTTCTAAACCAATACATCTTGCAGGTCATGCCATTTTCCTCAAAGCTATAAGCCAACCCCTTTATCCCGTCAACAGTTACAGAGCTTTTCACAAGGCTTTCGTATTCTGACAGTTCCTCTTGCGCCAATAATTCAATAATCTTGTCCAGTACCATGTCAAATGGGATGATGGTTGTTTCAACAAGTATGTCTTCTCCTACTATTTTGTTTTCAACAATTCCCTCCTTTTCAGTACTGTAAACGAGTTCCAAGTCTTTGGGGTAAGCCAGACTAAACAATCCGTTATCAAGCATAGAGTACCCGTCTGTAATACCCTCTACACCTCTGGTTACCACATCCTCGTCTGTCCATACATTCCCGTTGTCCTCAGCGCATGAAGACAATGCCATCGTTGCTGCCAATGCAGCTGTTGCCAGTAAATGAATCTTTTTCATGGTAATATCTCCTTTTTCCAATTAAACTTCTTTTAAACAAAATACTTTCTTTCGCAGACATGTGTTTCATTCGCTCTTCATCTTCAGGATAGAATCGCACATATCCGCCGCCGTCTTTCGTAAACACCTCATCACGACTGCTGACACTATTTGGAAAACTCCTTGATGTATCCATATACATAGTATTAATTATAGAGGCAATCCTTCTTATTATTCTATCATCCATTTGTCAAAGTACAGAGCCATTGTACGGCATCGTTTTATCACTTAGTAAAATAATTACATAAGGGAGATAGCAAAGGATCTCCCTTATTTTATCATGACACCCATATATCTCGGGCAAATGCCACATCTTTTATTTGTTTAGATACTTCTTCAATTCGTTAGGGGTAAACTCTACAGCCCTGCTGTTAGCACTTTCTTCAGTATCAAGCTTTCTGTATAACACATAAATAAACTCTTCATCCAGATCTCCCATAATAATAAAATGTTCTGAATTATAGTAAATCCCGTCTAATGCATAATATCTTTCAGCTAAAAAGTTCTTTACTTCTTCCTCGTAGTTCTTCCCCACTGCAACTACAATATCTTTTACTTTCCCACCTTCATCTAACCTGTAATACAATATATATCTGCTGTTATAATCTCCTGTATAGCCAGTGTACCCAACCCATTCATCGTTTGCAGTGACAAAAGTTCTTGTTTCCTGAACAATAACTGCATCTTTACTGTATCCATACAAAGGTAAAGGCTCTTTGTAAGTATTATATAAAGGATCTACTTTAATTTCAAAAGTTGCATCCACATATTTTCCTTTAGCAGTTATCATTGCTGTACCAACATGCTTTGCTTCTACAAGCCCATTTTCGTCAACAGTTGTCACAAAAGTGTCAGAGGATTCCCATACCACATCGCTGTAATATACCTCTTCTTCTCTGTAATTTGTCAACTGCTTAGTACCTTTGGCATTGCCCACATTCATGTAGTATGTTCTCTCGCCACTCTTAATGTCAATCTTCCAGACTATTGGCAAAAAGTAAGATATCTTATTTGAGTATTCGGTAATCAATTCCCTTTCTAACTCATCAATCAAGAAATCATCGAGATAAACTTTTATAAATACTTTCTTACTGTTTCTGTCGGCTTCATATTCAGGAGACTTAGAATCCTTCCCACCCTCAATTTGAAGAGGATCTCTTGATACTTCGGTGTCTTCTGAAATAACCACTTTATAGGTTACACCCTTTGAACCTAAAGAAAAATCAATGATGTAGCTTGTGGATTTCTTCACTTCTATATAAAAGCTGGCAGTAGCACTAATGTCTTGGTCTTTCACCTTGGCGCTCATGCTGACCTTGTATTTCCCCGGCTCCATATCAGAAACAGTAAACTCTGAGCCAGAAATCTCCGTCTCATCATTTCCAATCCGTATAGAGTACTTAGTCTCAAACTCATAATCTTTGTATGTGTCCTTGCTAGTGAATCCAAACTGTATCTTATCTCCATTGAGAACAGGTAGGGAATCTGTACTGTCATCATTGACAGGCAGCTTGTCCTCTGTGGCTAAATTGGTCACACTGAAAGACCCTGCTTTGTTGTCATTTATGGCTGGCGGATTCTCTTCTTCATTGCTGTTTTTGTTCTCGTTTTGGGGGATAGTGGTTATTTCCACCGAATCCTTGCTACAGCTTGTGAAAAATGTTGTTGTAGCACCAAAAAGGGCTAAGATAATCAATGTATAAAAATGCTTCCTCATAATCATAACCCTATGTCTCGTGTCGGGCGCAACTTCAAAGGATGATATTATTCAACAATAATAATTTTTAATGAGCCACTGGATGTAATAATTTGCTCAGTTGAAATCGCAGAAAAAGAAATCCTATACTCTCCTGGAGTTGTTGCTTCAGGTATCACATATTCGTAAGGATTTTCATTCTCTATCACCGTTCCGTCATGAAGAATGAACTTCGTGTCATAAGAATACTTACTATACTCCTCTGCTTTTATAAATTCGATTTTGATAGTTTCTCCTTTATGAGCAGTCAGTTTAGGCTCAGAACCAATACCGATATAAATACTTGTTGACCCACTTACCTCAACAGATTCTCCTGTGCTAATATTTGTTACCTTATAATCCCCTGCACCACCTTGGGCTATTATTACTTCATGTTTTTGGGTACAACATGTAAATATTAATGAGAAGATGGCTAAACAGAGCATCATTGTAAATTTGTTAAAATACTTTTTCATAAACCTTTACCCTAAGTCCGTGTCGGGCGCAACCTCTGATTGTTAGTTTTCTTTCTTTTAATAATTGCAGTTTTAAAAATTAAAGTCAATACCAGCTGAGACAGTCAGATTCTGATGATTGTTAACATTCCAATTTCTGCCTAAATTCCAGTTGTTTCCTAGCTGGTACTTTTTGCTTATGCCAATATTAATTTTTGCCTTATCACTTATCTCATAACATACGCCACCTGATATTATATCTATTGCGTTGTTACCAGGACTGTATATACTAATGGGGTAGGACGATTTGAAAAGGCCACCTTGCTGTGCGTATGTGTATCCCGCACTTAATATCAAATGTTTAATTGGGGAGAAGGAAACACTTGCAGAAATGTCAAACATTGCATCTGTTCCAGTTGTATTGTAATCTGAATGCCCTATATTTCCTTCTTTTTGGGTATTGAGTATCAAGTCAGTGTCAATGTCAACGCTTTGAGATGCACCTAAACTTTTGGAAACATTTACATAAGACCAAGATCCACCTAATGCAATCTTTAAATTATCTTGAATCTGCCATGATGCTCCTAAAGACAACTTGCCAGGGATATGAAAGGATGAATAACCACTATTGGTGTGTATTTTAGTTTCAAACTCATAATTGGCTGCAAAGTTGAATTTCCCCGTCTTATAATCTATTCCAAGCACCGGAGATATACCCCATCCGTTCATCCTTTTATATGAGCTGGAATAATAGTCTGGAGTTTGCGCTAATAGCTCGATTTCGGCACTAACTTCCCCTGCTAATTTTAGTAATTCATCAGTGTTGTCAATTAAATCAGAGACATCCATTCCTGCATCAGCTGCGAGATAAGCAGCTACCATCGAAACTAATGTAGCATTCGATATTGTTTCGAAAAAGCCTTCACCAACATTTGTGAAATAGTCATTAAAAGATAATACGTTAAGATTGTTGTTTTCTACTCCTTGAAAAACAGCATACCTTGTATGGTCTGTTACGTAATTCAATCTTACACCAGCATATACAGACCAATGGTCATTTATTTTATAAGAAGCTCCAAGCCTGCCTGAATAATTGTAATTGTCCCCATAATTCGTTACTTCATAAAACAATTTGTCATTCTTATTACAACTGGAGGTTATTTGACTCATCCCATCTTTAAAAATATTAAAGACGTTATTACCAGCTGTACTTAAAAAATGGGAGAGCATAGGGTCTTTTGAAATATTCCATTCTCCATAACCGCCTTCGTTAGCAAAAGAAAAAGAATATGTAAATCTGTTTTTCTTATAAGCAACTTGCAGTGATGGTATAACATTTCGATATGACTTATTAACGATATTATCCCTAAAACTTAGGTCTAATGAACCGACAGAGAGCAGCCCATTAAGCGATATATGCCACCCGTCATTAAGAAAGGCTGTTCCAGCTGGATTGTTAATAACAGCATCAATTTCAGTTGATGCTTGACGAGCTGGGTCACGTACAATTACAGATGTACTGCGGCTTGCATCTTGAAGTAATTGTGCATTAGAAACGATTGGCATCAGCGAAAAGCCAATTATGCCTAATAATAACTTTGCTTTCATAGTGAAAAAGCCCTTAGTCCGTGTCGGGCACAACCTCAATAATGATACAAAAAAAACTACTAATTATTAGACCATACTCCCTCTACCTCAAAGCCAGCTTGACGCAACAAGTTCAATAAACCTTTTTCACCTGGCAAATGGCCAGCACCTACAACAAATAATGTCGGTTTATATGCCATAAGCGTAGGCATTTTTTTAACCCAGCTGGCATTTCTACTATATAATAGCATGTCATCTTCCTGTAGGGTTGAATCACACCGATTATTTAGTTTTATGTCCATCATCTTTTTTATTTCATTTATATCTTGAGAGTAATAGGCTTTAACTAACTCATTTGTCATTTCGCCTATCATATCAGAATAGTCAACTAAGCACATAAGTTGCTCCTTCTGTCGCTCAATGGGCATCCTATTAAAAAAAACATCCATTTGAAAACTAACAGTTTCTAATCCACCTACTTCTTTACCTTGATCTCGAGCTTGTTTTTGAAAGTAATTATCCATTGCGTTTTCTATGACAAAATTACCAGTTTTTTTCATGAATGAAAGTACTGTTAGCTGGCTTGACAAAGCATTCGGCACTAACCTTCCTAATTGTTGAAAAAGGTCTGGATTATTCAAATCCATACCGAGTAATTTTTCTAAAAGCGCATTTAAACGATTTAATTCATCTGGTGAAAGAATTTTATCTATTGTGATATCATTCGGCAGCATCATATTCTGTTGAATAACAGCAATACTATCTGGATTTAACATATCATTTACTATCACTTCACCATAGACTTGCTGACAATTATCAATGGCCTGATAAATACCTGGAATGGAATCAACAAATGATTCATTTGCAAGATGAAGAGTTCCCACGATATATGATGCCGATGTTAATTCATGACCAGATATTTTGTAAAGAATCTGACCATAAGCACCTTGAATAATAATTGACAAGGCTACAATTGTATAAAGAAACTTTCTCATCATTATTACACCCTAACAGTTACACTTAATTATCATAATATTTCGGAGATTCACCATATCTGTTTGGTTCCTTGTCTGAATCTTTACAAAACCATGCGATAATTAGTATAGCATATGCTAAATATAATATATATAGTAATATAAATGCAATACTTACTCTTGATGAAACAATGTTTCTTAAGTCATCTATTATGACGAAACTACCTGCCAACGCAGCATTAACCACATAATAAGCTAAGTACCAAGAACCACTTTTGTTGATATCATGAAGTCTTCTTATCGATAGTGCAATATCTGGGAGGAATACAATTAACGACACTAACAAAGATATAGGTCCAAAAAAGTTAAAGGGTGGAGCAAATGTCAAACCATTTATCACTTCGATTATCATAATCAAAGCAAAAATGATACTTTCAAATAAACGAAACCACCAAAACTCAGAACGCCTGGCTCTACCTTTAAATGTTGCATATTTTGTAAACACATTAATAATAGCTTGCTTCATTGAGAGCATAGGTTTTTTCCCCTTAGAGAGAACTGAATTATTCGTATCCATAATTGTATTAGTTTGGAGCCGGAGAACTCCCCAGATTCGGCTTGGTTAACAGTGATAAAAAAGAAAAGCGCGGGAGTCTGTACCAGTTACTCGTCCCACACTCTGAGGCTCTCGCATTGCCCTATCCGTCAAGAACGAGCAACGCAGAAGCCCACGCTGAAAATATGAATATACTCCTCAACACTCCTTAAATAAAGAGCAATGAGGGTATAATGACATATCCCCAATGAGCATCTACCGTTGCTTTGTTATTTTGACGGACATTGAAACTTGCGAGATTTCAGAGTGTCAAAAGACAAAGCGCATGATAAACGCTTTTCCAACTATGTCCGCACCCACCCTTCACCTTACTCGACAGAAAGGTTCTGGGCGTCTGCAATTGCAAAGGAAAAGATTATTTCTCTTTTTTGCAAGAGAATTGACGAAAAAGTCTTGCGGAATTAAAAAAAACAATGATAAAAGGCTTGGCTTGCCTGCATCATAACGTCACATATATGATCCAGTAATTGCCAAATATCTCGTTTTGAATGATGGGGAAAATGCTATTATCTATCCAGAAGGGCATCTACTTCCTCTATAAATTTCTGAGCTTTCGGAAATAGTATTTCTGTCAGCGTTTCATGAGCACGCTCCTGTCTATAGCGATAAAGCGCTTCTTTATTGTCTTCTGTCAGATTCATAGTCATAACACAATCCCTTCATTATTGACATTATATTGAAATGGGGTCATAAACGGACGGCTCTCCCACTCCCTGCGTGTCACGATCAGCAAGCTTATGATAATACCTGTCTCTAATTCAATATCGTAAAACGGAGCTGTTATCATATCCTTGTCGTCGTATGATAGTTTGTCAGCATTTACTAACATGAGCAAATCAATGTCAGAGTCAGGACGAGCGTCACCTCTTGCCTCCGATCCATAAAGAATGGTCTGCACACGAGGACGCATTTTATCGGCTTCCTCCTTGATTCTCTTCACTACTTCCGTACGTCTCATTAATAACACTCATTTTGGTCAAATATATCAAATAGAAGACAAAGCGCATGATAAACGCTTTTCCAACTATGTCTGCACCCGCCCTTCACTTTCGCCCGATGGCAGGAGTTCATGGCGACTGCAATTGCAAAGGAAAAGATTATTTCTCTTTTTCGCAAGGGAATTGATGAAAAGTTTTGTGTGGTGATGAAAAAACAGACACTTCCCGGTTACATGGTTACACTGTAACCATGTAACCTTTTGAGCATTCAC
>JAFUVZ010000002.1 GCA_017471185.1 Bacteroidaceae bacterium
GAACAGGCTCAGCAGGAACAGGGCGCCCAGAGGAAGGCCAACGCCCAGTACCAGGGCGGCCAGCATGATGATGGAGCCGCGCGGGCTCACCTTGCCCTCGCTGATCACGTCGTCTATCAGCTTGCCCTTGTCGGCGGTGGCGGCTAAGGAGATGCTGTTCTCCTCACGCTTCTGGAGCAGCATCAGGTAAAGGCCGGAACGAACCTCCTGCTGGCGGCCTATCTCGGTCAGCACGCGCTCCTGCTCGGGAGTGCTGCCGAGGCGGCTCTGGTAGCGGTTGTACTGACCCTGGAGGCTCTGACGCTGGATATCGGCGGAGCTGCGAGCCTGGGAGAGAGCCATGCGGATGGAGGCCAGCAGCTCGTCAAGCGTGGAGGTGATGGAAACGACCTGGGGGGCAAGCTCGCTCGCGGAGCGAAGCAGGCGGTTGCGGTCCTGGACGGCCTGGTTGTAGGTGGATATCAGCTCCGTGGAGGCCTGGTCGGACATACCCACGTTGGAGGGGATGATCTTGTACCTGTTATCGGGATTGTTGACGTACTCGCTCAGGTAGTCAAGCAGCTGGATCTGGGAGTTGATCTCAGTCAGCTTCGTGGAGTACTGGCTCGACATCTGCAGAGACTGGGAGGCGTCCATGTCGATACGTGTCACCGTGTTGCGGCGCTTGTAGTCCTCCAAGGCGCCTTCCGTGTTGCCCAGCTCCTCGTTGATGCGCGCGATACGGTCGTTGATGAACTCCTCCGTCTTCAGCGCGATCTCGTTCTTGTCGGCGTTGGCCTGGCGGTTGTAGCACTCCACAAGGGCGGTCAGGAAGTCTATGCCCCGGCGCTCATCAGAGTTGGTCGCGGTCAGCTCGGCGATGGTGGTCTGCTTCGACGTCGCGGCGACGGTCATGGACTTCAGGTAACGCTTGGCCACCTCCACGGGTGGCTCCACCGTCACGATCAGGTCACGCTGCATGGAGTACGTGCCTTCCGGATTCAAGGTGAAGGAAAGCGTGCCGTAGTCGGTCGCTATGCTGAAAGGAAGCGTACGGGCATCCTCCGCGAAACGGCTGACAGTCTTACCCTTTGACCTCAGCTCGCCCTTCACGCTGTAGGACGCCTCGCCCTCAAGGGAAAGCGTCAGGCGGATGGAACGGGAACCGTCCCTGTCGAGGCTGTCCAGAGACGCGGAGTCAAGATCGACGTTCACGGGCTGCTGGCTGTAAACCAGCTGGTTCTTGACGATACCGTCGGCGAAATACTGCGTGTGGAGCTTCAGGTCGTTAACCGCGTCACGCACGAGCATACGGGAATTGAGAATCTCTATCTCGTTCTCGATACCCGCGGAATTGGTCATAAAACCGATGTCCTGCATGTTAGACAGCACGTCACCGCCGCGCTTCTTGTCCTCATCCTTGATCAGCATACGGGCAGTAACACGGTACTGGGGAGTGGCATAGCGCAGGTAAATGAACGCGCCGCACAGGCAGATGAAGACCGTCAGCAGGAACCACTGCCAGTTCAACACGAACGTGGCGAACAGGTTCGGAAACGAGAAGAAATTCTGCTCCTCACCCTCACGGCTCATCAAATCCTCAACCTCATCGAGGCTGTACTTCTTTTCTTCTGACATATTATACTATTATTTTTATTATTTTGTTTTACCTACACCGTATCTTCTTCGCTATAGAGAAGAAACGGCAGATGATTTCAGGACAATCGGGATGTGTCTGCCGGTATATCTTAACGGCATCACGCAAGGCTGGCTGGCGATTAGCAATGAAAAGGGCCATCATCAGGTAGGCATCGAGGGGCTTCCGCGCTTCTGTCTTGTCCCCTAACAGGTTCTGCACCTCATCAAGCAGGAGTCCCTTGTCTTCCTGATAGGTACGGAGCGAACTGCAGATAAGCATGAGTGCCTTGAAACGGCTTCGGTTTTCGGGGTCGTTGACCTTGACATTGGAGTAGTGGTAGATGCGTTCGAGGCGTGACTGGTCTTTTCGTGCTGCATCACCTGAGCCTTTGCTGCTGAAACGGTGACTGAAAATCTCAACCAGCTCTTCCTCTAAGTTATGGATGAAGTTGGTGCCTATCAGGTTCTTGACCTTACGGTCCACAAAGATGACATCGCCTTCCCTCAGGTTGGGGAAGCTGATGCTGTGGGTATTGTTGAACATATTGACTGCCAAGGTGAGACGGACACCCTTGCGGGTATAACGGATGTCGGTAATGACACCACGTCGTCCTGCCATAGGCCCTTCCTTGATGATGGCATGGTCGTTGACCTCTGCTTCCGCCACCGGCAAGCCGATGGTGAACTTGATCTGACGTTCCTGCAGAATCCCGATAAAGCCTTGCATCTCTGCATCGGGAACAATCACCTCATGTCCTGACACGTCACGGTAGAAATGCAGGTGAAGGCGTGAAGAACGGTTCCAAGCCGCATCGACCAGCTTCCTGACTCTATCTGCATCGGCATAGACGAAGACAAAGTTGTGAAGGTCATCTCGCAAACCGTTTTCATCTTTCCGCGGTTCATACACCTCATCAGCACCACTGCCCTTAACCGGCAGCAGGTCAGAATGGCTACGCTGCATGAAGCGGAACGGAATGAAATACTTGAACGGCTGCAAAGGCTGTTCATCGGGTTCCTTCAGGAAAGCGCCTTCGTTATCCTTACGCAACATGATCTCAATCAGACTCGGGTTCAGGTGGGTCATCGCAAACCACCGCTTTGGCTGTGTATCCATACTCTTTTACGCATTATCCTTCCTCGTCCCCATGGGTATATCCACAAGGACTAAAACTCTGTTTTAAAGGGGATTATCCCCTACTCCAATGGCTCACCGAAACCTTTGCGAAGTCCCGAGCAGACTCCATCAAACCATTGACGGAAATCTTTCGTCCGACGGCCGGCCAGCCTGTATTCCCCAGACAAAACATGTCTGAAGATGAACCATTGAAATCAGCAAAGCTAAATTTGAAACCGTAGGAACTGAACTTGACCTACAGATACAAAGAAAGCGTGAACTCATTCCCTGTCAATCCATCTCTTAGGTCGTAGGAAAACCTGTATCCAAAAACTGACAGAATCCGATGCTCACGCCGTTGGTAATATTTGTATATGCACCCGTAAAGTGTGCCTGAGGCTACACGAGCCTCCGCACACTACGGAGAAGCATATATTATACCTACCCGTCTCGGCATCCACACTGTTTAATTTTTGTCGGATCTTTGAATTTCCTACGTTCAAGAGATCAAAAACTAACGTTGTAAGACGCTGATTCAATATGTTATTGCCCACACCTGCACTCTCCTCTATGAGTGTAACGGCGTGAAGCTTGCTGCAAAATTACATCTAATCTTTCAAATAGCAAAAAAAATCATAAAAAAAAACAGCACCCTACCGGATGCTGCCTTATAAATAAATATGGTGTAATATTACTCTGCCTTTGGAGTTTCTTCAGCAGATGCTTCCTCTTCCTTCTCCACGAAATCGGTATTCCCGCTCTTTACTAAGATATTATACCAGCTGATGAGCTTGCGGATGTCATTAGGATGAACACGGTCACGGTCGAAATCGGGCAGCACTTCCTGCAAATAGGCTGCAAGGTCTGCACTACTGGCTTTCTTATAATCCATCGCTACTTCTGCACCCTTCTCTTTCTCAAGCATGGACTGCAGCACCTGAGCCAGAGGAACATCCTCTGCATCGGTAAACATGGCGATGTCACCTAAGGAGACAATCTTGTCGTTGCCGTATGCTGGAGAACGACGGCCGTCAGCCAATGATTCAACAATCAACATATTCTTGCCTTGGGAAACCAGCTTATAAAGACCTGGCTTGCCTGAAATTGATAAAATAGTCTTCAACATAATTCTTTATCTGTTTTTTAATTTCGAGTGCAAAAGTAAGCATTATTTTTCAGATAGCGTGTTAATAAAACCCAAAACCTGCGGAATCAAGGGTGCATCGCCATCATTACGTATCACAAACTGGCTCAAACGGGCCTTTTCTTCATCATCCATCTGCTGACGGATGCGATTCAGCACACTCTCGCGTGTAGCATGGTCGCGGTTCATGGCACGGGCTATCCTCACTTCCAAGGGGGCATAAACCATGAGTATCTGATCAACGGTGTCTTGGAACTTGGCCTCGAAGAGGATGGCTGACTCCATGGCAACTAACGGACAGGCGGCATGTTGCCCGCACCAACGTTTGAAGTCTTCCCTCACACGGGGGTGGATAATGGCGTTAACTTCTGATACGTGAGCTGAGGAGGAGAATAGATAAGAAGATAGGAGATTTTTATTTAATGGAGAATGGAGAATGGAGAATGACCCATGCGGGATGTATCGTTATTGAGATAGACATCGTCGCCAATGAGGGACTTGAGCTGGCTGATGATGACGGGATCGGTGACGGTGAGGCGTTTGGCTTCGGCATCGCAATCATATACGGGGATGCCGAGGGTGCGGAGGATTTGGGAGACCACACTCTTGCCACTGCCAATGCCGCCAGTGATGCCTATCTTAATCTGTCCCATGACCGGATATCTTTTCGATGAGGAAATCTACCTTGTCCGGAGTAATGCGTACCTGACTGGCTCCTTGGGGTATTTTCTTGAGCTTTACCTGGTATTTGTCACCGTCGAGCTTCGTCAGTTCTTCGTAGGAAACAAGGATGTGGAAATCGTCTTCGTTGAGTTCAAGATACTTGCTCAGACCTACATGGAAAGTGACCTTGACCTTGGACGGGAAAGCACGTAAGGTCTTGTCGGCAGGGAAGTTGATGCCTTCGATGGGCACTTCCACCGTCTTCTCGGTATAGATGTCAACGGGGAGCTTCAGATCGACCACATCTGGCACGAATTTCACGCCACGGCCATGAACAAGTTCCAACTGTCTGTGCAGGGTGTCTTCTATCTGTGTCTCCTCGAAATAACGGGTGTAGGCGGCCTTGATGGTATCAAGGGCGTTACGAGGGGCATAAACCAGTACGGAGTCAGGACTGAAGATGGTGTCGCTCAGGTAGTACTGCAGTCCGGGAGCTACCCTTGCCTGCAACCTGACAGGCACTTTCTTTGACCTGCCCTCTGAGTAGTAGTATTCCAAAGTATCGGGCTTCATAGACAGCACCCGCGTGCTGCCGTTGAGCTGTGATGTGACGGAACGCTGGAAAGCAGAACTGAGCACTGTTACGTGATGGCTGCGGTTCTGGTATTCCGTGAAATCCACGCTGATTGGATAGAATCGCTTGGTTAGCTGGTAGTTCAGCAAGGTGGTTCCCTTGTCGCGCAGGTTCACCGTAAAGGCTTCTGGAAAGTCGGATGTGATGACCATATTCTCCGGCACGTTCTTCAGCCTGACAGGTACATTGACCTCAATTTCGTATTCACGGTCGAGGGTCTGCACGAGCCAGAAGGCGGAGGCGATGAGGAAGAAAAAGAGAAAAATGAAGAACTCCCTGCTGCGCTTGCTGAGCAGGAAGCTTTTCACTCGCCTCAATATGATTTCATATTTCTGACTCACCAATAAATAATTAATATTGTTATTTCGCTTGCGTGTTGGCATCAGCTGCTGCAGCGAAGATAGAGTTCTTATCCACCTTAACCCTTACGTTGCGGTCGATTTCCAGGATCACGTCGTTATCATTAATCTCCTTGACAGTGCCATGTATGCCGCCAGCGGTAATCACCTGCTGGTTGACCTGCAGTGTTCTGCGGAATTCCGCGATTTCCTTCTGTTTCTTATTCTGAGGACGTATCATGAAGAAATACATGATGACGAACATCAGGATCAGCATGATCCACATCATAGAAGAGTCCATGCCAGCGGCTGGCGCCTGTAACATTACGTTCATAATATTCAATATTTAGAGTTAAAAATAAAAATCAATGTTTCGTAATCTTTCCTTCAAGGCGTAAGGATTTCACAATGCCGTCGAGGGTGCCGTTGACAAAAGCGCCACTCTTTGGCGTACTGTAATACTTAGCTATGTCAACATATTCATTCAGGGAAACGCTGATCGGGATGTTGGAGAAGCTCAGGATCTCAGCCAATGCCACCTGCATGATGATCACATCCATAAACGCCACACGGTTCAGGTCCCAGTTACGGGTATTCTCGTTGATGAGCTTGCGATATTCGTCACAATTCAGGATAGAGCGTCTGAACAGACGGATTGCAAACGAGCGGTCATCCTCATCCTTGAACTCTGGAAGCAACTCTTGGTCAGCTCCCTCAGTCTCATCAAAGCGGTTGATGGTTTTCAACACAAATGAATCCACAATCTCCTTGTCATCGTTCCAATAGAGACTCATCTCCTCCATCAGGCGGTCTAAATCCTCATTGGCACAGATGAGCGCCTTGTAGAGCTTGCGCCAGAAGTCGCGGTCTTCCAGATATGTGGTAGAACCCTTAGCCATATACTCCTTGTATATATCAGTAGCCTGTATCTTCTCGTATAGTGATTTCAGGAACTCCTCATGATCATTCCACGTCCTCTTCTGCCTGTGAGCATACTCCAAGAGCATCTTGTTTGACTGCAACTGCTGGATAAACTTGTTCTCCACAAACCGCATGTTGGGGTTCAGGTCTTCATCAGTGGCAAGCTTCTTGATTTTTCCGTTTTCGATACGTTTAAGGGCATATTCAGTAACGCCCACCATCAGCAGCAAAAGATAGTTGTAAAGGTCATAGGCTTTTGAGAGGCTGAAAAGCAACTCTTTTTCAGCAGCATCCAGATTCTTGCTATCATTCTGATAATAGGCATAGACAATCTGAATAATCTTCAGTCGGATAAGAACTCTGTTTATCATATAAAATCACAATCATATTTAAACACGGTGCAAAGGTAGTCAATTTAATTGACATAAGGCCTTATTCCCATCTTTTTTTTTCATTTGCCGCACATTATCCCTAAAATTCTTTGTCAGTTGAAAAAAAATAGCCACCTTTGCCCTCTGTAGATTGAATACTATAAATTAAATAAGGAGAAACGAGATGGAAGAATTTAAGAAAAAGAGTGGATTTGAACCTTATGACAAAGAGATTGTGTTCTCACAGGCTGTTAAGGCAGGTAAGAGGATTTATTACCTGGATGTGAAGAAAAATCGTAAAGGTGAGTTGTTCTTAGCTATCACCGAAAGCAAGAAAATCGCCAACGGCGAAGGTGAAGACGCACAGTTCTCTTATGAAAAGCACAAAATCTTCATCTACAAGGAAGACTTGGAGAAGTTCAGCAAAAGCATCAGCGAGGCAATTGCATACATCAAACAGAACCAGCCATACGAAGCTCACGCTGAGGAGGAAGAGGTGAAGGAAGAAGCAGCAGCTGGCACAGAGACACCTTCATTGGGCGAAGATATCAAAATTGACATCGATTTTTAAGCAGAAGTTTTGAGAATTGAGAAAAGTGTTGTACCTTTGCACCGCTTTTTTGCGAACATTGTGTGTTTTGCCACACACCGTGTGATGGTGAATTAAGCAAAAGTAACTTAATTTTAGAGTAACACAAAAAAATTATCAAGATGAAAAGTTATGATCTGAAAGGTTCTGTTAGAACAATCGCTGAGCGTTCATCAGAGCAGACAAAGGCCTTGAAGGCTATGCGTAGAAACAATGGTGTGCCATGCGTTCTCTACGGAGGTGAGAAGAACATCAATTTCTGCGTAGCTAACGCTGACCTGCGCAAGCTGGTTTATTCTCCAGACATCCACTATGTGAACCTGAACATCGATGGTGAGGCACACGTGGCTATCATCCGCGAGATTCAGTTCCACCCGGTAAAAGACACTATCCTGCACATGGACTTTCTGGAGATTAACGACCAGAAGCCTATCATTATGGAAGTGCCTCTGAAGCTGGTAGGTCTGGCAGCCGGAGTTAAGGCCGGTGGTAAGATGCGTCAGCTGATGCGTACTCTCAAGGCTAAGGGTATTTATACCAACATCCCTGAGGTTCTGACTATCGACGTTACCGAGATGGGTCTGGGTAAGGCTAAGAAGGTGGCTGACCTGAGTTACGAGAACCTGGAGCTGGTTAATCCTAAGACAGCCGTTGTATGCATGGTTGCTGCAACCCGTCAGTCTAAGGACAATGCAGCTCAGTAATCTGGCAGAACAGAATAATTAAAGCAAATTGCGGATTGGCGCAGATTCATACTGCTCAATCCGCTTTTTCATAACATCATGTGGAGAATCCTAAGCTTTCTACCGTTTTTCAGAAACAAGAAGGCCAAACAAGAAACCGATATGATAAAGTACTTGGTTGTTGGCTTGGGTAACATCGGACCAGAGTATCAGAAAACCCGACATAACACGGGGTTTATGGTGGTGGACAGGTTCGCTGAGAAGAATAACGCGCCAGCATGGCAGGACCGCCGTTATGGTTTTGTCAACTATGTAAATATCAAGGGCAGACAGATTGTTTTACTGAAGCCTTCTACCTTCATGAACCTGAGTGGCAATGCCGTGAGATACTGGATGAAGGAGGAGAACATCCCCCTGGAGAACCTGCTGGTAGTGGTGGATGACCTGGCACTACCTGTGGGTGAACTGCGTCTGAAACCAAAAGGCAGTGACGCTGGCCATAACGGACTGAAGCACATAGCTGACATCCTGGGCACTCAGGCTTACGCCCGCCTGCGATTCGGCATTGGTAACGAGTTTCCACGCGGTGGTCAGGTGGATTTTGTCTTAGGTCATTTCAGTGAGGAGGACTGGCAGGTTCTGCCTGAGCGCATGGACATTGCATGCGAGATGATCAAGAGTTTCTGCCTGGCTGGGATTACCCTCACGATGAATCAGTTTAATAAGAAATAACGATGGCTACTGCAAGAATTGACAAATGGCTTTGGGCTGTGCGTATATTCAAGACGCGCTCGATTGCCGCTGAGGCATGCAAGAAGGGACGTGTGACATTGAACGGTTCGCAGGCTAAACCGGCTCATACCGTGAAGGAAGGTGATGTGGTCGGTGTGAAGAAACCGCCTATCACATGGTCGTTTAAGGTGAAGCAAGCGATTGAGAAACGTATAGGCGCCAAGCTGGTGAACGAGATGATGGAGAATGTGACCACGCCCGACCAGCTGGAGCTGTTAGAGGTAAGCAAGATTAATGGTTTTGTGAACCGTGCCAAAGGTACCGGCAGGCCTACAAAGAAGGAGCGTCGTGAACTTGATGAGTTTACAGATCCTGTATTCATGGCGGATTTTGACTTCGACTTTGATGACGAGGAGGATATTTAATGAATAATGAATAATGAATAATGCTCAACGGTCAAGGGTCAAGGGTCAATGTTCAATGCTAAAGTTTCGTAAGTGAATGAATATACTATTAAACAGCGCCCCGAAGGGGCAGAATGCTAATAGTCCAGGGCATCGCCCTGGGTACAAGGATATGGTTAGGTTCGCCCTGAAAGGGCAAAAGCCTTATCATGTCTTTCATGCTTTTGCCCTTACAGGGCGTAAGCTGCGAACTACATTTACCCAGGGCGTTGCCCTGGGCTGAAAGGTTACTGGCCTTTCAGGCCGTATATACAAGCTTGTGAGACTTGAATTCAATGTTCAATAAATAAAAGTAGTATGGACAAGATTAAGTGGGGTTTTATCGGTTGTGGAGAAGTGACCAAGTATAAGAGTGGTCCGGCTTTTCAGAAGATTGAGAATTCTGAGGTGGTGGCGGTCATGAGCCGCGAGTTACAGAAAGCCAAGGATTATGCCGAAGAGAGGGGCATACCCAAGTGGTATGACGATGCGTCAGCCCTGGTGAATGATCCTGAGGTGAACGCAGTATATATCGCTACTCCGCCATCCTCTCACGCCACTTATGCCATCATGGCCATGAAGGCTGGAAAGCCTGTCTATATTGAGAAACCGATGGCTGTGACCTATGAGGAATGTTGCCGCATCAACCGCATCTCGGTGGAGACGGGCGTGCCTTGTTTCGTGGCTTACTATCGCCGCTATCTGCCTTATTTCCAGAAGGTGAAGCAATTGGTTGACGATGATGTGATTGGCAATATCGCCAATATACAGATCCGCTTTGCCGTGCCTCCCCGTGACCTCGACTATACAGGAACACAGCCTTGGAGACTGCAGCCTGACATCGCCGGTGGTGGCTATTTCTATGACCTGGCTCCTCATCAGTTAGACATGATACAGTATATCTTCGGTGTGATACTCGAAGCGTCTGGCTTCAAAGCCAACCGTGGCGGTCTGTATGAGGTGGAGGACTCGCTGAGCGCCTGTTTCCAGTTTGAGAGCGGACTGGTAGGTAGCGGTTCCTGGTGCTTTGTGGCACAGGAATCTGCACGTGAGGACCGCATCGTGGTAATTGGCGACAAGGGTACTATCAGCTTCTCTGTTTATACCTACGAGCCTATTAGGCTCTATACTGAAAACAATTGTGAGGAAATCACCGTGGAGAATCCGCTTTATGTGCAACAGCCTATCATACAAGCGGTGGTTGACCACTTGCTGGAGAAGAAAGTATGCACCTGCGACGGGGAAAGCGCGACGCTGACCAACTGGGTGATGGATAAGATTTTAGGCAAGATATAGGCACTTAGTCGTAAGAGACAGATAGAGAGCCTCCCACAACCTGCTGCACGGCTTCACGCTCACCCACAATCCACACGACATCACCATACTGGAACAGTTCATGAGGATTGACAGCATGCAGCTCGTCACTGCCGCGTTCCACACCTACAATCAGGCAGTGGTATTTATTTCTGATATCGCTTTCTATCAGATTCTTACCCAAGAAAGGAGATTCCTCATCAATAACAAACTGGCGCAGAATCATCTCACCTCGTTCGTAGATGTCTTCTCCCAAATCAACCTTAGGACGCATCACTTCACTGAACTTAGTCAGTTCGGCGTCTGTGCCTATCACCTGTATCTTATCATTGGGAAATACCCGGTCATTGGCCTTCGGGATATTGATCCGCTTGTTACCCCGCAGAATAGATACCACATGAACACCATATAGTTTACCAAAGTTCAGATCCTTGAGCATACTGCCCACCCACTCCACTTCAGCAGGAACCTCGAAATCAGCCAGGTGGATATCCTTCGACATCAGTCGGCCCGCATACTCAGGTTTCTTGGTCCCTAAGTATTCCGCACGCACCTCACGAGAGCGCAGATTGGTGAAGAAGATCTTCTCTATCTTGATGGACTGCTGCTTGAGGCCACGGGAGATAATCATACCCGTCACCAGGATCAGTGCCACACCGAAAATCAATCCGGTGGAAATCTTGAATAAAGACCCCATCACAAACATGAGGAAAACGATGGCTATCAGTACCCTGAATATCACGGTAGCCAGCAGGGGCGCATGGTTCTTGGAGTCATGCCACAAGGTGACGAACTCATCGCTGTGATTGCCTTTCACCATGATGGCACGGAGGAAAGGAGCCAGGAAACAGATGGTAATAACCGCCACTACCAGATTGCCCCAGATACCTGGCAGCAAGCCTGTGAAGAAAGGACGGACAAAGCTCATACAGATTGTTACTATCGCCACACTGACAATAGAATATATTACCGTATTCCTGATAATCTTTATCAAAAAACGTTTCCAACAGCTGTCATGGTTTACATTGCGTGTACCCGTGGCATAATGCGTCAATGTACGTTTCCATTTCTCTGGCAAACGGGATTCCACGAGATCAGATGCCGGTTCGGCCAGCCTGATCATGTAAGGTGTCAGGAAAGTAGTGATGACTGACACAGCCACCACAATAGGATACAGGAAATCACTCGTCACGCCTAATGAGACACCCAAAGAGGCGATGATGAAAGCAAACTCACCAATCTGTGTCAAGCTGAATCCACACTGCATGGATGTCTTGAGCGTCTGGCCTGAAAGCAATACACCCATAGAGCCAAAGATACTCTGTCCCAGCAGGATAGTCAGCGTGATGACAAGGATTGGAACGGCATATTCCACAATCATGGCCGGGTCAACCATCATACCTACTGATACAAAGAAAATGGCACCAAACAGGTCTTTCACCGGTTTCACCAGATGGTCAATATGCTCTGCCTCTACCGTCTCTGCCAGAATGGAGCCCATGATGAATGCTCCGAAAGCTGCAGAGAATCCCGTCTTTGCCGCTACCACCACCATGAAGAAGCACAGGGCCAATGAGACTATCAGCAAAGTCTCGTCGCTCATCAACTTACGTGTTTTCCTCAGCAGTAACGGGATCAGCCAGATGCCCACCACAAACCACAGGATCAGGAAGAAGCCCAGTTTGCCGATGCTCATCAGCAGTTCGAGCCCTTCCACATTGTTACTGACCGCCATGGTTGATAGCAACACCATCAAGACTATGGCGAGTATATCCTCCAGGATCAGGATGCTCATCACCAACTGTGTGAACTGCTTCTTGAACAGTCCTAAGTCGTCGAAAGCCTTGTAGATAATCGTGGTGGATGACATGGCCAGCATACCGCCAAGGAAGAGGCAGTCCATGCGGCTCCAACCGAACAAGGTACCCACACTGATACCCAAGAATATCATACAGAAAATGATGGTGCAAGCAGCAATGACAGCTGAGCCACCCACCTTCACTATCTTCTTGAAACTGAACTCTAAGCCGAGGGCAAACAGCAGGAAGATGACACCTATGTCAGCCCATACGCGCACACTCTCGTTATCCACTACAGAAGGGGTCATGCTGAGATGCGGGCTTGCCAGGAAACCTGCCACGATATAGCCCAGTACCAGAGGCTGCCTGAGCTTTTTAAACAGCAAGGTCATCACACCTGCACAGACCAGAATCAACGCCAAGTCGGCTATCAAAGGAGCTAATTCAGACATTTCTATATTCCTTTACGGTTCTAATATCAAGGCAAAGATAATGCAAATTGTATATTTTAGACAAGAATTAGGCTCAAAAAAATTTTCTACTTATATAAGAAATGTGTAACTTTGCACCAAAATAGGAAAATACTAATTTTTTAAAATCAATAAACAAATGAAAATTTCACACATTGAGCATCTGGGTATCGCTGTTCCCAGCATTGAGAAAGCTCTACCATTTTTCGAAAATGTTTTAGGTTTGAAGTGTTACAACGTAGAGGTTGTTGAGGACCAGAAGGTTAAGACCGCCTTCCTGAAGGTTGGCGAGGTTAAGCTGGAGCTGTTGGAGCCAACAAGCCCAGAAAGTACCATCGCTAAGTTTATCGAGAAGAACGGTGGCCGTGGCGGTATGCATCACCTGGCATTCTGCATCGAGGACGGTGTGGCTAACGCACTGGCAGAGGCAGAAGGTCTGGGTATTGCACTGATTGACAAGGCTCCACGTAAGGGTGCCGAGGGTCTGAACATCGCATTCCTGCACCCGAAATCAACTGCAGCTGTGCTGACAGAACTTTGTGAAAACCCCAATAAATAATCATAATCGTTACAATACAATGAGTAATCAGGTTGAAAAGATTAAAGAACTGATCGAGCTTCGTGCTAAGGCTCGTCTGGGCGGTGGCGAAAAAGCTATCGAAAAGCAGCACGCTAAAGGTAAGTACACAGCTCGTGAGCGCATCACCATGCTGTTGGATGAAGGCAGCTTTGAGGAAATCGACATGTTCGTGCAGCATCGTTGCACCAACTTCGGTCAAGAGAAAAAGCACTTCCTTGGTGACGGCGTCGTAACCGGTTGCGGTACAATCGACGGCCGTCTTGTTTATGTTTTCGCACAGGACTTCACCGTATTCGGTGGCTCTCTGTCTGAAACAATGGCACAGAAAATCTGCAAGGTGATGGACCTGGCTATGCGCATGGGTGCTCCTTGCATCGGTATCAATGACTCAGGTGGCGCACGCATCCAGGAGGCTGTTAACGCACTGGCTGGCTATTCTGAGATTTTTGAACGCAACATCCTGGCTTCTGGTGTTATCCCACAGATTTCAGGTATCTTCGGCCCTTGCGCAGGTGGTGCCGTTTACTCTCCTGCACTGACCGACTTCACCATCATGATGGAAGGCACTTCTTATATGTTCCTGACAGGTCCTAAGGTGGTTAAGACTGTGACTGGCGAGGACGTGAACGAGGAGAACCTGGGTGGTGCAAGCGTTCATTCATCTAAGTCTGGTGTAACTCACTTCACAGCTTCTACTGAGGAGGATGCACTGGCTCTGATCCGCAACCTTATCAGCTATATTCCACAGAACAACATGGAAGAGGCTCCACGTAAGGCTTGCAATGACCCAATCGACCGTATCGAGGATTCACTGAACGAGATTATCCCTGACAATCCTAACCACGCATACGATATGTATGAGGTTATCGGCGCTATCGTGGATAACGGAGAGTTCCTGGAGGTTCACAAGAACTACGCTAAGAACATCATCGTTGGTTTCGCCCGCATGAACGGCCAGTCTGTAGGTGTGGTTGCTAACCAGCCTAAGATGATGGCAGGTGTGCTCGACTGCAACGCTTCCCGCAAGGGTGCCCGTTTCGTTCGTTTCTGCGATGCATTCAACATTCCATTGGTAACCCTGGTTGACGTTCCTGGATTCCTGCCTGGTACTGGTCAGGAGTACAACGGTGTGATCCTGCATGGTGCTAAGCTGCTGTATGCATACGGAGAGGCTACTGTACCAAAGGTGACCGTTACCCTGCGCAAGAGCTACGGTGGTTCTCACATCGTGATGGGTTGCAAGCAGCTGCGTGCTGATATCAACTACGCTTGGCCAACCGCTGAGATCGCAGTGATGGGTGCAGCTGGTGCCGTTGCAGTGCTGTTCGCTAAGGAAGCTAAGGAGAAGGAAGATCCTAAGGCATTCCTGGCTGAGAAGGAAGCTGAATACCAGAAACTGTTCGCTAACCCATACAATGCCGCTTCTTATGGCTACATTGATGACGTTATCGAGCCTCGTAACACCCGCTTCCGCATCATCCGCGCTCTGGAGCAGTTGAAGAACAAGCGCCAGACCACTCCAGCTAAGAAGCATGGTAATATTCCATTGTAATCTTTAATAACAGACAATTTATGAAGAAAATCAATTTTGGAATAATTCTTGCCTTCGTGCTGGCAGTGAGCTTCACTTCCTGCCGTGACCTGTCAACCAGCAGCAAAGTACTGATTAATGAGGTCATGATGCAGAATGAAGACAACGCAACCGATGAATATGGTGCACACAGCGCATGGATAGAATTATTCGTCAAATATTACGGACAGATAGATGTAGCCGCTTACCAGATCGAGGCTCAAGCCGAAGATGAGGCACCTGTGCGTTACACTATCCCTAAGGGTGACCAAATCACCTCTGTTGCTGCCCGGCAACACATCGTGTTCTGGGCAGACGGACAGCCAAACCGCGGTACCCTGCATACCAACTTTACCTTGGATCCTTCCAAGACTACTACCATTCGTCTTTTCAATTCTAACAAGGACTTGATTGACGAGGTGACTATACCTGCTTTCAAGCTGAAGGCTAACCAAAGTCTGGGCCGTATCGACCAGCTTGCTACCGAACGTGGCATGGAAAACTGGGAGGTTAAAGATAGTTCAGATGGTAATCCTAACACTTACGTTACTCCTAACGCCAGCAACCGCGTGATGGACGTAAATGCCAAGATGGAGACTTTCGCTGAGAAAGACCCTGTAGGTGTGGGTATGGCCATCACCGCAATGGCTGTTGTATTCAGCTGCTTGATCCTGTTGTTCTTCGCATTTACCGCTGTTGGTAAGGCTTCTATGAACATGGCAAACAAGAACGAGCAGAAGGCTAAAGCTGCCAAAGGTGGTGAAACGGCTGCTACAGCTAAGGGCGACACTAAGGTCAATGAAACTCCGGGTGAGGTATTCGCTGCCATCGGTATGGCTCTGCATGAGATGCAGAACGATGTTCACGATATCGAAGACATGGTTCTGACCATCCAGACCGACCAGAAGGTTGAGGAATCAGCTTGGAGCAACAAGGCGTTCGCAATGCGTCAGATGCCTATTAGGAAATAATTACACCATATTTAATTAGTAGTGATTTTAAACAATGAAAGAATATAAATATACAATCAATGGTAATAAATACAACGTTACCATTGGCGACATTGAAGAGAACATCGCTCATGTAGAGGTGAACGGAACTCCCTACACTGTAGAGATGGAGAAAGCTCCTGCTGCTCCTAAGAAAGTTGTCCGCCCAGTAGTTGCCGCAGCTCCTGCTGCAGCCGCAGCTCCAGAACCAGCTAAGGTTAGCCGTCCAGCTGCCGGTGGTAAGAGCGGCATCAAGTCACCTCTGCCAGGTGTAATCCTGCAGGTGAAGGTGAATGTAGGCGACCAGGTAACCAAGGGTCAGGTACTGATGGTACTGGAAGCCATGAAGATGGAGAACAACATTCTGTCTGACAAGGACGGTAAGGTTGCCGCAATTAACGTAAGCAAGGGTGATTCTATCCTTGAGGGTACTGACCTTATAGTTATTGAATAAAAGAGTATGGGAGAATTTATTAGTTTCTTAGGATCCAACCTGCAGACATTCTGGGAGTACACGGGTTATGCTAATGCAACCCTGGGCAACTGGATTATGATTCTCGTAGGTCTGGTATTCATCTACCTGGCTGTGACCAAGGAGTTCGAGCCTATGCTGCTCGTACCAATTGGCTTCGGTATCCTGGTAGGTAACGTGCCTTTCAACCTCGACGCTGGTCTGAAAGTAGGTATTTATGAATCTAACTCCGTATTCAACATTCTATACGGAGGTGTGACAAACGGCTGGTATCCGCCACTTATCTTCCTCGGCATCGGTGCCATGACTGACTTCTCAGCCCTGATTTCCCAGCCTCGTCTGGTGCTGATCGGTGCTGCTGCACAGTTCGGTATCTTCGGCGCTTATATGCTGGCATTGCTGCTGGGCTTCGATCCTCAGCAGGCAGGTGCTATCGGTATCATCGGTGGTGCTGACGGTCCTACCGCTATCTTCCTTTCCAGTAAGCTGGCTCCTAACCTGATGGGTGCCATCGCGGTGGCAGCTTACTCTTACATGGCACTGGTGCCAGTGATCCAGCCGCCTATCATGCGACTGCTCACCACAAAGAAGGAGCGTGTGATCCGCATGAAACCTCCAAGAGCCGTTTCTAAGAATGAGAAGGTAATCTTCCCTATCGTAGGTCTGTTGCTGACTGCCTTCCTGGTACCTTCAGGTCTGCCACTGTTAGGTATGCTGTTCTTCGGTAACCTGCTGAAGGAAAGTGGTGTGACCCGTCGTCTGGCAGAGACTGCACGTAACCAGTTGATCGACGTCGTGACTATTCTGCTGGGCTTCACCGTAGGTTGCTCAACTCAGGCATCAGAGTTCATCACCGTGAACTCTCTGCTGATCTTCGGTCTGGGTGCTTTGTCATTCGTGATCGCTACCGCATCAGGTGTGCTGTTCGTTAAGTTCTTCAACCTGTTCCTGAAAGAGGGTAACAAGATTAATCCGTTGATTGGTAACGCAGGTGTATCTGCTGTGCCTGATGCTGCCCGTATCTCTCAGAACGTAGGTCTGGAATACGACCCATCTAACTACCTGCTGATGCAGGCTATGGGTCCTAACGTAGCAGGTGTGATCGGTTCTGCCGTAGCTGCCGGTGTGCTGCTTGGCTTCCTGATTTAAGATTCTATCTTAATCGCTTGATAAAAAAGCGGGGAAAGTTTGATGCTTTCTCCGCTTTTCTTATTACCTTTATGCCAACAAAACTTATATCACCATGAAGAAACTGTTTTCTATGTTGGGAGCTCTGATGCTCAGCTTCACCTCTCACGCCGCTACTATCGACAAGATTGACCCACCTTATTGGTATGCAGGACTCCAACAGGAGGAGCTGCAACTGATGGTTTATGGCCAGGACATTGGCTTCTCACAAGTATCTACCGATTATCCTGGGGTGGAGATTACGAATACTGTAACATTGGAGAGCCGCAACTATCTGCTGGTTTATCTGAATGTGAAGGATGCCAAGCCCGGGAAGATGCAGCTTACATTCAAGAAAGAAAAGCAGGAGCTGAAGCAGGAATATGAGTTGAAGGCACGGCAAAAGAAAGGTGAGGATCACAAAGGATTTGACAGCAGTGACGTGCTTTACCTGCTCATGCCCGACCGCTTTGCCAACGGTGACGAAAGCATTGACAACATCAAGGGTATGTCTGAGTATAAAGTGGACCGTGCCAATCCGAACGCCCGCCATGGCGGTGATATGAAAGGCATTGAGCAACACTTGGATTACTTTACGGAACTGGGTGTCACGGCACTGTGGTTCACACCTGTATTAGAGAACAACATGAGGGGTGGCTCTTATCACGGATATGCCACTACCGACTACTATAAGGTGGATCCTCGTTTCGGTTCCAACGAAGAGTATCGACAGCTGATTGCCAAGGCTCATGAAAAAGGACTGAAGGTGGTGATGGACATGATATTCAACCACTGTGGCAGTGAACATCGATGGCTGAAAGATATGCCTTCACGCGACTGGTTCAACCACTCAGACTATCAGGAGAATTACGTGCAGACCAACTACCGCCTGACACCTGTGGTTGACCCATACGCCTCCAAGCATGATTATGACCGTATGGCTAACGGATGGTTCGTGCGTACCATGCCCGACCTGAATCAGAACAACCCTCATGTGATGCAGTATCTGCTGCAGACCAGTGTGTGGTGGGTGGAATACGCTGATATCGATGGCATCCGCATGGACACCTATCCGTATGCAGACTATCAGGCGATGAGCCACTGGATGCAGACCATCAACAAGGAATATCCTAACTTCAACGTGGTGGGCGAGTCATGGGTGACAGAACCTGCCTTCACAGCTTGGTTCCAGAAGGATTCCAAACTGGCGAAGCCTTTGAACAGCCACCTAACCACTGTGATGGACTTCAGTTTCTTCGACAAAGTGAACATCGCCAAGAAGGAACAGAGCGACGGACAAGGCAGGGGACTTGACCGTATCTACAACAATTTTGTGTATGACTTCCTCTACCCTAACCCGCTCTCTGTGCTGACATTCATCGAGAACCATGACACCGACCGCTATCTGGAAGAAGGTGCAGACTTCGCTTCACTGAAGCAAGCTGCCACTCTCTTACTGACCGTGCCACGCATTCCACAGCTGTATTATGGCACAGAGGTTTTGATGAATGGTGTGAAGAACAAGAGTGATGGTTACGTGCGTAAGGATTTCCCCGGAGGATGGAAGGGTGACAAAGAGAATGCTTTCACACGGGCAGGAAGAACTGCTGCACAGAATGAGAGTTTCGACTTCTACAAGACTATCCTGCACTGGCGTCAGGGCAATGAGGTGATCAGTAAGGGAAGCATGACACATTTCATTGTAGAAAATGGCGTTTACGCTTATGCCCGTCAGTATAATGACAAGACGGTATTCGTGATCTTGAACGGCAATGATAAGGAGACCACCGCAGACCTAAGTATTTATGCGGAGATTCTGCAAGGAATCAGCCAAGGCAAGGATGTGCTGACAGGCAAGAACATCCAGTTAGGGAAAGAGCTAAAGATGCAGCCCAGGGAAACATTGCTACTGGAACTTTAAAGAAAAGGAGGGAGGTGCCTTAGCGAAGGGGCTTCCCTCCTTTTTTTAATGGAGACTGGAAATTCTTTTTTACTATGAGTTCACATATTATAAAAGACAGTAACAGCCATATCTTGCGATATGGTCTGAAAATATGCCTCACGGGAAAAATATTCGTCCCTCACGAGGGACAAAAAAATCTCTCGTGAGGGACGAAAAAAAAGGTAATTGGAGAGGGACTATTGACCGGAGGTCACAAAAATAGTTTTTTCCTTATCAGATAAAAAGAAAAAACGGGGATAGCAAAGACCTCCAAGAAGCACGGAAAGGAACACAGAAAAAGCCATTCCTAATGTGCCCCCTGTCCAACAATTGGCAGCAAAGCCTATTTCTTATCCTTGAAATAGCGGTTGTACAGACCTTCGAAGCCCTTGCCGTGACGAGCCTCATCCTTAGCCATTTCATGAACAGTGTCATGAATAGCGTCTAAGTTCAGCGCCTTAGCCTTTACAGCCAGTTTCTTCTTACCCTCGCAAGCACCTTTCTCTGCCATCATACGCTTATAGAGGTTGGTCTTGGTGTCCCAGACAACCTCGCCCAGCAGTTCCGCATAGCGGGAAGCATGGTCAGCCTCCTCGAAAGCATAACGCTTGAAAGCCTCTGCGATTTCAGGATAGCCTTCACGGTCAGCCTGACGGCTCATTGCCAGGTACATACCTACCTCTGAACATTCACCGTTAAAATCGTGTACCAGTCCTTCATAAATTTCAGGATCAACACCTTTAGCGATGCCTACCACATGCTCGTCAGCGAAAACCAACGGTCCATCAGCCTCTTCTTCTACAATCTCAACAAACTTGGAAGCAGGAACCTTACACTGGGGGCAGCGTTCAGGAGCTTCATCTCCCTCATGGATATAGCCACAAACAGTACATCTAAATTTCTTCATAAAACACAGATTTAAACAATTAGTAATTCATTTTTCATATCTCCAGTTTACAAAGATAAGAAAAGATTTGTAATGATGAAACAATTTAGGTATTTTTGTACAAAAAAAAATGATACTATGAAATACGGATATGTGAAAGTGGCTGCCGCCATACCTGGCGTAAAGGTGGCAGACTGTATGTATAACGCCCAAGAAATAGAAAAACAGATTGTAGAGGCTAACGAGCAAGGGGTGGAAATCATTACCTTTCCTGAGCTGGCACTGACTGCCTACACTTGCGGAGACCTGTTCGCCCAGCAGTTGCTGTTAGACGAAGCGGAACGCGGACTGATGCTGATTATGGACCACACGCGCCAGATGGACATCATCTCCATCATTGGCCTGCCTGTCTGCGTGCACGGCATGCTGCTGAACGCTGCCGCCGTGATACAGCATGGCAAAGTACTGGGCGTTGTTCCGAAATATTACCTGCCCAATTACAAGGAATTTTACGAGATGAGATGGTTTACATCCGGCGACATGATCAAGCAGGAGAATGTGAGGTTGTGCGGACAGTTGGTTCCCGTTTCCTTCGACATGATCTTTGAGACTCCTGACGCTGTGTTTGGCGTGGAAATCTGTGAGGATGTGTGGGCGCCTATTCCTACCAGTTCGATGCTGACGCTGAAGGGGGCTGACCTTATCTTCAACCTCTCCTCTACCGACGAGTGCATCGGCAAGCACGATTATCTGTGCCAGTTGCTGAGCCAGCAGTCAGCCAGAAGTATGTGCGGCTATATTTTCAGTTCCAGCGGTTTCGGAGAATCAACTACCGATGTGGTTTTCGCTGGCAACGCCTTGATTTATGAGAACGGCAACCTGCTGGCCCGCAGCAAACGCTTCGAGATGGATCCGCAATTAGTCATCAGCGAGATTGACATTGAGATGCTTCGCGGCGAAAGACGTGTGAACACCACCTTCGCTACCAGCATGAGGCAGTTTATCGGCAAGGAAGCCTTGAGAGTGAACATCGACAGAGTGGCTGACACTCCTCTCGAACTGACACGCCAATATGAGCCACACCCCTTTGTACCTAATGGCCCGAAGTTAGACGAGCGTTGCGAGGAGGTATTCTCCATTCAAGTGGCCGGCCTGGCACAGCGACTGCTGCACACTCATACCCGGACAGCCGTGGTAGGCATCTCCGGAGGACTGGACTCTACCCTCGCCCTGCTGGTATGCGTGAAGACCTTCGACAAACTGCATCGTGACCGAAAAGACATCGTGGGCATCACGATGCCCGGATTCGGCACTACAGACCGTACCTACAACAATGCACTGACGCTGATGAGAGCCTTGGGGGTGACGGTGCGGGAGATTAGCATCAAAGACGCCTGTATCCAGCATTTCAAGGACATCGGTCATGATGTGAACAACCACGATGTGACCTATGAGAACTCACAAGCCCGCGAACGCACACAGATACTGATGGATGTGGCCAACCAGCTGAACGGAATGGTGATCGGTACGGGAGACCTCTCAGAGTTAGCGTTAGGATGGGCAACCTACAATGGCGACCACATGTCGATGTACGGAGTAAACGGCAGTGTCCCCAAGACATTGGTAAAACACCTGGTGAAATGGGTAGCGCTCCATGATATGGACGAAGTATCTAAAGACACCTTATTAGATATAGTGGATACACCAATCAGTCCGGAGCTGATTCCCGCTGACGAGCAAGGCAACATCAAGCAGATAACAGAAGACTTAGTGGGTCCATACGAGCTACACGATTTCTTCATCTACTACTTCATGCGCTTCGGTTTCAGTCCTGCCAAGATATTCCTGCTTGCCCAGCGAAGCTTTGCCGGAGTCTATGATGATGACACCATCAAGAAATGGCTCAAGACATTCTGCCGCAGGTTCTTCAACCAGCAGTTCAAACGTTCCTGTCTGCCTGACGGACCCAAGGTCGGTAGTATCTCCCTGAGTCCGAGGGGCGACTGGCGTATGCCGAGCGACGCATCATCCACTTCATGGCTGAAAGAAGCGGAAGGGTTATAATAAAAAATAGAAGGCTGCCAAATGGCAGCCTTCTATTTATACCCTTTGTACTCTTAGAATCTTACACCCAGTGTCAGGAGAGCCTGGCTTCGTGAGTTTGTAACCTTCGTGACAGACGAAGCAGAAGGGTAGATGACATTGCCCTGCTTCACTACGAACGGATACATATTTGAGTTATAAGTGTCAAACTTATAAGCCAGGTCAGCATAGAACATACTGCCACGATAGCCTACACCGAAGGTAACGGTATGACGGTCGCCTGTGTTGGCATAATCCGTGTCGGTCTGGATTGAGTAATACGGCAGATCCTTATAAGCATTGTCATTGAAGATGGCAGTGCGGTAGTTATAACCTGCCCGGATACCGAACTCGGGTATCGGCTTGAACTCTGCACCTACCTTGAATGTGCTGACAGCCTTCAGCATGCTACGGGTAGAATTCTCAAAATCCATATATTCGTCATAACCGTCAACATCCTTGAACTTCAGCTTGGAATAGTCCTCATACTCATATTCAGCGTCAAAAGCAAACATACTGCCCACTGTAGAAGCGACACTGACATTGAAGAGCCAAGGAGTGTTCAACTTAAACGGGCGAACCATTTCACCACGACTTGAAATCTGCTCTGGGGTATAGACATCATAATCGTACAGATTTCCGTCAGAAGCATCGAGCACCGTAGAGGTCAAGCGAGCTGAGGTCTTATACTCCAGGTCATAGAATGTAGGGGAATGAACAGCCAAGCCGAAACGGAATGGAGAATCCTCGAACGGACGGAAGATAGCGCCAAGCTTAAAGTTAACGCCCGTTCCCACGATGCGGTTCCAGCTGGCCAGGTCATAACCTTCAAGCTGTGTGCCAGGATAGTCTTCCACATAATAAGTGTATTTCCTATACTTCATATCGTTAATGCCAAGCGTAAAGCCCAGATACACACGGTCGTTGAAGTTAAGGCCCAAGTTGAAGCTATACTCATCCAAGCCACCTCGCTCCTCTACATCAAGTTGTCCGAGACCCTGGTCATACATGCCGATATACTCTTCATTCTCTCCAACAGGATCAATCACGGCTCCATAGTAGCCGATAGCCGACAGCCAGCCAATCTCGTCATTCTCAAAAGCATTATCCCAAGCATCATATTTAATACCGTCAGCCTGCTGTGCCATCTGGAGCGTCTGGGTGAAATCTCCCAGTCCTCCGGAGAATCTCTGTTTGCGGTAGAAAGACTTAGCCCTACGGTAGTTGAAACCGAAGTTCACATACCTCAGCGCAGTGGTGTTGCCTATCTTTGAGGAATAAACGAAGCCAATCTGGTCGAAATCGCCCCTCAAATCATCCTTCTTGTATGTTCCGTCGAGCGTCTTGCTCTTGGAATTGTAGGCTGACAAACCGAAAGTTGTCTGAAGATCGCTGCTTCGGTAGATACCGATACCGCCAGGATTGGTATTCATGGTGGAGATGTCTCCACCCAAGGCACTCATGGCACCACCCATACTGACGAAACGGGCTGTACCGTTCAAATCCTTATCCACGAACTTAGCCGCATCATATACTGTCTGGGCAGCAACAGGGGCTGACAAGAAAATCAAGCCCCATGCAACCATCAAAAACTTATTCTTCATATCTATCAATTTTATATTATTCATTATGTTACGCAAGTAATGATACTTTTGTCAAAAACGCCCTGAAGGGGCAACAGCATTACATCAGGGCTTTTGCCCTTACAGGGCGAACTCCTCAGATTGCCTTTATACCCAGGGCGATGCCCTGGGCTATGGGCTCTCTGCCCCTTCGGGGCGATATTCAGCCGCATATTCATTCCACACTTCATTAGCGAGTTCTTGTACCGCCGCCGCCACCGCCACCGCGGGAGCCACCGCCGCCACCGCCGCCGCTGAAGCCACCGCCACTTGAGCGAGTTGCGCCGCCAGAGCTGAAGCCACCACCACTATATGAGCGAGAAGAGCTTGAACTGCCAGAGTAGCTGCGGGTAGAGCCGCTTGATGCTCCACTGTAAGAGCGAACGCGTGGACTACTGCTTGAGCCGGTAGAGTAGCTGCGGTTGGAAGAAGTGCTGCCGCTTGGAGTGTAAGAGCGAGAGCGTACTGCATTGTTACTTGAACTGCTTCTTACCGTTGCTCCGCTACGGGTATTGATTGATGTCCCGGCATTGCTCCTAACGCCAGTGCTGTTGCTGCGAACGCCAGTTGAGTTGCTGCGAACGCCAGTGCTGTTGCTACGAACACCAGTTGAGTTGCTACGAACCGCCGTACCACTGCGAGTACCTATCACACGCCCGGCATTACTGCGGGTGGCGCTTCTGACAGTACCGTTGTCAGAACGGACGCCAGCCGTATTGTTACGGGTACGTACAGAAGAACGGGCACCACTACCTACACCATAGCTTGAACCACCAACGCCACGACGGGTATTGCTTGAATAGCTGCTACGTGCTCCCGGCTGTCCGCGGAAAGTAACGTTCTGCGGGCGATAGTGATAGCCACCCCAACCATAGTAGTGGTGAGGACCGTGCCAACCAGCATACCAGCCGCCATACCAACCGGTGTACCAAGGGCTATACCAAGGAGAGTACCATGAAGAATACCATCCACCGTGCCAAGGTCCCCATCCCCAGCCACTGTACCAAGAGGTGTAGTACCAAGGGCTGTGCCAAGGAGAATACCACGTGCTATACCATCCCCAGCCAACGGTCGAGAATCTCCAGTCATACCACAGACGGTTGGTAAATGTCGGGAACACGTATGCATAATAGTCATCCACAAACACATTCCACTCCCACGAGTTCAAACCGTAAACCACATCCCAGTAATAAGGGCTGCTGATGCTGATTGCGAAACGAGGGTTACGGAAACGGATGATGCGGGTGGCATATTCGTAGTCGTCGGCATTGCCGTCGAAACCGTTCACCCATTCGCCATCAAGCTCTTCATCATAATTGGTATCACCGTTCACCACAGCAGTCTCATTGCTTACAGTGCCACCGTTGCTACCATTGGCATACCTACGGTTATATTCATCCACATTGCGCTTATTCTGCCTATTACCTTTCACCACTACCTTGGTACCGGCAGGAACCGTAACGGTAGCAGCAGGAGTTCCAGACTTAACGACCACAGTTTTGCGTGCTGCATCAGCCTCTGTTTTCTGCTCCGCAGCCTTCACTTCTTCCTTCTTGGTCTTAGAAGGAATGTAATAAAGGTCGTCAACCACGTTCTGAGCCATCACCAGGAAAGGTGCGCACAAAACCATCAGCAATAAAACAATCGACTTCTTCATATCCATAATCTTTTTTTAAATTATAATTCCTTTTACACCTTTTAAACACCCGAAAGTAATCATTACTGCGCACATCCACAAATAAATTTGAAAAAAACTTTAGCTTTGTAGATTTTTTTAACCAAAATGCTTTTACGATAACAAAAAAGACTATATCTTTGTAGCGGTAAATTTACGTGAATGTATGAAAGTTGGTAATTTCGTTCAGAGTTATATATCCGAGCGAGTGCTGCCCATTTGGTGCATATTTTTGCTGGATGTATTTATTGTAGCCTTTTCTGTCTTACTGGCGTATCTTCTGCGCTACAGTGTAGATACTATTTTCCTACCCTCCAGTTCTCTTGGCAAGTCCATGCTGTGGATAACCCTTGTAAACATCATATTCTTCAGGGTCTTTCACACCTATGCGAACATCTTGCGGTTCTCGTCGTTCGTTGACATCTTGCACATCTTCGTGTCGCTGACCGTGAGCTACCTGCTGCTATTCACCGGATGTCTTATTTCCGAAGTGGGTTTCGACTTTGAGTTCCTGCCCATCAGTACGCTCATCATCTCCTACGTCATCAGCTTTGCGGTGATGGCGGGTGTCAGAGTAGTCATCAAGATTATTTACGAGCATCTGAACTTTGACGACCAGCACGGCACCAATGTGTTTATTTTCGGTACGCGCGAGTATGGCGTTGACATCGCCAAGTCTATCCGCTCTAAAGCTCATTACAAATACCGTCTGAAAGGATTCATCTCTTCTGATCCTGATTTTATAGGCAAGATCATTATGGGCGTGAAGGTTTATCCATACGACGGGAGCCTATTAGCCAAGCTGATAGAGAAGAACATCAAGTCTGTGATTGTGACTCCATATAATATGGATAAGCTGAAGAACAGCGACTTTACCGACCAGCTGCTGGCTAACAACATCAAGATTCTGATTATCCCTAACCTGAGCGAATGGAACAACAGCAACTCTCACGGCATCAACCAGCTGAAGGAACTGCAGATAGAGGACTTGCTGCAGCGTGACACCATACAGATTGACATGCAGAAGATAGCCTCTCACTTAGAGGGGAAGCGCGTGATGATTACCGGAGCCGCAGGCTCTATAGGCAGCGAGATCGTCCGTCAGGTAGCATCTTTCAATCCTTTTGACCTGATTCTGATTGACCAGGCAGAGACCCCGCTTCACGACATCCGCTTGGAACTGCAGTCGAAATGGATGGAGATTAAGGCAGAGACGATCGTAGCTGATATTTCCAACGCCTCACGCATGGAGGAGATCTTTAAAGACTATCGCCCGCAATACGTATTCCACGCAGCTGCATACAAACATGTGCCTATGATGGAAGACAATGCTTCTGAGGCCATACAGAACAACGTGGCCGGCACACGCATCCTGGCTGACCTGGCCGTTAAATATAAGACTGAGAAGTTTGTGATGATATCAACGGATAAGGCAGTTAATCCGTCAAACGTGATGGGTTGCTCCAAACGAATCTGTGAGATATACGTGCAGTCACTCGCCAAGAAGCTTGAGAAGGAAGGAATCAAGACTACCCAGTTCATTACCACCCGCTTTGGCAATGTGCTCGGTTCAAACGGTTCCGTTATTCCTTTGTTCCGCAAGCAGATTGAGAAAGGTGGCCCTGTTACGGTAACTCATCCGGAAATAATCCGCTACTTTATGACGATTCCTGAGGCTTGCCGGCTGGTATTGGAAGCGGGCAGCATGGGCAACGGTGGTGAGATTTTCATCTTCGACATGGGTAAGCCTGTGAAGATTCTGGACCTGGCTAAGCAGATGATCAGCCTTTCCGGAAGGACTGACGTACAAATCAAGTTCACCGGTCTGCGTCACGGAGAGAAACTGTATGAAGTACTGCTGAACGACAAGGAGCACACCAAGCCAACCTACAATGAGAAGATTATGATTGCTGATGTACGTGAATATGATTATGACGAAGTGAAGGTCAAGATTCACGAACTGGAGGAAATCGCTGCAACATATGACCAGATGAAGATTGTGGAGAAGATGAAAGAGCTGGTGCCTGAATACGTCAGCAAGAATTCCATCTTCGAACAACTCGACCACAAGGACAATTGACAATTAATAATGAATAATAACAACATCTCACTCTCAATAGGGTGAGATGTTGTTTAATGCGCCAATCTTTCCTTCTTTCACCTCAGTAGTAAACAAACTGTTGAGATCAGCAAAGGTGATGTGAGTTTCAGGGGCAAAATCAGTGGAAGCCATATAGTTGATCACGCTTTGGTAGAAAGCCCTGCCTTCAGGATATGCTGCGGCTTTATCCAGATCAGCCATCACCACCAGCAGCCTTCCCTTTCCTAGCGTAAACTCAAAGACAAGTCCCAACTTGTGATTACGCTCTATATTGTCAATGACCTGCACTACAGGCCTGTATTCCTTACCTGTATTGTCGAGCATGAACGGATGACTGTTTTTGATGACAGGGAACCACTGCCAGTCGGTGTGCATTTCCGTAGGGAAACTATTGAACAGCGGATGCTGTGGATTACAAAGAATACCCAATGTTCCAGGCGACACATCTTTCTTGTTATTCTCGCAGATGGTCTTGAACATACGGTAATTCCAATAATCCGTCTGGAACAAACCTCCTACCGTCAGCTTTGAAGCGCCAGGCATGAGCAGCACATTGCCCCCCTCTTCCAACAGCCTGCCGATCGAGGCATTCAACTCTCTGGCTATGACCACCTGACTCTTCAGTTGGTTCAAATCCGTCTTATCAGGATAAACCCAAAGCTTGTAGGAGTTGTGATACTCAGTATCGTCAATAGCTATAGACAGCCTCACTTGCGAAGGTTCCGAATATCCATTTAAGTCAACAGCTATGGAGGCAGCCTCTATCAATCCTTCGCCAGCAGGCAACATCAGGCTGCCCTGCTGTTCACCCAAAGTCCATCTCAAAGTCTTGCCTTCTAAAGAAGTACCGCTGTAGTTGGCAACCTGAATCTTAGCGTGCAGTCCTTCATCGGTCGTAAAGCAGTATTTGTCAGCCACTAATAGCGGAACCACTTCTGAGCAGAAGCCCCTCCATTCTTCAGGAGTAACCAGCCCTTTGGAATCCAAGAAGGCATCAAGCATCCCCACATACGCACTGCCCTGACCCGGATAATCCTGCAGGTCGAGCAACTGGAATCCTGCCATATCAGGCGTACGCAAATCCATCTCGATATCCTGCTTGTAGAGTTGCAAGGACCATAAGCCACTTGCCAGATGGAAGTCCTTCGCCAGATCCAGCATGCCCGCTTTCTCCAAACGGTCTTTGAACACCTCCATATTATAAGGGTATAACACTCCCGTATATTTCTGAATCTCGTCATAGTCGGGATAAGTCTGGAACTGAGCCGTTTCGTGTGATATAACGGGTACGTCTGTCAAGCTGCATCCTTCTTCGAAATTCATCACAGAGTTAGGATGGAAATGGTTAATCATTCCTCCGTCGAAAGCGTCTGCAAACGAGAACGAACCACGCGTATGCGTGTTATAGTTGCCCCACTCCTCACCTCCTACTCTACAAGTGGTGAAATAATCCATTCCGGGCTTTACGCCCTGATACCCCAGATAATAATTTGATCCGAAGGTATAAACCTTATCAGGTGCGATTTTTCTGAAATCAGCGATAAACTCCGCCATCTTGTCGATGCTGCCCCACAGCTCATTGCCCAAGGCAAACATACGGAACGAAGGATGATGTCCATACCATTTCAGTATGTTCTCACCCTCTTTGTGCAGGAAAGTCATCAGTTCCTCGTTGCCAGCATCAAAGTCACCCCAGAAAGGCAGCTCTGGCTGCAAGATGACGCCCGCTTCATCAGCTGCCACGAATGCAGCCTCCGGTGGACACCAGGAGTGAAAACGCACATGATTGAGTCCATAATCCTTACAGACGGCGAAGTACTTGCGCCAAGAGTCCACATCCATTGGCACATGACCAGTCAAAGGCCACACGCAGGCATCATGTCTGCCTCGCAGGAAAATACGATGTCCGTTGGCATAGAAGTGACGACCCTCGATGTGAAAACCGTTGAAAATTGACAATTGAGAATTGGCAATTGACAATTTATCATTATCCATTATACTCAGGAAAATTTCGCCAATAATGCCGTTCCAATTGGTCTGGGTGTCTTCGGTGTAAACGTGGCTGTTGGCATAGAGTTGTTCAGGCACACCACTCCCGTTGTCAATCATGATGGCCAATTCATGACTACCTGGAGTGAGTAACTCAGACAGGTCGAACACCTGAGGCGTAGAGATGTCGTTAGAGGCGCCAGCTAAACGGCCATCCACATAGATTTCAGACGGTTTGGTACGTTCCAAAGTAAGATAGACTGGTTCGCCTTCCCAGCTTTTTGGGATTTCAACCGTACGCTTATACCAAGCCCTGCCTTTATATGAATACGGTCTTGAGAGATGTGTAGTTTCAGTCTTATCTACGATAGGGTCACCTTTCAGATTAGTATCAGTCGTACCGGGCAGCATGACAGTTTCCGTCATCGCATCACCAGGTTTCACGCTTCCCTCTCTGTCTAAGGTAAACTGCCAGGTTCCGCTCAAATCGATATAATCTGCATGATTCCCATTGCAAGCCCATAGGCAAAGCATTGAACAAAGCAGTGTAATCAGTTTTCTCATGGCCGTGATGATTATTTTAATCTATCCGTTTTATCAGCTTGGCTGGCACTCCACCCACCACCGTATTGTCTTCCACATCCTTGGTCACCACAGAGCCAGCTGCCACCACAGCGTTCTCACCAACGGTTACTCCTGGCAGGATAGTGGAGCCTGCGCCAATCCAGCAGTTGTGCTTCAACAATACCGGCTTACAGGTCAGTATCATGCGTTCGTGCAGGTCGTGGTTGTTGGATATCAGCTGTACGTTGGCGGCAATCATCGCGTCATCCTCGATGGTGATACCTCCTGCAGCCATCATCAGGCAGTTGTTCATCACCACCACCCGATTACCAATCTTTACATTTCCTGGCCTCACCACCGTTACAGGCACCGACACTCGGCTGTACTCTCCCACATGAGGAAAAAGTTCATGCATCAGCCTTAGTGACTCCTCCGTTTCCGGCATAGTATGGTTAAATTCAAAGTTCAACTGACGGTTCTTAGCGTCTCCCGCCCTTTCTTCAGGTGTCGCTTTACGCAAATCTATTCTAATTTCTTCCATAATTTTTATTTAATTCGTAGCCAAAGTTACAAAAGGAATATAATCTCAAGGATGATAGACCAGTTTCTTGGTCTGCAAATCACGGGAGAAGTGCTTGAAATGCTCCCACATCACCTGGGCAGCTGGCTGGAAGTTCCAGTGCCCGTAATGATTCACAGCCACCAGCTTCATCAATGGCACATCACCCTTATACAGATAACCCGTTTCCATAGAGATACCCTTGTTGGTCTGTTCCGTCTTGCGGTCACGCATCGTCTGACCGAAAGCCTCATCCAGGGTGAAATCATAGTCCTCTACAACCTCCATATCATTCATCGTCTCGTAAATCTTCCACGCATTAATCACGCTGTTACCCTTCCAGTCGTTGTTCTTAGGATAACGGATTACTGCGTCATCAGTTCCGAAAACGCCAATGTAAGCGGTTTCCACGAAGCCTCGCTTCTGCACTGCCTCATTATAGATGCCATCGCCGCCGAACACGCCACCGCCAGGGAACAGTCCACCGCTCATCGCACCGATGGCTGCAAACAGGTGTGATTTCTTGACACCCAACGCAGAAGAGGTCATCGCTCCGGCTGAAAGACCTTCAGTATAGATACGCGTAGGGTCAATCTGCGGATATTTCTGTACCAGTTGCATCACGGTATTCTCAATACCGTCATGCCCCATCGCTGCGTAACCGGGCTTGCCCTGCCACTCCAGTTCCGCCACGAAGATCTTTTCCTTAGCAGCCACCTGAATCCAACCTGACGTATCAGCCTGCGTGCGAGGGTCATTATTGTTGCCGTGCAGCAGCAACACCAGAGGCACACTGCCTTTCGGTGAGCTCAGCACGCCCTCCGGGATATACTCATACCACAGGTATTTTGTACGGGTGAAACCTTCCTCCTGTACCACGATGTTACGCTTCACCTTCAGTTCGTCTAAGTTCAGCCAAGGCTCCAGTTCATAAGCTCCATACTGTCCGTAGCGTTGCCCTTCATAGAAAGTATGACGGAAGTTATTGAAACGGTAGTTCTTTTTCAGCAACGTATTCCAAGCATCTTGGAAAAACTCACCCAACGTCTTTGTGGTAGCAGCACTCACCACTACCCGCTGCAGAGGTTCATCAGCATTGGTATATACCTGCACGTGAGCCTCCTTTCCTGTAAGCTGGGCCTTATTGATGGTCAGATAAGGCTTGGCGATGTTCGCGGCACCTTTGCCTACGATGAAAGCGGGCACAGGCACAGCGTCAGCAGCAGCCTTACCAGCCTTACCGTTGATGCTCACGATGCCAGCCACCTCAGCGGCATGATTGGCTATCACCTGATTCACAAATGTAGCACCGTTTCCGATGCCGATGATTTTCAAATTACTGATCACACGCAGACTATCTATCATAGTCTGATAAGCCTTGAAATCAGTATCATTGTTATATGTGTCGCCAACTGGGTTCACCACCCCGAAGCCGACACCGAACTCTTTGAGCTGACGGTCGATACCCAGTTCCTGAATCAGGCTCATTGACTGCGCCTCATCCAGTTTTTTGTCAGGATAAACCAGATAGAGGGGTGAGAAGCTGGTCAGTCGTCCCGTTTCCAGTTCCAAGTCATCACCCATCTGCATCGGGCGATACACATACGCCTTCTGTGGCAGGCCCCTCATTTCCGAGAGCTTTACCTCTGCTTTCTGCGGAGCCTGGGCCTGCACAAGTCCTGCTACCGCCATTGCCAATACCAATAAAAAGTTTCTTTTCATATTTATCTATTTTTCCCAAAATTACACAAATTTACTGACATAAGCAAGCATAGCGTTTGTTTTTTCGGAAATAATCACTAACTTTATCACCGAATCTTGATTAACAATCAAACATCAACGAATTATGACTAAGAAACTGGGATTTGGATGCATGCGTCTGCCGTTACTGAACCCCGCAGACCAGACAAGCTTCGACAAGGAACAATTGAAACGGATGGTTGACACTTTCATCGAACGTGGATTCACTTATTTCGACACAGCCTGGATGTACCACAACTTCCAAAGCGAGGAGGTGGTGAAGGAAGTACTGGTTGACCGTTATCCCCGTGACAGATACACCATTACGACCAAACTGCCCATCATGATGCTCCGTTCTGAGGAGAACCAGCGGCAGACTTTCGAACGCCAGTTGCAGAAGTTAGGCGTGAGCTACCTGGATTATTACCTGGTTCACTCGCTCAACGAGGCGACTTACAAGAATGCCACGAAGCTCCACAGTTTCGAATACCTGCAGCAGCTCAAGGCTGAAGGAAAAATCAAACACATGGGTATTTCTTTCCACGACAGTGCGGAACTGTTAGACCGCATCCTGACCGAACACCCGGAGATTGAACTCGTGCAGATTCAACTGAACTATGTGGATTGGGAGAGCGACAGCATCCAGTCACGCAAATGCTACGAGGTAATCTGCAAGCATGGCAAGCCTGTCGTGGTGATGGAGCCTATCAAGGGCGGCACACTCGCCAATGTGCCTGAAGAGGTGGAAGCTATGTTCAAGAAGGCTGAACCTGAGCTGTCTATATCATCCTGGGCCATCCGCTTTGCAGCGTCACAGCCTCAGGTGATGATGGTGCTCTCAGGCATGAGCAAGTATGAGCAGCTGGACGACAACACTTCGTTCATGCAGGACTTCAAGCCGCTCTCAGAGGAAGAGATTGCCCTCGCCCACAAGGCGGCTGAGATCATCAACGCCAGCACCGCCGTGCCCTGCACAGCCTGCCGCTATTGCGTAAAGGGATGCCCCAAACAGATCGCTATCCCCGAATACTTCTCGCTCTTCAACCAGAAGAAGCGTTTCAGCGCAAAGGGCTTCACTACAGAGACGGCCTACTACTCCAATCTCATCAACGATCACGGCAAGGCTTCGGATTGCATTCAGTGCCGCAAGTGCGAGAAGATCTGTCCGCAGCACATCAAGATCAGTGAGGTCATGAAGGAAGTGGCGAAGGAGTTTGAAGGATAAATTCCTCGGTCGCGATTACAGTATTACAGATTACAGTTTTCTAGGGAGCTATGTATGCTTTGGACGACGAAATAGAAAGTTTACAATTTTACTCATTTTTCGCAAGTTGAACAACAACGGCCTGAAAGGCCAATAAGCTCACAGCCCAGGGCAACACCCTGGGTAAATGTGGTGTGCAGTTCACGCCCTGTAAGGGCAAAAGCTTTTGGATGCATATAAGTGCTGTTGCCCCTTCAGGGCGAAAACTGGGTGATTGCTTTTTCCCAGGGCGTTGCCCTGGGCTGTTGGGTTGTTGCCCCTTCGGGGCGCTATTAAATAGCACATTCATACACTTGAGAAACTTGAATTAATTACTGTCTATTAGTACCGCTAAACGCCCTGTTTAGTTCTAGTAAACTCGCCTTATACTTCCGCTAAGCGTGGAAGATGCCTCTGTTCATTCGAACTGCCGCCCATTCCAGTGCTTGGTTACCGACGGGATGATGGATGGTTCCAGCAGTTTGGCTGCATCCGCCGACATATATTCGGGAGTTGTGAAGGTGAATGTCAGCGAAGAATCATCCGGAGAAAGCTCTGCCTTCATCAGCAGCATGTCAGCCTTTCGGAAAGCGTCACGCAATTCATAAGCGGCATCCTCAGGCAAGGGCTTGAGAAAGTCACTTATTTCGGGGAGTCGAGGCAGATACGCCGAAGCATCAAGTTCTTGCCAATCAGGGGTATAAAAGCGGATATGGCTGTCGCAGGCAGGACCACAGACGGTAGATACGGCACAGAGCACCTGAGCATCACCAGTCTTCAAGACTTTCAACTGGAAAGTGCTCTGTCCGCTCATCTTTACTTCCAGGAAGTCATCAGTCAGGCGTGTCATTTCCGTCTTTCCGCCCAAGCGGTTGTTCACTTCAGCCTTCATGTTACTATCCAGAAAGTCGATAAAATCCTCGCGGTTCACCTTGGTCAGTAATGCACTCAGGCTATCCGGCATATTCACGAAACTTTCCCTAATCTGCTGGGCCATTGCCATTTGGCAGACAGTCAGCATCACAGCTATTATCAAAACAAACTTCTTCATCTTTCTTACATTTTACTTCTCCATCCCTTTCGCCCCCTATATAGGAGAGCAATATAAATGTGCAACGTTCAATGTTCAATGTTCAATGTTCAACGTTCAATGTTCAACGTTCAATGTTCAATGTTCAATGTTTAATGTTCAACGTTCAATGTTCAACGTTCAATGTTTAATGTTCATTCGCTCCCCAAATATAGGAAGAACATTCCAATCAGCACCAAAATTAAGTCAATAACTTTACTTTTTAAGTTCTTTTCACGAAAAACAAGGGCTCCGAAGAGGAATGATACCACCACACTGCCCCTTCTGACCATCGAGACAATCGAAATCATAGACCCTTCCAAGCTGAGCGAATAGAAGTAGGCGAAATCAGCGGCACAGAGGAACAGCGAGATACACACGATGGTCCATTTCCAACGGAAAGGGGTGCTGTTCTTACGGTTGGGCCACCACAGCAAGGCGATGATGGGACACATGATACCCACCTGATAGACATTGTACCACGACTGCACCAGCATGGGGTTGAGGCGAGTCATGAGATACTTGTCGTAGAGCCCGCTGACAGCACCCATCACAGCCGCCAGCACGATGCACGCGATCCACTTGTTATGCCGGAAATCAATGCCTTCTTTCTTACCAGAAAGACTCAGCATGAAGAATGACAGGATGGCCAGAGAGACACCTATCCACTGGTAGAGATTAAGACGTTCGCCAAACAGGAGCAAGGCCCCTATCAGCACCATTACAGGGCGCGTGGCATTGATAGGTCCCACGATGGTCAGGGGCAGGTGTTTCATGCCGAAATAGCCCAAAATCCACGAAGAAAGTACGATAAACGACTTCAAAAGTATGTACTTATGAGCCTCCCACCCCGCTTCCGGCACCATAAAGACAGTATCTTGCAATGTTTCCGGGCTTAAATGAGAGACAATAATGAAGGGAAGAAACACCAGAGATGAAAAAACGGTGTTCAGAAACAACACCGGTAACACGGCGTTGTCCTTGAGCGACTGCTTCTTAAAAGCGTCGTAAAAGCCCAACAACAGGGCGGAAACGAATGCTAAGACTAACCACATGGCCGCAAAGATAACGATTTTTTCTCATACGTTATTCAAAGAAAATGTTAAAGAAATTTCTCAGTTCAAAAATAAAATCGTACTTTAGCACAACTTTTTAATAACAAACCGAAAAAAGACAAGCGTATGGCTGTATTATCAGACGACAAGAAACTGCTCTCATACCCGTCTATGAAAGCGTTTCCAGAGATTACCTGCTTTACCACCACCCGTTTCGGAGGTGTAAGCGAAGGAAACTATAGCTCACTGAACTGTGGTATCTACACTGACGATGACCCTGAGAATATCAAAAAAAACCTGGAGATAGTATGCGAGGCTCTGCCTAAAAAGCCTCAGGTGCTGGCTATCCCTCACCTGGCTCACGGCACAGACTACGCGCATCTGGGAAGATCATTCCTCAAGAGTACGGAGGAAGAACGGAAAGCACGTCTGGAAGGAAAGGACATCCTGATGACCCGTGAGAAGGGCATCTGCATCTGTGTCACTTCCGCCGATTGCCTGCCTATAGCCATCTACGACGAGAAGAATAAGGCGATATGTATAGTTCACGCAGGCTGGAGAGGCACGGTGAAGCACGTCACACTAACAGCCTTACAGAAGATGCAACAGAAGTTTGACACGCGTCCTGAAGACCTGCATATCGTAGTGGGGCCAGGCATCTCACTGGCTGGTTTCGAAGTGGGTGACGAGGTGTACGAGGAATTCAAAAACTCCAGTTATCCGATAGAACATGTGGCAGAATGGGTGCCTCGTTCTCATAAGTACCATATCAACCTTTGGGTGGCTAACCGATTGGATATGCAGGAGTTCGGCATTCAGTCTTCTCAAATAGAGATGTCGGGTATCTGCACCTACCTCCGCTATCTTGAGTTCTTTTCAGTTAGGCGCCTGACCAGAGACTCCGGACGTCTGCTGACGGGAATCATGCTGAATAAATAAATTACAAGCTACGAGTTACGAGAGACGAGTGAATGGAATATGCTAAAGATTGAAGTATCAGAAGTAATTAAGAATAAATGCCCTGAATTTAAAGGAGCGGCTGTAGAGGCATGGGTGACCAATACACCTTACAATGAGGACTTATGGCAAGAGATTGATGAGTTTACCTGCAGTCTTCAGGCCAGCAGTGATGTGGATGATTGCAAGGAACAATACGCTATAGCCGCCACTCGTCAGGCTTACCGCAGGTGTGGCAAGGATCCCAGCAGATACCGCCCGTCAGCAGAGGCCTTGAGACGCCGGCTCTTGAAAGGCATGAAGTTGTATCAGATTGACACGCTGGTAGATATCATCAACCTGGTGTCACTACGCTCAGGCTTCAGCATTGGAGGTTTTGATGCTGATAAGATACAAGGCGACAGTCTCGTGCTGGGCATTGGTCGTGAAGGAGAGCCTTACGAAGGCATAGGCCGAGGGCTGCTGAATATTGACGGTCTTCCCGTTTATCGGGACTCTGCAGGAGGTATCGGTACTCCTACCAGCGATCATGAGCGGACCAAGATGGATTTGGGAACAGTACACCTGTTGGCTATCATCAATGGATATAGTGGAGAGCGCGGGCTACAGGAAGCGGCAGAGCTGACCATCGACCTGCTGAAAAGATTCGCCTCAATGACTAAGGCTGAAGTAAAATACTTTGAATGATGAGGATTCTGATAACCATATTTATTTTATGTGTATGCCTTCCTTTAACCGCTTGGGGGCAGGATTACTATGACGTTGGAGTGAACCACATCAAGGTAACTTCCGCTGAGAAGCTGAGCGACAAAGAAGAGTTGCTAATCTGCCCCATGGACCTGTTGGAAGAAGGCTTCCGGTTTCCGTTGCCCGGCAGCAAAATCCTATCGCCTTATGGTGGCAGAGACGGGAGGATGCATGCGGGATGGGACATCAAGACTTTCCCGAATGATACCATCCGCTGTGCCTTCGACGGGGAAGTAATCATGTCACAAGTCTTCAGCGGTTACGGCAACTGTGTCATCGTGCGCCATCTCAATGGTCTGGAGACACTCTATAGCCACAACTCGAAGAACCTGGTCAAGAAAGGAGAAAAGGTAAAGGCTGGCACTCCGCTGGCTTTGGAAGGAAGAACCGGCAGGGCGACAACCGAGCACCTGCATTTCGAGACACGCGTAAACAACCAGCATTTTGACCCTAACCTGCTGTTTGACTTCGAGAATCACACCCTTCGGAAAGATTGTTTGCGCATTACGAAAAAAAAGAGTGGCATCAAGGTGAAAAAAGTGAAGTAAAATTGCTAAATTTGCATCCTAAATGTAAAACCGTTTGAATGATTGAAAAAGTAATTGTACTGGAGGATGTAGATCCAATTGTTTTTTATGGTGTGAACAACACCAACATGCAGCTCATCAAGGCCCTTTATCCCAAGCTGCGCATCGTGGCGAGAGGAAACGTAATCAAGGCACTGGGCGAAGAAGAAGAGCTGCACGCTTTTGAGGAGAACCTCATCAAACTGCAAGCATACTGCGCCGAGTTCAATTCTCTCAAGGAGGAAGTGATCATTGACATCATCAAGGGCAACGCCCCTCAGGCTGAGAAATCAGGCAACGTGATTGTATTCAGCGTAACGGGCAAGCCCATCATACCCCGTAGCGAAAATCAGTATAGACTGGTTGAGGCTTTCAACAGCAATGACCTCACCTTCGCCATCGGACCCGCAGGATCTGGAAAGACATATACCGCCATCGCCTTAGCGGTGAGGGCGTTGAAGAATAAGGAGATACGCAAGATTATCCTGAGCCGTCCGGCTGTAGAGGCCGGCGAGAAATTAGGATTCCTGCCAGGCGACATGAAGGAGAAGATTGACCCTTATCTGCAGCCACTGTATGATGCGCTTCAAGACATGATTCCAGCTGCCAAGCTGCAGGAATATATGGAGTCGAATGTGATCCAGATTGCGCCATTAGCTTTTATGCGAGGCAGGACGCTGAGTGACGCTGTAGTGATACTTGACGAGGCTCAGAATACAACCACACAGCAGATTAAGATGTTTCTGACGCGCATGGGTATGAATACGAAAATGATTGTGACGGGTGATATCACGCAGATAGACCTGCCTGCCTCTCAGACTTCAGGTCTCATACAGGCCTTGCACATCCTGAGGGGGGTGAAAGGTATTTCTGTGGTTGAGATGAACAAGAAAGACATCGTGCGTCATAAACTTGTGGAACGCATTGTGGAAGCGTATGACAGGTTCGACAAAGAAAAGAAAACCGTAACTAAAGATAACAACAATGAGAGCATTAACAAAGACTGACTTCAATTTCCCGAAGCAGAAAAGCGTGTATCACGGGAAAGTGCGCGATGTTTATAACATCAATGATGAGAAACTGGTGATGGTGGCTACCGACCGCATCTCTGCCTTCGATGTCATTTTACCGAAAGGCATCCCTTTCAAGGGACAGGTGTTGAACCAGATAGCTTCTAAATTCCTGGACGCTACCACCGACATCTGCCCGAACTGGAAACTGTCGTCTCCTGACCCGATGGTGACGGTAGGCGTTATGTGCGAAGGGTTCCCGGTAGAGATGATCGTGCGCGGTTACCTTTGCGGAAGTGCCTGGAGAGCTTACAAGAGCGGCGTGCGTGAAATATGTGGCGTAAAGCTACCTGACGGCATGAAGGAGAATGAGAAGTTCCCTACCCCAATCATCACCCCTACCACGAAAGCTGAGATCGGCGAGCATGACGCTGATATCTCCAAGGAAGAAATCCTGGCAAAAGGTCTCGCTACTCCAGAGGAATACGCTTTGTTAGAGAAATATACGCTGGCGTTGTTTGAGCGTGGTACAGAGATTGCCTCTAAACGCGGGCTCATCCTGGTGGATACCAAATATGAATTTGGCAAGCACGATGGCGTGATCTACCTGATGGATGAGATTCACACTCCAGACTCCAGCCGCTACTTCTATGCTGAAGGATATGCAGAGAAGTTCGCCAAAGGCGAGCCACAGAAGCAGCTTTCTAAGGAATTTGTGCGTGAATGGCTGATGGATAACGGATTCCAGGGTAAGGCTGGCCAGCAGGTTCCTGAAATGACTGACGCAATCGTTGAGTCTATCAGCGACCGATATATCGAGCTATATGAACATATCACCGGTGAGCGATTCCAAAAAGAGGAAGCGGAAGGTGACGTGCTGAAGCGCATCGAGGAGAATGTCATAAAGGTATTGTAAATCATTGGAATACCGCCACGACCATATCATACCCTACGGGGCTGAGGGCGACAAGAGCCAGCAGGTGGAGAAGATGTTCAACAACATCGCTCCGGCTTACGACAGGTTGAACTACACCCTGTCGCTGGGCATCGACCACTACTGGAGACGCAAGGCTATCAACAGGCTGAAACCTGTAAAGCCGAAGCGGATTCTTGATGTGGCCACAGGTACGGGAGATTTCGCCATTCTTGCCTGCAAGAGGCTGAAACCTGATTATCTGTTAGGGATTGACATTTCTGACGGCATGATGGAAGTGGCTAAAAAGAAATCAGCGCGAGCTCGGCTGGAAAGGCAGGTCTTTTTCGCCCATGAAGACTGCACTTGCCTTTCCATGGCTTCCTGCTCGTTTGATGCCGTAACGGTGGCGTTTGGCATACGCAATTTCGAGGGATTGGACAAAGGTCTGCAAGAAATGTGCAGGGTATTGAAGCCAGGAGGACACCTGGTGATACTTGAACTTTCTACCCCGCATCATTTCCCTATGAAGCAGCTTTATTCGCTTTACTCCAAAACAGTGATTCCGCTGATAGGCAGACTGATATCAAAAGACAACAGTGCCTACACATACTTGCCTCAAAGCATAGCGGCTTGTCCGCAAGGAGCAGAGATGCAGCGGGTGATCAAGCAGGCTGGATTCAGCGAGGTGAGATACGAAACTCTCACTTTCGGAATCTGCACACTATATGAGGCTATTAAATAACTTATAAAGAGATAAGATTATGGACATTTACGGATTGATCGGTTACCCGCTGGGACACTCGTTCTCTGCAGGATATTTTAATGAAAAGTTTGAGGCTGAGGGTATAGATGCCCAATATGTGAATTTTGAGATTCCAAGCATCAAAGAGTTTAAGGAGGTGGTGGAAAAGAGCGCCAATCTAAACGGACTGAACGTGACGATTCCTTATAAGGAACAAGTGATTCCTTTGCTGGATGATTTGGATAAAGATACCGCAAAACGCATCGGAGCCGTGAATGTCATCAAGATTGTGCGAGACGGCAAGAAGACGAAGCTCGTAGGCTATAACTCAGACATCCTGGGATTCACAAAGTCTATCGAACCGTATGTAGAAGACCATCACCAGAAAGCACTGATACTGGGTACAGGCGGAGCATCGAAAGCGGTATTCTGTGGCTTGCAGGACTTAGGCATAGAGAGCATTTACGTTTCGCGAAGCAAGAAGTCGGCCAACACCATCACTTATGAAGACCTTACGCCGGAAGTGATAGACAGCCATCACGTAATCGTAAACTGCACTCCTGTCGGTATGTATCCCAAGATTAACGAATGCCCTGATATACCCTACGAACTGCTGACTCCAAAGCATTTGCTCTACGACTTGCTTTACAACCCTGATGAGACGCTGTTTATGAAGAAGGGCAAGCAACAGGGTGCCATTGTGAAAAACGGTCTGGAAATGTTGCTTCTGCAGGCTTTTGCAGCCTGGGAGATATGGCAGAGATAGTTACGAGTTACCAGTAAAAACAGGTGCGGGAAATGAAGAAGAGGAATAAAAGGATATTGTGGTTTCTGATAGGCGTACTGCTTGTTATCATCATCGCCTTTCCGTTAGTTATCGCCAATATGGCTGTAAATATGCTTGTGAATCCCAACCGTGACACATCCCATAACCCGGAGAAAGCATATGCGCAGCTGTTTGAAGAACTTCCTCCTGCCAAAGCCTGGGTGGATAGTCTGAATGCCCGTCATGCGTTGAAGGACACCTTCATCATTGCTGCTGATGGCCGCAGACTCCACGCTGTCTATGCGGCTGCAAACCATCCTACTGACAAGACTGCCTTCATCATTCACGGATGGACAGACAGTGCGATACGCATGATGCGATACGGCTATATGTTCCAGCACGACTTAGGTTACAATATGTTCCTCCCCGACCTCAACGGTCACGGATTGAGCGATGGCAAATATGCGCAGATGGGATGGCTTGACCGTCTGGACGTAATTGAATGGCTGGATGTGGCTAATGCGATTTTCGCCCCCAAGGATAGTTTAGGAAACAAGCTGGCTGACACACAGATGGTGATTCACGGCACTTCAATGGGAGCAGCTACCGCTATGTGTGTCAGCGGTGAAGAACAGAAACCTTTCGTCAAGGCATACATTGAGGACTGCGGCTATACGAGCGTATGGGATGAGGTGTCGGGCGACCAGCATGAGCAAGGTCTGTTGCAGTTCGTCATTCCTATTGCCAGCTGGTGGTGCGGCATTCTTCACGGATGGACTTTCAGCGAGGCTTCTCCCTTGAATATGGTAAAAAAAAGCTATCTGCCCATGTTCTTCATTCATGGTGACGATGATGCATTCGTGCCCACCTGGATGGTGCACCCACTCTATGAAGCAAAGCCTGAGCCTAAGGAAATATGGCTGGCTCCGGGTTCTCAACATGCACGCTCCTACTTCGATCATCCCGAAGAATATACCGCCAAGGTGCAGAATTTCTTAGCAAAATACGTCAGGTAAGGATTTTTTTGTGTATCTTAGTGGCGTGAAACAAACTTTATATTATGAGGACAAAACGACTTATTATATGTTTGATTGGGCTGTGCTGCTGCCTCAGTATAGAGGCACAGAAGGTCTTCACTCCGGATAACCTGCCCAAGGTTCATCTACAGGACCGCACGAAATATGTGTGCAATCCTTCTGGAATCCTCTCTCAGGCAGCCACTGACAGTATTGACGCTATGCTTTACCGTCTGGAGGAGCAGACTGGCATTGAGACTGTTGTGGCAGCTCTACCGTCTATTGGCGAAGTGGAGGCTTTTGATTTCTGTCATGAACTGCTCAATAGCTGGGGTGTGGGTAAGAAAGGCAAGGATAACGGACTTGTGGTATTGCTGGTGATAGACCAACGTGTAGTGCATTTCTATACCGGCTACGGACTGGAAGGTGTGTTGCCTGACGCAATCTGTAAGCGAATACAAGTGAAATACATGTTACCATACTTGAATGAGAACAAATGGGATGAAGGTATGGTTTCAGGTATGGCACAGGTAGTAGGCAGGCTCGACGGCTCTATGGAGAAAGAGGAGGAAAAATCAGGCGGTGGCTTCCGTTTGCTTACATTCCTGGCATTTACCTTAGGATTCCCTGGTATCTTGATGTTTTTTGCCTGGCTTTCCGCACGCAGGCAACGCAAATGTCCTCAGTGTGGCAAGTATATGCTCGAGCAGGATTCCTCTAAATTACTGTATTACAAGAGAGGCGTCAGGACTTATGAGATAACATACATCTGCGCCAATTGCGGACATACCGTGAAGCGCAGACGCACAGCATACGACAGCACCAGGAACATCGACAATGACGGAGGCCCTATTATCATAGGTGGCGGAGGAGGTGGCTTCAGCGGGCCTATCGGCGGTAGTTTTGGCGGTGGTATGGGTGGCGGAGGAGGCGCAGGTTCCCACTTCTAAACGGTGTCCTTTTATTCCTCCCCTACGTAGGGGAGGTGTCCCCAAGGAGACGGAGGAGTATAATAAGGCTATTGAAGCTAAAGACAAATTTAATTAAAAACTAATAATAAGATGAAGAAATCAACTATCGGACTGCTTGCAGTCATCGCAGTAATCGCCTTTTGGCTCATCGGAGTCTATAACGGCATGGTTGGCCTTGATGAAGGCGTAAACACAGCTTGGGCAAACGTAGAGACCCAGTATCAGCGTCGTGCAGACCTCATTCCTAACCTGGTTAATACGGTTAAGGGTTATGCACAGCACGAGCAGTCAACATTTGAAGCAGTGGTAAACGCACGTAGCAAGGCCACTTCCATTACCGTTGACCCTTCTAACCTGACACCAGAGAAGCTGCAGGAATTCCAGCAGGCACAAGGTGAAATCACTTCTGCATTAGGCAGACTTATCGCTATCTCAGAGAATTATCCTGATCTGAAGGCTAACGAGCAGTTCAAGGAACTGCAGGCTCAGCTTGAGGGCACCGAGAACCGTATCAATGTGGCTCGCACTACATTCAATAAAGAGGCTCAGAAGTACAACACGACTATCCGCACGTTTCCTCGCAATCTCTTTGCCGGTATGCTGGGATTCACGCAACGCGCATACTTCGAGGCTGATGCAGGGGCAAGCCAGGCTCCTACCGTTCAGTTCTGACAACATTTATCTCCATTCACGAGGAAAAGGATATCATGAAGAAACTATTATTGTGGGTGCTGCTGCTGAACGTACATTGTGCGCTCTATGCAGCATCTACTGTCATTATAAAAGGTAAAGTGGTGGATTCTGTTTCCGGGCAGTCGGTAGATTATGCCGATGTCATCGTAACAGACCTTAACGACAAGATTGTGGCCACAGGTATGGTGACCGACGGAACGTTCACCGTTGAGAAAGTTCCATCCGGCGATATTCTCGTTATGATTCGCATGATGGGATATGACCCTTATATAAGCGAGAAGCTGACCGTTAAAGGCGGTCAGACCGTTGATTTGGGTACCATCCAGCTGCACGAACTGGCTACAGGCCTTTCTGAAGTGACTGTAGTAGGGGAAAAGAATCAGATTGTCTATAAACTTGACAGACAGCGTATCAGCGGATCAACTTCTGTTACAGCATCCGGCGGTACGGCAGTAGATATCCTCGCCAACACTCCATCTGTACAGGTGGATGCCGACGGAGGATTAACATTCCGAGGCAGCAGCAACTTTCTGGTGTATGTTGACGGCAAGCTCAGTCCGCTAACCGGCACCCAGGCGCTTCAGCAAATTCCTGCGGCTTCTATCGAAGATATCGAACTTATCACCACCCCTTCGGCCCGCTATAGGGCTGAGGGCGATGTAGGCATCATCAACATCACCACCAAGCGTACAAGTGGTGACGGCTGGAGTGGTATGCTCAACGCTTCGGCTGGCACATTGGGTACCTGGACAGTTGATGGCTTACTGAATTACCGCAAGGGTAAAAACACTTTCTATATTGGAGGCACAGGTACCCATATCAAAGGAAAAAGTAACTTCCAGCAAGCCAAGAAGACCATTGTGGATGATTTCACAACCACTTCTGAATCAGACGGAACTCGTTTCAGTCAGAATCAATCGCTGATAGGTAAGGCAGGCTGGCAGTATAATGACGGCAAGCATCACAACCTCTCACTTGACTTGCAAAGCGGTCAGACCAAATTCAGACGCGGCGGCGATATGCTTTATGACGAGCTGCGCCTGCAAGGTGACGAGGTGCTCAACGATGCTACCTATAACAGCCATGACCGCTATTTGCTGATGAAAGATTTCTTTCAAGCCAGCTTGACCTGGAACTGGAAGATTAACGAGCGAAGCGACTTGAGTGCGGTAAGCCGTTTCCGTTACGACTGGTATTCATTGGAATATACCGAGAGTAATATGTTTGACCTGTCGGGAAAACGCTATGAAGGCACACGAGGCTATGAAGCGGAACATCACTGGGACAGCGACTTCACGGCCACTTACCGGAACCGCTATAGCAAGACTGGCAGTTTCGAGAGCGGTTATTTTTACTCCACATATAGCGAACACGGCGATTATAACATCAAGTATTGGGACCGAGGTCAAGAGCAATTCATCTGGCAGGATGACCTGCATGCTCCTTTCTATTACCGACGTCAGATTCACGCTCTTTACGCAATGGTAAACGATAAGTTCGGAAAGTTTGAGTTTGACGCCGGCCTGCGTGCTGAACATGTAATTGACCTGGTGGATATAACCGTTCCAGGAGGCAGTCTTGACAAAAACCGGACAGACCTCTTCCCCTCAGCCCACCTTTCTTATAACTTGGGTAAAGGCGGCATCTTCACCTTAGGCTATTCAAGGCGCACTAACCGCCCTGGCATCTGGCAGACAGAGCCTTATATTACTTACGAAGATTATTATACCCGTAAGATCGGTAGTACGGATATACGTCCTGAATTCATCAACTCCATTGAATTGAATTACCGCAATTCTTTCGACGGCGGTCACAGCATTTCATTCGGAGGCTTCTACCGCCATCGTAAGGATGTGGTGGATTGGGTACGTGAGGCATACGAACCTGGAGTCACTCTCGACCGTAATGTGAACGCAGGCCGCCAGATTGAAAAAGGACTGGAATTCAACGGCGTTGCGAAGGCAACCAATTGGTGGACCACCACCTTGAACGGCAGCATCTACCAGTATAACTTCAAAGCGAAGCACATTGGTTGTTCTGACGCTGACGGTTTCTCTTTCCAGTTGGGTTGGATCAACGCCGTTTCTCTGGGCAAAGATACCAAGATACAACTCGACGGTCATTTCATCGGTCCTAAGAACCTGACGCAAGGAAAGGAACACGGCTATGCCTACTTCAACCTTGCTTTCCGCCAGCAGTTGTTTAACGGCAAGGTAGCGTTTGCGGCCGTTGCCAACGATGTATTCCATACGGCTAAGTACTACAATCGACGTAGCAGTGACTACCTGCGTTCCGAGACCTGGGTACGTCCTAAGTATCCGAACATCGTATTCTCTCTCAGCTACATCTTCAATGCTGGAGGCAAACACAGTTCGTCAACCAGTAGCGGAGCATTGTTTGAAGGAAAAGAATTCTAATTATTTAAGTTTCAAGAGTTCTTAACTCGCCATTTTACAATGTAATTGATTATAGATTATTAAACCAAAAACAAAGGCTATGTTAGGTATTGAAGAAAAAGACACTGTTATTACAGGTGTTTATGCTGATGACTTGTATGAAGAATACAAGGGTGTTTATGGCGAGCCTGATTACGCTGATGATAAAGCCCAGGCAACCGTATGAGTGCAATCAGGCACAATCTGACTAACGAAAGAACAGATGACATGTCTGTTCTTTCTGATTTTTATTGTGGAGTCAAGGATATGGACTTTTATATCCATGAACATCTTCAGGAAAAAATCAATAAAAGTACGACATCTCCTGATGCCTGAATGATGTATCCGACACTGACACCCATTTTGGCATAAAAAAATCAGGCATTTACATCACGTAAACGCCTGATTATCTGTTTTGTGATTCCGCCGCGATTCGAACGCGGGACCCACAGCTTAGAAGGCTGTTGCTCTATCCAGCTGAGCTACGGAACCATCCAAAACAACTATTATGAGCAAAATTTCGGCTGCAAAGTTAAGGCTTTTTATCCGAACTTCAAACTTTCTAAGCAGTTTTTTTATCTTTTAGTGCTGTTGTTCTAAAATAATACCTATCTTTACACGCGGAATCAATAAACTATTTGTTATGAAGAATTATTATGTAACAATGATGTATGCCGTCCTCATTGGAATCATGATGACGGTGTCTTTTCTGCCAAAAGCTTACGCCCAAAGCATTGACATTAATGACTTGAAGACCTGGGCAAACTATGAGCGTTACGCAGAAGCCAACAAGACTGCCGGCACTCCGGTTGCTGTTTTTATGGGTAATTCCATCACTGACAACTGGGCTCGCATGCACAGTGAGTTCTTTACAGAGAACAATTTCGCCGGTCGTGGCATCAGCGGTCAGGTAACAGCCCAGATGCTGGCGAGATTCCGTGCAGACGTGCTGAATCTTCATCCGAAAGTGGTAGTCATCATGGCAGGTACAAATGATGTTGCCCGTAATGACAAGTATGTACCGTCCGAGCATATCGCAGGTAACATTATCTCCATGGTAGAACTGGCTCAGGCCCATGGCATTCAGCCTATCATCCTAAGCATCCTGCCAGCTGCAGAATATCCCTGGCGTAAGGAAATCACCGATTCTACGAAAATGATTAAGGATATCAACTCTATGCTGGAAACCTACGCACGTCTGAACGGAATCACTTACATTGACCTGTTCAATCTCATGAAGGACGAGAATGACGCGTTGCCACTTACTGTTTCTATGGATGGTGTTCATCCTAACCTGGAGGGCTACGCCATCATGGAGCCGGTGGTTAAAGCTGAGATTATGAAACTGTTGAAATAATATTGTTGATGGCGGTTGTCGTAATTACGGCTGTTCACTCCTCATTGGACTGGGTGATGTAGAGCCAATCATAGTAGTTGCATGATATTCCCCACTTCGGGATTCCATATCTCGGCTACCTGGCAGAACAACCTGAAAGACCTCGCCCCAAGATTGTTCCGCAAATAGCAGCCTCAGAAGATTAGAAATTGTACTGAGTGGTAAACATCAGGCGATGATTAGTCACGGCATGCGTATTGTCCACACGTCCTTTCGATGTGTTGGAGCCATACCATGCCGTGGTTGTATTATACTCCAGTCCTAACTTCAAGTGTGACCAGGTTCGGCTGAGTCCTATCACACCAGTAAGTGTCTGGTCAATGTTGGTACCCATGCCTGTAAGTTCGCTCACGGCTTTTGATGCGCCGAAGTTCTTGGCATATCCACCTAAGAAATTCAGTCGCCAGTCTGTTCCATAACCGATATTCAGCCAACTGTGGGAAATACGTAACGGACTATATTCACGCTTGCCAGTACGGCTATCCACACTGCTTACGCCATAGCCACCCAGGGTATTGAGCATCGTCATGTTACTGGTAAGGAAGCTCTTTGCAGCAATCAGGAACTTATCCTTCTTATACTTCACATGAGCCTCCGCACTGATGGTGGTAAAACGCTCGTTCACCTTATTACCCATCTCTGTCTTGTCACGCATCTTCAACGAAAGAAGTTCAGCGCCAACGCCGATGGTGAAGTATTGGTCTGGCTCTGGCGCTTACTCAAGAAGATATCATTGCGCACAAAACCATAGTAATTATAGGAGAATCCACTTTTTTGCGCAGACACAATCTGCGGGGCAGACATGGCTATCGCCATGCCTGCCAACAGGGTTTGAACATATTTCATAAGAGCTTATTTATTATTCTGGTCGGTCAGAATGAACTGATAAAGAGCATACATACGCACACTTATCTCATCACAGTTAAACAATTTCAGTAAAGCGATGGGTAGGGTTAGGACGGCCAGGCATCAGGTATTTCCAAGCCAATACACTTTCAGTCAAGTTGTCACCCAACTGGGCAGAGAGGGTTTCACGTACCAAGCTGTCTAATGACTCAGGCGACATCTCCACACGGGCATTGACAATCACCTTCGCCTCGTCACTTGTTCCCGCACTGTGACGGATGGTGAGTTTGCCATCACCAGCCAGATTGCCAACGGTGTATTTCGCGCCATTCTCTACGATCACTTTCACATGACCGATGCCTGCGTTGCGAAGCTTGAACTGCCGGTCCAATGCATTGAGCAACTTATTGGCAAAAGCATCCCAGTCAGTCTCTGCGCCCTTGACAATCAGCGTACCGTTCAACCACCCCAGCACAGCCTCGCCATGAGCATATATATCATAATCAATATCAAGCAAACGCTTGCCGGCATCTGTGCGGGACAAGGCATCAGCCAGCCATTCGTCTATACCTTCGCCAGAAACGGAACTTACCTTGCGGACATTAGAACCAGAGAATTCAGCGGCAGTCTTAATCTGCAGCTGAGCTATCTCAGCGTCATCGTATGCATCCGTCTTGGTGAGCAGGATGATATCGCTCTCTTCCAGCTGCTTGTGATAGATGTATGCCGCATCGGGATGCAAACCTCCGTTTTCACCGTTAAGGATAGCACCCAGACGAGCAGGATCAGCCAGCACGGTAAAAGGAGCCACCTCCAGGTCAGCCTGATAGAACTTCTTCAAAGGCTGAATAATTGTAGCCGAAAGGTCTGCACAACTGCCAACAGGCTCAGCGATAATCACATCCGGCGCAGCCTTCAGCCTCAATTGCTTGATGGCATCGGCAAATCCAGGGAAGTTGCAGCAGAAACAGCTGCCACTCACCTCTGCTACTTCCAGTCCTTCATGCTGCAGCAAAGCACTGTCAACCAGTTCAGGTGCCTGGTCGTTAGTAATCAAGGCCACTTTCTTGCCTTGAGCTATCAGTCGTTTCGCCGTCTCCCACAACAGGGTAGTCTTTCCGGCTCCGAGGAATCCTCCTACAAGTAATAATTTTGTCTTCATCTCTTTATTGGTTAATTGATTCAAGTTTCGCAAGCTAATATTGACGGCCTGAAAGGCCAGTAAGCTCCCAGCCCAGGGCGTTGGCTAATCGCTCCTTGGCCTTTCAGGCCGTTTCCATACGGGGTTTTCATTACTTGCGAAACTTTAATTGGTTATATTCATGTTCAACGTTTCTTCATGGCTGGTTCCAGCACATAAAGGAAGAAAAGCGTGGCAATGACGCCACCCAGCACAGGTCCTAAGATATAGACGAAGAAGAAACCGCCTGAAGCATCAGGAAAAGCAGCATTGCCCCACCCTCCGAGCCAAGCCACCATTCGGGGACCGAAATCTCGTGCAGGATTGAAACAAGCCTGGGTAAGAGGAGCGATGAGCGTGATGCAGATAGAAACGGTCAAGCCTATGAACAAAGGAGCGATATTACTGTCAGGACGGCCAACATTGCAATCTTCCGTAAAGCAGAAGATGAACAATACCAGTACAAAAGTACCCACAGCCTCGGCAGCTATGGCAAGTGACATAGAAACCGTCGCCACACTGGCATCGCCTGGATTAGGATAATACTCGCCAAACATACGTGCCGTATCGACCGAAGCAGCCGTGCCACGCTCAATGCCGTGAGCCAGTTCATAGGCCTCTATTGACGGATTAAACAATAGCAGGAGCAAGCCACCAGCCAGGAAAGCGCCAATGAACTGTGCCAGCAGATAACCGGGCAACTTGCCGGCGGGCATACGCTTTCCAACCACCATCGCCACAGAAACAGCTGGATTCAGATGGGCAGGACAAAGATGACGTGTGACATAGATGGCCAAAGTAACGGCAAGTCCCCACACGATGGCAATCTGGAAAATACTGCCATATTCGCCAAACAGCACGGCCACAGCCACAGAGCCGCAGCCAAAGAGGGTCAGGATAAAGGTGCCTAACGCCTCGCCAATCAGTTCTTTCATAATCTTACAAGACATTATTTTTCCTGCTGCAAATGTAATGAATTAGCAGATACGACAGGCCAATCTCATAATCATCACGAAAGAAAAGTCATCAAAGCGAATATTCGTTATTTGGCAAACATAGAACAAGAAATGGTAAATTCTTGTTGATAATGGCGAGAACGTGCCACCGCTTCGTGACATAGACTTTAGACTTGCGCTTGCGAATGGCTGCACTGATCTGGCTGGCAACCTTTTCGACGGGCATCACCCAGAAGAGGCCCTCGCCTTTTGCCATTGCCGTATTGACAAGGCCGGGGCGTATATCTGTGACTATGACTTATTCGTCCTCCTTGGGCAGAGTGTTCTGCCCTTTGTCCTCAATTGGCCTTATGTAGTCTGATGCACGCTCAGAAGAAACAACGCTTCTGCCAAGACGGCGTTCCATCGTCTCGCGTGCTTCGCGTGCTACTTCGCCACCTTCCTTTGCAATACGTTGGCTCTCGGCCATCGACTGC
>JAFUVZ010000057.1 GCA_017471185.1 Bacteroidaceae bacterium
AAAACTTCCGGAGTATTTTTTAAAACGTCCGGAGTTTTTCAATACCCTGCGAAGTCCAATAAGGCAGGGTTATTCCTCAATAACCCTGCCTTATTTGGCGATAAGTGCCACTTATTCATAAAGAGTCAGAAGCCTGCATGAACTTGTATCTGCGCTGTAGAGCAACCAGTACGCTGCGTTCTGCCATGGGGTTAAGTCCGCGGAATGTCGTACGCTTCTTAAGCTCATCAAGTGGCATTTCCAACAGTAATTTGGCAATACATTCATCAGCAAAAGAGTTCGAGACGACATTGACTCCTGTAAAGTCTAAAACTACCTTCTCTTCTCCATTGATGAGCGGTATTAGTTTCTGACGGAGTTTCTGTCCCATGTCTCGCGTACCAAAATCCGTTCCGTACTCTATAAATTTAAATTCTACCATAGCGTTTCTAATTCTCCAGATTCTACAAATGCTTCATTATATTCTTCGGTAACATCAGTCCGATGGTCGACAACTTGGTTTGGGTCAATTTCATCTGCTGTTCCGATGACCATATAAATGAGGGTTCCTCCCCAAAAACCGTTCTTTACTACCGAGGTCCGGCCATCTTTGGTTATGAGCTTATGACTGCCGGAATGTATGATGAATTCCTTACCAATGCGCTCTATCAAACGGGATGTGGTATATAGTCCGAAGCCCATGCCTTTTCCGTCTGTTATTTTATCCTTAAGACACATGATGAGAGCTTCTGCCTCTGAAACATCTTTGTACTTAGGGTTTTCGGCCAGCGAAGCTCTAATGCCAATGCCATCGTCGGCTATCAACACTCGCAGCTCATGACTCTGGTTGTCGTAATGTGTCACGGTTGTACCTAAGGGCTTGCCTGAATGAATATGGACATTGTCCATGATTTCATAGAGGCAATAGCTCAAAGCCTGAAGCACACTGACTTCAATCTCTAAGTGAGAAGTCAATGTATGGATGACATCCTTGTAGACCTTATTAAGCGTCTGTGCGTCAAAGACGTCTATTGAGGTGTCATTTGCACCATGGAAATATTCGTTTAGCAGGAATGCTATATCCATAATTTTATTTTAATTTGGGTGCAAAGATAGTCACTTTTTCAAAAATATCCAAATATTATGTTCGTATTTATATCTCAAAGACGACAATGGTCATAAAGCTTTTGTATGGCGTACGACAAAGCGATTATCACAGGAAACACCAAACCCGCCATAAAGAGCCACTTGACGGAGGCATCGGCAGGGTTCCAGACCTGCTCGGCAGCCCAATAGAAAAGCCTGTGGAACATATAGCAGGCCATGCTGGCATAGCTGACAATGCCGATTACCCAACCGCCAAGAGACTGAAAGGCATTCTGATGTTGCGGTCGACTGTCGAAAAACAGTTTGCTGATGGCATCACAGACGAAAAGAATGGCAAAAACGCCTATTGCCCCCAGCACCATTTGTGCAGCGGCACTGTTTAATAATGATGCATGTAAGAGTACGGCAACGATGACGATGAATCCCCAAACGACGAGCGTCTTGATGACAGTGCCATGTCTGAACGAAAACTTCCAGTCAAAACAAGCAGCGGACACCACACCGACAAAATAGAAGAACACATTGAATATGAAGCGATTATCTATGGATGGGAACAACAGTCGGGCGACGACAAGCAGGCCGAAAATGAAGAGACAGCTAAGCACCCGCCACCTCACACGTGACCTCGAGATCAACGGAGTCAGCAGATAGCACCACATAATGACTGGGATATACCACAACGTCCTGGGCGTGGGCGTCACGAAAGGAGAGACGCACAACAGTCCATTCGCAGTAGCCTCCGCATCATTATAGCCAATCATCCACAATGCAATGGAAGCCAGCCAAAACAATGGAATGATTCGCAACAAGCGTTTCTTATAGAATGCCCATACAGCCGTATTTCCATCGTTACCAAACTGGTATTTCCGACCGAGCAGATAGCCGGAGATAAAGGTGAACAACCCGAGGCAGGCATTAGCCAGCATACCACATGCAGGTATATAAAAGGCATATCGCCCTTGTGGATATACGTATGCATAGAGATGCAGGAAAGCAATAATATAGGTCATGCATACTACACGGGCGACGTCAAATCTGTAATCTCTCATAGTCTCACTTCTCTAATGATCATCCTTTTGTTGCTGATAGTTCTCCAGCCATTCGGCAAGGTCTCTCACCATCTGGCGATGATGGGCAAAGGTAAGCCGATAGCCCCAGCCATGGCCACCGGTGGGATACTCCCGAAGCGTGACGGGACGTGACTTGGCACGCATCGCTTCATAGAAGCGCCATGCATTCCGAGGGCTGACAATGCTGTCATCGGTACACACTACAATGTAGGCAGGAGGAGTATTCCCCGACACATGAAGCTCATTGCTATAGTAATCTTTCAACGACGCTGACGGATGTTCACCCAACAGGTTGTTACGGGTCCCTTCGTGCGCCAATCCGTCCTGCATCGATATGACAGGATAGAACAGAATGGCAAAATCAGGACGAGCGACCACACTGTCATTCACCATCAGGAACGAGGTGACATGTCCACCTGCTGAGAAACCCATCATTCCCACACCGTCCTTGGCATAATTCCATTCGTCAGCATGTTCTTTCATCACCTTTACAGCGTCTTCTCCATCCGTCATAGGAACGCGGACATCATGATTCGGCAATCTGTATTCCAGCAAGGCCACCGTGTAGCCTTGGAGGAAGAAGAACGGGAACCACATATATCCCTCACGCCAACTCTCCTGGAAGCCAAAGCCTCCTCCCGGACACAAGATGACCGCACTATGAACCCGACTGCTCTTCCAGGTCGGAAGGACATGCATGACAGCACCATGAGGAAGCTGAATGCACACGACGGAGCGATAGACGGCTAACAATCCGCCCAAAACCAATACCAGTATGGCTATTGCTATATACAATAAGACCTTCTTCATTGTCAAGCGATCTTTTTCTTAGGTCGGACACCAAAGAGGAGCATGGCCAGCCATTTGTTTTTCATCAGCAACTTAGAGAAAGCAATGGTCACAAAGATAATAGCCGTAGCCACTACTGTATAGTAAAGAAATTCCAACCATCTATTTTCCACTACAGGCAGGACCTTAAGCAAAGGGAAGAGCAGGAAGAAGTGAATCATATACACTTGCAGGGAATTGATGCCCACCTCGGCAAACACTTTCTTCAATGGCTGGAAGCTGGAGGAGAAGAGTGACAACAAGAATAAGAGGCTGAACAGATTGCATACTAATTTTGCCGGTCCTCTCCATTGACCATCCATACACAAGAAAGCCAAGACATAGACGAGAAGATAGAACGGCGCATACTTCATCAGCAGAAACTTGTCGAGTCTATAGGAATAATAGCCCATCATAAAGAACGGGTAGTAATGCAAATACAGTTTTAAGCAAAACAGGGTGTTAATCCATCCATCCTTCAACAGGAAACAGAGTAATATAACAAAAGCATAAACGACCGTATTGACATAAACAGACTTGACGTTGAAACGCATAGAGACCTGTTTCACAAAAGACAACGTCACCATCAGCTCAAACAGCACCAGCATGAACCAATAGCCATTTTTAAACTCCTTTGTCCAAAAGCCCAACCAGAGGGAAGAGTCCCACAAGCTCCAAATAACGTAGAACGAGAAGAGCGGAAAGAGCAGTCGCACGACCTTGGTGGCAATCAGCTTCCTGAAACCATAGCGGTCGACAGAGATATGAGCCAGCAAACCACTGATATACATAAAGACCGGAATCTCTATCGTATCACAGATTTGGAAAACCAGTGAGCCCGAAGCTCGCCCAGAATAATACAACAGGTGACCGATAACGATGGAAAGCATGGCAAATCCACGCAGATAGTCATAAGTTAAAATTCTTTTATTCTCCATATACAATTACTATTTAATTTTGTTTCTATTCTGATAATCCTTCACAATATCAACAGCCATACACGAATCCAGCACATGATAGCCGTCCAGGTTCAGGTGGAACCGGTCGTCCAGGAAGTTCTGCGGCCAGGCTTCGACACCACCGGCATTCCAGGCTGTCATGGGGATGAACAGGACCTTCTGGTCAAGTCCCGTTTCCTTAAGCATCGCTGTCATGGCATCCCGGTAAAGCTGAGCACAACTATAGTCGATTCCAGTAAAGAAAGACACCATGTTCATCTTCCACCGTCTAAAGAATTTACGGTTTTCGTGGTTATACTTAAAATCAACATCCGGCATTTCCATGACTACCGGCCGAATACCGTTCTGTATCAGCAAATTGAGCATCAGGCGGTAATTACCTACATAGTACTTCCGGGTCATAAAGAGACGCATATCATTGATTCCTGCCATGAGGATACAATAGTCTGGGTGCTGCTCTATCAACGGCTGGGAACAACGGTCGCGCTCCCATGCGTGTTCCACGGTATGGTCAGCAAACATCTCGTAATAGATTTCCTTGGTGGTTTTACCACTGTGACCTATCGAGAAACACTTCACGGGACGGGAAGTGAGTCTTTTGGCAAAGCGACAGAAAATGGTATCACACTCCAGCGTCATATGGTACTCGGCCCAACTGTCCCCAATCACTGCCACCCGCAACGTATCATCATCAGGACGAGGACCGATATGGTAAGCAGGCAACTCTTCTGCCACCATAAACTTCTTGTCAACGAAAACATATAATTGCTGACCCGAATAACCAAGCACGGCAAGAAGCACCAATGACCACCACAGCCATTTCAGTCTTCTAATTCTGACCAGGAACCTATATGCCGTGTATAGCTCCATTCAGCCATTTATTTGTTTTTTACCAGGTTGTCCTCTGCATCCTCATAATGTGCTGTCTTGTGGAAGATACGGCCAATGCCTTTCATCTGCACCTTGACATGTTCCACAAAACTCTGCCACATTGACTGGTTGCCTATGGTGCCATAACCCGTGATGGCCTTACAGCGGCGGTCGCGGACAAAGACAATCTTACCATACTTCTTCAGATTGAAGGCCATAGAGCCGTCTTCGCCCCGGATGATGTCAACCCGGTAGGGTTCTTTGCGGCCATAGTCTGCATTGTAGGCAAAGACCAGACCTCGCACGGAGAGCTCCGGCCGCTTGAAGTGCTGAATCCATAGGAACAAGTCGCGCGACATTTCGAAGAGTCTCAGGCTCAACTTGCTATGGTTCTCGTCAGGGAAATAGCTCCAAGTGGCCGACACACAACTGACACCCGGCTTCAACAGGTGGTCCAGCATAACCTCGTAATAATGAGGAGGATATAGCGTATCGCTGTCTACGTCGAAGTAGAAGCGCCCCTTGGCATGTTGCAAGCCGCAACGACGTGCATAGCCACACGAGTGCTGGTATTCCGTAAAGTAAGGAATGCCCGACTTCTCGTAAATCTCTGCAGTCCGGTCCTTAGAGTCATTGTCGACACCTATAATCTCTACGGGATACTTGCACTGTATCTCGCTAATGGCCCACAAACAGGCTTGAAGATGTGTCTCCTCATTATAAGCGATGACCACTATAGACGCCAACGGCTCCGGGCTCTGCAAGCGAGCCAAACGTTCGCGCGTCTCGTCTATCACCTGCTGCGGCACCTCACTGAACGGTTTGCCGTAGATTGTCATGTATTTATCGTACCAACTTGCCATATTCTTTAGCTATTTCTTAAACACTCAACCGTTCTACGCATCTTATCGCTCATATCTTCGGAAACTTTCCATCCAAGTGCCTCCAGCTTGTCGACCGAGAAGACTGACTTGGAAACTGGGTTATATCCGCTTTTTTCTGCTTCTGAGGGTACTTCCATAACGACCTTTCGGTTTCCGATTTCCGACAACATTTCGGCCAACTGTCTGATAGTCAACACAGACGACGGATCGGCAATATTATAGGCTTCGCCCGACGTTCCCTTCAGCAACACATGCAAAAGCGCTGAAACACAATCGACCACATAGCACCAGGAACGAAGCTGCTGGCCAGAACTCTTCAAGACGATATCCTCGCCCTTGAGGATGTTTCTGATAAACTGCGCATAAACACGATTGTCCGACTCTGTGAAATGAGGTCCATAGACATGACACGGTCTGACTATCACGCAATCAGCACCATATTCCGAAGCATAGGAAGCACAGAGCGTCTCGGCGGCCCGCTTTGACGACGGATAGCAGGAACGGGGGCTTAGACAATCGACATAGCCACTATAGTCTTCGGTTATGATACGGCCGTCGCCCTCGCCATACACCTCGCCAGAAGAGACATATAAGAATCGCTTCATACCATGGTGCAAGCCATATTCTACCAAGTTGGAAACTCCTAAGATATTGGCCTTGACGATTTCAACCGGACTATGCACAAAAGTATTGGGACTTGCATTGCTGGCCGCATGAACGATATAGTCGAACCGGACAGTACTCTGGAGCGGTGACATGACATCGTAGGACATGATATGGAAGGAATCAACAGCAGCATATTCTGCAAATCGCCTACGGGCTCTTTCCATATTCCGTCCAGCAGCATATACACTATAATCGCGGTGCGGATTAGACATGAGCACTTCAACCAGTGTGCTGCCAATTAACCCTGTCGCACCCGTTATGAGAATGTTCGCACCTGTGAGGTCTCCCAAAGGCAGATCCTCACTGAAGATTTGCAGGATATCGTCGCGATACGTTTTCATTTCAGCCACTGGTCTTTTGAGGTGTGCATCAAGGCTTTCAGTATTTCAAGGTCTTCTACAGTAGTTACCTTGATATTCTTTTCAGACCCTGGGACAATATGCATTTCCCGATTCCCTAACTCAGCGCACAGCGTACACGAAGCGACGGAGTCCGTAATACCTTTAGCCTCAGCCTCCTTGTGAGCCTCGATGATGTTCTTCAACCGGAAGGTCTGTGGCGTCTGGGTTCGAACCAGCATATCGCGAGGTATACTCTTACTGGACGAAAAGCCATCTTCGCTCTCCAAGATGGCTTCACGGCATTTGATGCCCGTGATGGCATAGCCATACGCCTTGCATATAGCAATATTGCTGCTGATGATATCTTGTGACAACAGGGGACGAACCGCATCGTGAATCAACACCAAGTCATCATCAGCATATCCTGCCTCCTTCAAACCGAATATCCCGTTATGTATGGACTCCATTCCGGAGTTGCCTCCTGGGAAGATGTGCTTCAGTTTTGTGATGCTATACTGATTGGCATAACTCTGTAAAACGGTCTCCCATCCATTCAGGCAGACTACGGCAATAGCTGCTATGTCAGGATGCTGCTGGAAGCATTGGAGAGTATGGATGATGATAGGTGCATTCTCAACATACATGAACTGCTTGGGAATGTCCTGCCCCATTCGATTACCTGACCCGCCTGCTATAATTAAAGCTATATTCATAGGAAAAAATTTTTATTCATTAACGCCTTCTATCCACCATGCCTCAAAAGTGTGATGTGTGACCCGATGCTCTACCGGCGGCAACTGCATATAATCGCCATAAACACTTCTGAGCCAGGTATCATATCCTATAGGAACACGGAACTGATGACCTTCGAACTCTTTGTATATCTCGCTGTCAAAGACTGACTTGTCAACGATCTCACCGGGTCCGAAAGGATTGGCTATCACACCGGCTCTGGGTACAGAACCCAACGGATATCTGCGCGCCACATTGTCCATCCTTGTTGCAATCTGATGGGCAGAAAACGGCAGCAACAATAATTTTCCGAAAGTATTGATGATCTTTTTGGAAATGGTTCTACGACTAAAGTTCGCCTTCTTGGTGTTAAGAAGTCGGTGAAGGATCTTTATTTTATGTACCTGCATAACGCTTTTCACACCATCGGCTGGAAAAACGTCAATGTAAACTCCATAATGCAAACCTTGATAGTGAAGCTCTTTCAGAACTGTCCGATTGTCATACACTTTCGCAAAGGAACATGCATAATCAGGGTTTGATTCCAAGCTCACGACCTGACAATAATTATCAGGTTTGTTAAATATCTTTATGAACCGTTCGTAGTCTGGCCTGGGCATTGCGATATCTATATCGTCGTCCCAAGGAATATATCCTTTGTGACGAATGGCACCAATGAGCGTTCCTCCGCACAAAAAGTATCGCAGACCGTTATGCTCGCAAAAATCGGCAGTCTTCTGTAGTAAATCCAACTGAATTGATCTCAGCTCGTCTAAACCAATAGTCTTCATAGTCACTCTAAGTTATTGCTTTGCAAAGATAAAAAATATACTTTAGAAATACAAATTATTTGTTCAATTTTTCACGTTAAAACAAAAATTACAAAGAAAGTTGACATAAATGTTGGCTATTTCATATTTTATTCATATCTTTGCAAGAGATTATAGAATCCAAAAAGTTCCACGCTAACCGACTAAAGCATACAGCCTCGTAAAAATGAAAGATATAAAAATTGATTTTGTTGTTACATGGTTAGACTCCAATGACCCCGAATGGCAGAAGCAATATACACGCTACAAACAAACAGCCACGGGAGAGAAATCAATGGCCAGATTCCGAGATATGAACATATTTCGGTACTGGTTCCGAGCTGTCGAGCAATACGCACCATGGGTTAACAAGGTATATCTCATTACTAATGGGAAATTTCCTGACTGGATTAATGCCGAATGTCCCAAGTTGGTACTTGTCAAACACGAAGACTATATCCCCTCAGAATGTCTGCCGACATTTAACTCGTGCACCATCGAACTGCACATGCATCGCATCAAGGGACTGTCAGAACATTTTGTCTATTTTAATGATGACATGCTATTGAACAGTCCTGTTACGCCTGACTATTTCTTCAAAAATGGGCTGCCCTGTGACTATAATAAGGAGACTTGCTTTAATGTACCTATCTATACCGCCAAGGAACGTTTCAATATCTACATGTCTATGCTAGCAGACATAGGCATGCTGAACGCACACTTCAACCGGTGGCAGACAGTCCGTCAGTCGCCACGCCGGTGGTTCGGGCCGCATCTGGGCTGGAAAGGACTGCTGATGAGCGGTGTACTGATGAAACAGCGTCTCTTTGTAGGCTTCTCAAACTACCACACCGAACAGGCCTATCTAAAGTCGACTTTCGAAGACGTTTGGTCAAAGGAGCCAGAATTCCTGATGTCCAGCTGTACGCGCTTCAGAGAGGAGGTCATTGCCAATCCCTATCTGTTCCGCTACTGGCAGTTTGCCCAAAACAAATTCTATCCTCGTAAACGTAGGTTTTCCACTTTCCATATTACCCAACGAGATGTTATAAAGCCTATCGAGGAAGCGCTCTATGACAATAACATTATATCCATCTGTATCAACGATACTCCTTTTTGCACCGATGCCGACTTCAATGACATTATGAAACATTTAAATATTATATTTGAGCAGAAATTCCCTAAGAAGTCATCCTTCGAGACTAACGGATCATCTTCTTGTTAGTCATTTCTGCAAAACATCATCAAACAGGGCCTTCCATTGCACAGCGATGTGAGCTATGCTGAAGCGCTGAACATTCTTGACTGCATTGGCAGCCATCTGACTTCTCAGACGGTCATCGCCCATCATACGCAACAACTGCTGTGCCAAAGCATGGGTATCGCCATTCTCTGCCAGCAGGCCATCCTCTCCATCACGAATGATGGCCCTGGGTCCCCACGGACAGTCAAACGACACGACGGGAAGGCCGCATGCCATCGCTTCTGTCAATACCATGCCGAAGCCCTCGAATCGGGAGCTCAGCACAAACAGGCTACTCTTCAGATACTCGTGTTCCACGTTGTTGGTACGGCCATGTAACTGGCAGTGGGCGCCATTGATATGCAGCTGGGCCATCAGACGCTCGTAGGGCTTACGGTCACCATCGCCAAAGACATCCAGACGCCATCCTGAATTTTGCTTTTCCACCTCTGACCATGCCTGCAACAACAGGTCTATTCCTTTTTCATGGCTGTAGCGGGCCACGGCCACTACGCGCTGTTCCGACAGCGGGCTAACGGAGGATGGAGTTAGCGACAACGGATCAGGAATGGTCACGACATCATCCAGTTCCACCCACGACTCACGGTCTTTGTCTGTCAGCACCACCAGCCGGTCCAGCTTCCTGATATGAGACAACAGGCGCCCCGACCACCATTTGGCAAAAAGGCGCTTCAACTGGCCAGCCTCTTCTGCATCAAAATTCCGATAGTTGGCACGATTGATGTGTAGTTCACCTATCTTGCGGCTGCCGTCAGGAATGTCATTGATGAAATTGATTTCACGACGCAACAGCGAGACGGTGATGTCTGGGCGTAGCGTCATCAACGCTTCTGACAAACGTTTTTTGAAAATGCGTTGCTTCTTCAGATAGACAAAAACCTTCTTGACGAACGAACACGTCCACAACTCTTCAAAATTGATGTCCAAATTGACAATCTTGATTTTGTCGGACAAGGGATAGAACAGAGGTTTGCCTTTGCCCTCTGTCAGAATGATGGTGATGTCATAACCGAAATGTTCAGCAAAATAGTTCGCCTTGAGTGTCAGCACACGCTCTACCCCACCCGCCATATAGAGGGCGGGTGTGACGTATACGATTTTAAGGGTACGGTCAGTCATGGGCAAACGCATTTTGAGGATGGAATACTGCATCTACCACTCGCTGCATCTGAATGTTCCACTGCAGGTGCTCCACTGTGTGGCGTATGTCCTCGGGCTGCATGGTGAAACCATCAACGAAATCGATGATGCGCTGAATATCAACAGGAGTCTCATCGGCCGGGGCTTTCAAGACATACGGTTGTTGGTCGAAGTCAGAATCCTGCTCACTATAGATAAAAGGAATGCCACGTGTGGCATATTCGCGATTTTTGAGGGTCTTGATGACGGTGATGCCAGAACGATGACGACCTAAAGAACCTATGGCGAATTGACATTGATTAAACACCTTTGTCAGTTCATCGCCAAAAAGCGTGCCATGAAAGACAATCTTGTCATCAATGCCATACTTCTTGATAATAGGTGCAAAGTCCGTCTCCATGCGATGTGGATGAACGCCTCCCACCACATGGAAGAATACGTCAGGCTTTAGGGAGCCATCTTCCGACCGTCGACTATAGTACTCACCAATACCTGACATAATACGGTCAAAACCATGCCATTCATGTACCTCGGCAACGCCAATCAAATGGAGCGCAGTCTTTCCCTCCACCACAAGAGGAGACTGATGAAGGGGGATGCTGTCAAAGTCGACACCGTTACTGATACGGATGGTACGCTGCCCAAATATCTCCGTAGCATCAGAGAAAGTCACCAGGGCATCCATATGCTGATAGAGACGGTTACGAAACATTTGGTCTACCGTCAAGCCTAAACGCTGCTTGCGTGAGAAATTGGTAAATTCCTGGTCGTAGGGATAGGTTGGTATCTCCGTTACGGCATGGATGCCTGCCTTCTTCAGCTTCTTGAAAAAGCGAATGAGCCAAGGATTGGCATTTTGGAAACAGCGGGCATAGACAAACGCTATCTGCTCACGTACGCAATAGTCGTAAATGCAGCTATAGTCCATGCGCTGACGAAGGCCTGCGACAGCTCCTGAACCGTAGTCTTCCAGGACCTCACCGTCTATGTATCGGCACCGATGACCATTCTCTGCAAAGCCATAGTAGCAGAGTCGCACGTCATGACCATTCTCACGCAGCCCTTTCACCTGATAATGTATCTTCTTGGAGATGCCACTATGCTCTGAAAAACCATGATAGACCAGAAACAGAATTTTCATATCAGCAAATATTTTTGCAAAGATACAAAAAAATGGGCGAAGGACAAAGGAAAAACGTTTCTTTTTTCTGCAGCAGCTAAATCATCTGTGACGAGAAACCCCATAACGCTTGATCATAGGCTTCAACAACCATGCACAAAGGAACGGGGGAACTACACCAAATGTCCAGTAAAGAAGATTGTGGAAACGCCCGGACTTGGCAGTAACAATCTGCCAAAAGGTCATTGGGTGCCACATCATATCACGCACCTCACGATTGGTGAATGGCTCATCGAACTCTTCCCGACGCCCTACCATCTCGCAGGCAAACGAGCAGTCGAGCATCATGAGAATGGAGATCCGCTTGGAATAATAGCGCTTGCCCAACAGTTCACTACGACGCTTCTTTTCTGCAATGGCATCAATGGCCCGCGTCAGATATTCCCGACTCAAAATCTTTTTCTTCTTGGGTTTGCTGACATCACGGTTGTAATAATGATAGGTGATGTCTGGCAACAGGACAGCGCGTGTAATGTAGGTTGGCAAGTCGATAGTAAACGTAAAGTCCTCACCATAGCCATGTCCCACCTCAGTAACCTTCAAACCGTTCCGACGAATGATGTTCATATCAACGAGAAAGTTCCAGTTCATGCCCTGAATACCGATATGGTAGACATAGTCGGCAAAGATATCCTCCTCTGTAAAAACCTTCAATGGATAAGGAACCGGAAGGGTTCTTACCAACTGGTCGCTTTCAGTGAACACACGGTCATAACTGCCATAGACTATCTCGGCCTGATACTTCTGAGCTGTATTATACAATAACTCTATCGCATTCTCGGTGATAGCATCATCGGCATCCAAAGAGTAAAAGAACCTCCCTTGTGCTTCGGACAACATGCGGTTACGGGCCGCACCAATACCCATGTTCCGAGGTTGGTGGAGAATACGAATGTCGCGACCACGCGGATGCGTCTGCTGCAGCTCCTGAATAACCGCAATGGAGCCATCCGTTCCGCAGTCGTCGCATATCAGGAACTCGATGTTTTGGAATGTCTGAGCCAAAGCCGATTCCATGGTCATCCTAATATACTTCTCGACATTATAGACCGGAATGCCTATCGTTACTTCGTATGCTCCCATATTTAGTCTGTTTCAGCTATTGTTTAGTTTCGCCTGCAAATATAGACATAAATGCTGAATCTGCCAAATAATTCAGTAGAATTATTTTACTCTTCAATATTACTATGGGCTTATCCTGACATAAGCAAACACACTATTTTTCGGCAAAAATACGGAAAATATTTGGAATAGTCAAATTTTATCTGTATTTTTGTAGGCACAATATGAAAAATTATTTTCGTGAATAATAAAGAAGCATTAAGAAACAAGCTAAAGACGAGTCCAAAAATCAAGCATTTGCTGGACTGGCTGATTATGAACCAACGGGATGCACGACCCCGATGGTACATCCGGCTACTGGCACCACTCTACCAACATAGAGGGCGCGGGTCGAAGATATACCGCAGTGTGAGGATGGACACACCACCCTACCGACGCTTTTGGTTAGGAAGGAGTAGCGTTGTGGAGTCATACTGTTGTATCAACAATGCCGTGGGTGATGTCACTATTGGAGACTATACGCGTATTGGCATACATTGCACCGTCATAGGACCAGTCTGCATAGGTCATCACGTCAATCTGGCACAAGGCATCACCGTAACAGCCCTGAACCATAACTTTGGAGATACCGCTAAACGAATAGACGAGCAAGGTATATCCACGAAACCCATTGTTATAGGCGACGATGTCTGGATTGGGGCCAATGCTGTCATCCTACCAGGGGTAACTATAGGGAAGCACTGCGTAGTAGCGGCTGGCGCCGTTGTCAACAAGGACGTACCCGACAATTGTGTTGTCGGTGGTGTCCCAGCTAAAATAATAAAGGAGATTTGACTATGAAAATAGGTATCGAGGCACAGCGAATATTCCGTAAGAACAAGCACGGCATGGACTATGTGGTGCTACAGGAAATACGTGAACTGCAAAAGATGGACACGCCACACGACTTCTATGTCTTCGTAAAACCCGGTGAAGACCGCTGTGTGGAGAGTTCCAAGAACGTACACGTCATAGAATTGGCATGTCCTTCGTATCCATTATGGGAACAATGGGCGCTGCCACGTGCTGCCAAGCAATATGGCATTGAACTGTTGCACTGCACCAGTAACACGGCCCCCATCTGGTGCAACATACCCTTGGTCCTGACGCTGCACGACATTATCTTCCTGGAGCCAAGGGACAAACAGAACCATTCGCTCTATCAGAACATGGGGTGGCTATATCGCCGACTGGACGTTCCACGCATTCTGGACAAATGCCGACGTATCATCACCGTATCGAACTTCGAGATGGAGAACATCATCTCTAAACTTAACATTCCTCGCGAGCGCATGGCCATGATATACAATGGCTATAATGAATGGTTCCGCCCCGTGGAGGACACTGAGGGGGTCTATAAGAAATATATTCCTGAAAACGGCTATTTCTTCTTTCTCGGGAATACCGACCCTAAAAAGAATACAGAACGAACACTGGTGGCCTACTCAAAATATCTTGAACGAAGCAGCGTCAAGCGAAAACTGCTCATGGCTGACTTGGATAAAGAATACCTGAACGGCATCATACAACG
>JAFUVZ010000058.1 GCA_017471185.1 Bacteroidaceae bacterium
CAAACGCCCCGAAGGGGCAACCTGCACTTAGCCCAGGGCATCGCCCTGGGACACAGCAATCACCCCGTTTTTCGCCCTGAAGGGGCAACAGCACTTATATGCATCCAAAAGCTTTTGCCCTTACAGGGCGTATGCCCCTGAATGACTTTGTACCCAGGGTGTGATACGGTTATCCATTTGACGGTTATTGATAGACATAGCCAGTTCATGTGCCTGATTCAGCAAATAAAGCGTGCTGTCTGGTTTATTTAATCCACGAAAAGCAAAACCCATGTCACGAAGATTATAAATCATGCCTATTGTATCGTTAAGAGAAATGTCGCATTGATAGGATTGCTGATATGAACTTAACGCATTCCTATACAATTTTTGATATCCAAACAGTTCTCCCATCTGTGCATACACCTTGCTCTTCACCTTCAGGTTCTCATCGCCCGGCATGGCATCAAGAGCTTTCTGATAATAATCCAAGGCACGGGGCGCATCTCCTAAGTCACGGTAGGTACTGCCGGCATAGTAATACGCCTCACCAAGATAGGCTTTATCACCGCCATGTTCATAATAATCCACCAGTGAGAGGATAAGACTGTCAGAAGTATGGGTGATGTACGCCTTGTCGTCAGCCTTGATGGTAAGCAGGTGAAAGCGTTTCTGCACATGCTCAGGCTCCTGACGCATATCCTCGGCAACAGCTCTCAGCAACGACACGGCACTGTCTGGAAGCACAGCGCACAGGCTGTCAGCCTCCTGCAAAACAGGAGGATACTGGTAATGGCGGTAGCAAGAAACCATACATGCCAGGCTCCAAAGGGCGATTATATATAATAGGTGTCGTTTCATTGACTTAACTTATCTGCTATCCTGCTGCTAAAGTAGCTTAAAATAAGAAAAAAGCAAAAAAAACTGCAAAAGATTTTGGTGGTAAGAAAATAAACACTACCTTTGCATCGCTTTTCTAAAAAAGAAAGAGCCTCGGGCGTTTAGCTCAGCTGGTTTAGAGCATCTGCCTTACAAGCAGAGGGTCGGCGGTTCGAATCCGTCAACGCCCACGAAAGTAGGTCGCTTCAAGCTCTTTCTTGACATCAGAAAAGTATCGGGCGTTTAGCTCAGCTGGTTTAGAGCATCTGCCTTACAAGCAGAGGGTCGGCGGTTCGAATCCGTCAACGCCCACGATAAGTGTCAAGTGGTTTTAAATCAAGCCTTACAGAAGTCTGTAAGGCTTTTATTTTTTATCAGATGAACGACAAGTCAATGATAAGCGGATATACGGAACTGGTGGGCCTGATGGCTTACCCCATCCGTCATTCAAACTCACCTGCCATGCAGAACGAGGCTTTCAGAAGGGCTGGCATAGACTGTGTGCAGCTGGCATTTGAGGTGGATAACTCAACACTGAAGGATGCCGTGCAGGGCATCAGGGCCTTGAAGCTACGTGGCTCTAATGTGTCAATGCCTAATAAAACGGTGGTGGGCCAGTATCTGGATAAGCTTTCTCCTGAAGCTGAACTGATAGGGTCTGTCAATACCATCGTGAATGACAACGGGATACTGACCGGCTATTGCACGGATGGCATCGGCTATATGGCTTCTCTTAATGACAAGGGCATTGATATAAGAGGGAAGAAAATTACTGTGGTGGGAGCCGGTGGTGCCGCTACCGCTATTCAGATACAGGCTGCTTTAGATGGCGTGGCTGAAATCTCCATCTTTAATGTGAAGGATAAGTTCTTCGAGGTGGGTGAGGAGACTGTGTGTAAGATTAACTCCAAGACATCTTGCAGGGCTGCCATCTATGACCTGGCTGATCATGAGGCTCTGCGTAGAGAGATTGCGGATAGTTTTCTGCTTGCCAATGCTACGGGCTTAGGGATGAAGCCTTACGAAGGCATTACCTGGCTGCCTGACATCAGTTATCTGCGTCCTGAACTGATTGTCACCGATACGGTCTATGCCCCTCGCATGACGAAGTTCTTAGAAATGGCGAAAGAAGCCGGATGCAGATACATGAATGGTCACGGCATGATGCTCTTCCAAGGTGCCGCTGCTTTCAAGCTGTGGACGGGCAGGGAGATGGATATTGAACACATGAAGGAGTGGCTGGGAGGAATAATGGAGAATGGATAATGAATAATGGAGAATGGAGAATGGATAATGAGTAATGGTCAACGGTCAATGGTCAATGGTCAACTGTCAAAGTTGTGGGATCACTTTGAGGAGGGCATCATGATATCATTGCTCTGCGGAATGGCAGTGGTAATGATTGTTCAGGTGTTTTGCCGTTACGCCTTGGGCATGTCGTTATCGTGGTCAGAAGAGATTACTCGCTATATGTTCATCTGGTCAGCGTTCATGAGCGTCAGCCTTTGTACCAAACTGACCATTTCTATCCGTATAGATGCCATCATCCGCTTGTTCTCCAAGAAAGGCAGGGCACTGGTAAAGATATTCAACCTCACCGTTGAGTTCGCCTTCTTTGCCTATATCATCCCATACGCCTGGCATTACCTCATGACAACCATAGAGAGCGGGCAAGTAAGTCCTGCCTGCGGCATACCGATGTATTATGTACAGTCGGCTCCGTTCATCTGTTTCACCCTCTGTTGTATCAGGATTCTGGAACGTTGGTTCCTTCAATGGCATAACTTCCTGCACAATACCGAATACAGGAACTGGAAAGAGCTTCACTACAGTGAGGGCGTAGGGTGTTAATGTTCAATGTTCAATAAATAAAAAGTGTCTGCTATAATCATCATATTGCTCTTCTTTCTCTTTCTGGCATTGGCCATTCCTGTGGCTGTGTCACTGGGCATTGTGTCAGTATTGCCTGGGGCAGTAGATGATTCCTTCACTGCCAGCGCCACCTTTGTGGTGAGGTCTATGGTGGGTGGCATTGACAGTTTCCCCTTGTTGGCTGTGCCTATGTTCGTACTGGCTGGCGTACTGATGTCGCATGGCAAGATATCCACCAAACTCTTTGATGTCTTCTCCTATTTTTTAGGAAGACGCACGGCTGGCATTCCTGCCGCTGTCATCATTACCTGCCTGTTCTACGGTGCCATCTCTGGCTCTGCTCCGGCAACGGTGGCGGCTGTGGGCAGCATGACCATCCCTCTGCTGATAGATCTGGGGTATGAGAAAGATTTCTCAACAGCCATTGTGGCTGTGGCAGGCGGATTGGGCGTGATTATTCCCCCCAGTATCCCGTTCATCATGTACGGACTGGCTTCCGGGGAATCGGTCAGCCAGTTATTCATGGCTGGCATCGTGCCTGGTTTCATAATCGCCTTGCTGCTGATAGGTTATGCCTTTGTGTATTGCAAGCGGCATGGGGAAGACAGGAAAAAGATAAACCGCAAAATTGAGGAACTGCGGCAGAAGGGCTTCTGGAAGGTATTTGCCGACAGCTTCTGGGCGATACTCAGTCCGGTGATTATCTTAGGCGCCATTTATAGCGGCGTGGCTTCACCTACTGAGGCGGCAGTCATCTCCGTGTTCTACTCGCTCATCATCAGTCTGTTTGTCTATAAGACCATACGTATCAATGAACTCTGGCAGTTCTTGGGAGAGGCGATGCGCACATACGCGCCTATCCTGTTTATACTGACGGCATCAATGGCGTTCTCACGCGTGCTCACCCTCATGCAAGTGCCTCAGATTGTGAGTGCCTGGATATTGGGCAATTTTGCCAATGAGATTATCTTGCTGCTGGTCATCAATGTGTTCCTTTTGCTGGTGGGTATGGTGATGGATACTACGCCTGCTATCCTGATACTCACGCCTATCTTGCTGCCTATCGTGACCGCTATAGGCATGAGCCCTATCCACTTTGGCGTGATGATGGTGGTGAACCTGGCCATTGGATTCGTAACCCCGCCTATCGGTGTGAATCTGTTTGTGGCAAGTTCATTGACCAATATATCAGTCGTGTCTATTGCGAAAAAGGCTTGGGGGATGATTGTGCTCTTCTTGATAGCCTTGCTCCTGATAACGTTTGTTCCATCCATTAGTCTGTTGCTGGTATGAAAGACAAACTTTTATATATGATGCTGTTGATGGCTCTGATGCTTACTTGTTGTAATGGTAGTCAGCAAGGACAGCGTTACGCCTGGCCGTTGGGCACCTCCAGCCCGGAGAATACGGTTACTCATCTTTTCGCCGAGAAGTTTGCTGAAGAGGTATTACGTCTCAGTGACGGTTCCATGCGGATACAGGTCTATCCTAATAGTGTGATTGGTGGAGACAGGGAACTGTTGGAATCCTGCAAGGATGGAGATATTCCTTTCGTGGTGCAGAATACAGCTCCGCAAGTAACCTTTATGTCTGATATCGCCGTCTTTGATATGCCCGTGCTGTTTGACAGCATCGAGGCAGTGCGGCAGACGGTGGACAATCCGTTGTTTCTCAGTCGTATCAAAGCGGTCTATCAGCGAGGTGGCTATGAGCTGTTAGGCTATGCCGACCAGGGCTTCCGTGTGATGACCAGTAATCAGTGCGTCATTAGTCTGGCTGATTTCAAGGGGCAGAAAATCCGCACGATGGAGAATCCCTATCATCTGATGTTCTGGAAAGCCTTGGGAGCCAGCCCTACACCTATGACTTTCTCTGAGGTGTATATTGGCTTGCAGCAAGGAACCATAGATGCTCAAGAGAATCCTTATGAAGTGATTGTCTCCAACAAACTTTACGAACAGCAGGATTATGTGGTGGAGACTAATCACCTGCCTCATCTTATCTCACTTATCGTAAGCGAACAGTTTATGAAGAAGCTCACGGAAGAGCAGCGGCAAATCATCCGTCAGGCAGCAGATGTCGCGAAGGTATTTGCCCGTCAGCAGTCTGATGAGCGTATCGCTTCACGCATTGAAACCATCCGCCAGAGCGGTACGGAGATAATACACTTGGATGAAAAGACAAAGACTGAGATGCGAAAGCTCTCCCAGCCTTTGTATGATAGGATCAGCAGCAAGGTCGCTCCCGAACTGATTGATAGCTATCTGTCGTTGAACGTTGAACATTGAGCATTGAACATTGAGTATTGAACATTGAGCATTGACGTTAATTGTCAATTATCAACCGTCAATTGCCAAAGAATTCCGGCAAAGCCGTGAACAGGTAATGGGGAGCGAAGGTGCTTGACTCATGCTTGCCACCCTCCAGCACACTGTAGTACAGATTACCACTGAAGAAATTGTCGTTGAAGTTAAATGCAGGCTGACTCTTCATCGCTTCCAACTGGGGTGTCAGTGATTTCTCTGCCATATCCTCAGAGCCAGTCAAGGCGAACACGAAAAAGTCATGCTGCTTCCATCTTGTATTATTTACGGCATCCGACAATGCTTTTGCCGTTGCTTCTGAAGCCTGTGAACCTCCTAAGGTCTGCACAATCCAACTGTCGCCACTCAGGGGCATGAAATACTTGAAGTAGTCCATCGCCTTGGCAAATACCCACCAGGTGGTTACGCCACCCATGGAGAACCCGCTGAAAGCACGATGCTCTCGAGCAGCCTGCAGATCCTCTGCTGAAGTACTCTGGGCGTAAGTGCGGTATCTGCCCTCAACGGCAGGCATCAGATCCTCAGTCAGTTCGCGAGGGAATAGCTTCACCAAGTCACCTGCGTTCTGTTCAGTCTCCTCTTTGATATCATTGCGATAGAAAGATGGCGTCACTACGATCATTGGTTTGATTCGCTTGTCCTGAATCATGTGATCCAGGTTCTTGCGGTTCAAAGATATGGAATCGTTGCCGCCTAAAAACTTCTCTGCCGTGCTGCCGCCACCGTGCATGAAATACAGGATGTCATACCGTTGGTCACCATTCTCCTCATAGCCGTAAGGCAGATATACATAGCAGTATTTGGTAATCTGTTCGTTGGTGTCATAGAGTTTCGTCTGATATTCCAGCTTTACCACCTCGCCCTGCTGTTCAGCCTCCTGATAATAGTTGTCAGGTATCAGCTTCACACTGTGGTCCCTGTTTACTGGTAATGCTGAATAATGCACATGTACCAGCTTCCAACCATCCTTATCCTTCTCGAATACCTGTGTCTCACGTCCACGTGTGTTATGAGAACTGCCGTCATTGCGTATCGCGTCAAATCTCCAGGTGAATTCTGCCCAGGCATTCTCGCCGTTCACATGAATCTGCAGGTCTTCCTTTTGCAGATGTCGCTCCTTAAAGTTCACGCCGAAGACTCCATGCACAAAGTCATCACGGATAGATTCATAACCTGCATAACGCCCCGAAGGTCCGATGAATGAAGCGTAATCCTCATGCGACCAGATGTCCTCTACCAATTCCAGATCATCATTGTTGATGGTCTGCACATACTTATCCACGAGTTCAGAAATCTGCTCTTTGTCTGCTCTCTCGTTCATGATGTCATATCTGAGGCCGACGGCTACGGCTACTATGAATAGCAATGCGAAAGAGCTTAATAATAAAATGCGTTTCTTTGTCATAACTGTGTTTTAAAAATGATGACAAAATTACTCATTGTTCTCTGAAACACCAAGGCAGAAGCCCAGAAATCTCCTTTATGAACATTTCTGTTTCCTTTTTTCTTTGTTTGCGAAGAAAATAAACTGTAACTTTGGGACAAATTGTTTAAATCCTTTTTTATGAGAACAAGAAGACTCCACATTACTATGTGTGCTATCGCACTGACCTTTCCATTCCTGCAGGCACTCTGTCAGGAGACTGCAACTAAGAAAGAATCCAAAGATTTAAAGGTTGAAGTTTATGGACGGCCCACGTCTTTGAGTAACTATGTCAATATGCTACAAAGAGGTACAGACCTCAGTTTCAATCCTACTCATTGGGGTGACCAAGGCAACGGCACATATATAAACCCTGTGCTGAACGCTGACTTCTCTGATCCAGATGTCATCAGGGTGGGGGATACCTATTATATGGTGGCGTCCGATTTCCATTACATGGGCATGCAGGTGCTCAGTTCGCAGGATTTGGTGAACTGGCAGTGGGTGTCACAAATCTATTCCTGTTTCGAGACTCCTGGATGGGAGACGATGGAGAATTATGCTAAAGGTTCATGGGCTCCTGCCATACGCTATCATGACGGGAAATTCTTTGTGTATTTCTGCAGTCCTGATGACGGCTTATACATGACTACGGCTACTGACGTGAAAGGCCCTTGGAGTCCGCTGCTTCTGATGCATGAAGGTGCTGGTTGGGAAGATCCGTGCCCGTTCTGGGATGAAGATGGAAATGCTTATCTGGGGCATAGCGTGGTAGGCGCCGGCCCTATCATTATTCACCGTATGTCGCCAGATGGCAGATCCTTGCTTGATGAAGGTGTGGAAGTCTATCGTGGCACAGTGGCTGAAGGAACTAAGTTCCATAAGAAAGATGGCTATTATTATCTGAGTATCCCAGAGGGTGGTGTGGCAAGAGGCAACCAGGTGGTTTTGCGAGCTACCTCTATCTATGGTCCTTACGAAAAGAAACTGGTGCTTGAAAGAGGCTCTACGCCTATCAACGGCCCTCATCAGGGTGCTATCGTTGATACTCCCGCTGGCGAATGGTATTTCATTCATTTCCAGCAGACCAACGTGTTGGGTAGGGTTGTTCACTTGCAACCCATGTTCTGGCAGGACGGATGGCCTGTAATTGGGGTGGATATTGACCGCAACGGGGTAGGAGAACCCGTGTTCAGCTGGAGCAAACCCAAAGGCGTTGATTCAGCTCCTTCCAAACCAGTGGTTGACGATGATTTCTCATCCTCTACGTTGTCGCTTGCCTGGCAGTTTAACCATAATGCCGTTCCTGGCAAGTGGTCATTGGAGGAGAACAAAGGCAAGCTTACCATTCATGCCATGAGTGCAGATAATCTCAAGCATGCCCGCAACACCCTTACGCAGAAGCTTTTCGGCTACAGGGGAACTATTACTGTAGAACTGGATGTCACTCGTCTGAAAGATGGTGACAAGGCAGGCTTGGGCGTGATGGGTACCTTGCTGTCTTCTTTAGGTGTCAAGCAGACTGATGGCAAGAAGCAGCTTTATACGGAAGACCTCTTGGGTGGCGAATCTTTGACTGAACCATTAGATGGTAAAGCCAATAAGGTTTATTTGCGCTTCACCTACGATGCTCAGCAGATTAAGTTCCAATACTATTACTCCACGAATGGCATTGACTTCAAACTTTTTGGTGATGCTTTCCAAAATGTCTATGCCGACTGGAAGGGAGTCCGTCCTGCGCTCTTCTGCTATAACACTACTGGCAAAGAAGGAGGAATGGCGCAGTTCGACAACTTCCAATATGACTTTGACGAGAAACTGGCGAATTAGAAGCTTTTAGCCTCGTTTTGTTGGAGAAAGGCTTATTGTAAGTTCAGGATGATTTTGCCTCCTGCTCCGCCTTTCTCCAATAAAGAGTGGGCTTCCACTATCTCGTCCAGCGTGAAAACTTTGCTGTACAAAGGCTTGATGTCAGCTTCTCTGATTAGCTTGAACAGTTGGTCAATGATGCTCTGTTTGGGATAGTTGGAATAGAATCCTGTGAGGAATACGCCATTGGGGATATACTTGATGGGGTCAAAGTTCTGCACGGTATATACATTACCCAATACGCCTGTGCTGCATACATAGCCAGGATGCGTTACCGTCTGCAGGGAGTCCTGCAAGGTCTTGGGTCCTATCAGTTCCAGTATCTTGTTGGGCTTGGCCTTGAAGATGCGGCGGCTAAGTTCTCCATTGTCTATGGTGCAGTAGTCGGCTCCGATGGCTTGCAGTTTCTCAAAAGATACCTCCCTGCGACAAGCTGCAATCACTTTGGCACCTATGGCTTTGGCGAGCTGGATAGCTGCCTGGCCTACCGTACTGGTGGCTCCTCTTACCAACAATGTGTCATCTTTTGTCAGCATGAGGCATTCGAATAGAGAACCGAAAGCAGTGAAATAGGTTTCAGGAACTGCAGCTAAAGAAATCCAGTCGAGATCAGTATCTACCTTAAAGACATGATGCTCAGGCAGCAAGGCGTATTCCTGGTAACTGCCGTCAAAGCTACGTCCCATACCTCCCATGAGTGCTATCACTTTATCGCCCTTCTGAAAAGCAGAGTCTGATGGATCCTCTATTTCGCCCACACACTCTATGCCAGGCACGATTGGTGTCTGGATATAGGCGTTATCCGCCTCAAACATCCTCAGTAATGCTTCCGAATGATTTAGTCCTGCGGCTTTTACCTTTACCAATACCCATCCTGGCTTTACCTCAGGCACAGGTATCTCACTCACGCTCAATTCTTCTGCCTTGCAGCATTTCTCTAAAACTATCGCTTTCATAATTAATCTAATCTGATGATGGCTTCTGCCGGGCAATTCTCAAAGCAGTTGCCACAATGCAGACAATGGTTGGATTGTATATGGAATATCTCTCCCTCTTCGATACAGCCTTGCGGGCATACACTCTGGCAGGTACCACAAGCGATACAGCTGTCGGTTATCTCAAAGCCTTTGCGCTCTGGCTCTGTGTTGCCCATCGTAAGGTATTCTCTCTCAATCGGGTGACTGCCTAAGAAGAAATACTCTATCTGTGCGTCACGGATGCAGAAGATGATACCGATGTTTCGCGTATCGCCAGGATAGACATTCACGAGGTATGGCTGTTCCTCGAATATCACATCCTTCCAATGTTCCTGCTCATTGTCAGGAACAGGCTTGGCTACGGCAGAGAGACGAATCATTTCCTTATATTTGGTCAGTGCCAGAATCTGAACATGTCCGTCTGCCAGCAGTTGCTGACAGAAGTTCTTGCCTCGCGCCGTATAAAAATAGATGGCGTCTGGTTCATAATGAATGGCACTGATGCTTCGTGCCTGGGGATGTCCGTTTTTATCAACGGTAGCAAAGGTAAGCGTACCCACATATCCCAATTTCTTGATACAGGTTATTGTGTCCATCCTTTTAGCTAATAATGAATAATGATTAGTTTTCAACCATCTTCCAGCATTGAGGGTCAGGCGCATAAAAGTGGTGCGTATAGCCGAAAGCGACAGCAGGGCATCCTCGGCAGAAGCGTAACAACTCGCACTTGCGGCATTTCTCAAAGCGCTCATGCTGACGGTATTGCTCCATCTTCTCACCATTGAACACGTCGCATAGCTCTTCTTCCACCGTCCCCACATAGCTCTCGAATCGTCGGCAAGCCATCAGCCTGCCCTCGGCAGAGATAGTGAAATGACAGTTGCCACAGTTGCACCCATCGTATATGGTATCATCGTCAAGGTTCTCCGGAATCTTAAAGAGTCCCTTTTCATAGAGGAAGAGCGTCCAGAGATGGTCTTTCAGGTTAAAGGTAGTGTCAGAATCCTTATACTTCTCAAACTTCGCCCAGCATTTCTCCAGCAGCTCTTTGTACCGTTGAGGCTCTATGTGCCAACCCTTATCTGGCGAAGTCTTGTCCTCGCTCGTAGGACAATAACGGCCAAAAGCGAAAATATCCACCTGATGTTCCACCACCAAGTCTATGATGTCAGGAATCTCATCAATGTTGGTGCCTGATACAGTACTCATCACTGCACAATGCAGTCCTGCCTTGCGGATGGTGGCAATGGCTTCTAATGTTCTGTCGAATGAACCAGGTTTGCGGAAGAAATCGTGTGTCTGCCTCATTCCGTCAATGCTCAACTGATACTTGCGGCATACCAGTTGTTTGAGGCGCTGGCATACCTCATCCGTCAAATGGAATGGATTACCCATAATGGTGAAAGGAATGCCACGACTGTGCACCAGTTCCAGGAAATCCCAGAAACGACTGTGCAGGATGGGGTCTCCGCCAGTAATGTATAAATAAGGTAGGCGATGCATCCTTTCACACATTCGCTCCACGTTGGCCAGCACTGCCACTAACCTTTCCCAAGGCATCTCAATCAGTTTGGGATGCCCTTCGGAAAAGATGTAACAGTGCTTGCAACGTTGGTCGCACTCATCCGTGATATGCCACTGGAATGCAAAATACTCCATAACCGCTGGTTATTTCTCACCTGCACCGCAAGCGCTACCGCATGCTGCTGGTTTCTCAGCTGGCTTGTCGCCTGCACCGCAAGCACTACCGCAAGCTGCTGGCTTCTCCTCTGCTGGTTTGTCACCTGCACCACAAGCACTGCCGCAAGCTGCTGGTTTGTCACTTGAGCCACATGCTGCACCGCAAGCAGCAGGCTTCTCCTCGTTCAACATAACGCCCTGAGCGCTATGAGCGAAATTCAAATCAACTCTTTTCATAATCTCTTTTTTTAAAAATTAAACAAAAATGTTTCTCCTTGTTGCAAATGTAATGTTTTCGGGAGAGATTTGCAATAGGCGGGGATTTTGGGCATAGTTACAAATAAGCCTATTTTAGCAATCCTAATAAGTTATCCGCAGGTTAAAGTATGTTAATGTCTATCTGCTCTAATTCAGTGAGCGACCTGTTGATGTCTTCTGTGAAAGGTATGTACCTTTTCACGCCCTCTGTGAAGAGCTGGATGTCATTGGCGTTAAAGCGTATCAGAGAGGTTTGTGGAAACCCTGCTGCCATCGCCTCAAAGGGGAAGCGAATGATGCCAGGCGTGTTATAACCGACACCAAATTCTAATAGCACAAGCCTCTTGTCTTTCGCCTCTTTTATAAACTGTCTGTATCGCTTAGCCTGCTGATGCCAATGCGCATCTTCCACAAATGTATCGTTACATCGCAGGTTAGGGCTCAAAGCCTCGCCTGTCTCAGGATGACGGGGAATCATTTCCGTAGGTATGCGGCAGTCGTGTGTAGCTGCAATCGCTTCCTTTACCCATTCCTCGTTATAAACCAATGTCTTGTTTTCTCCGCTGCTGGCTTGCAGATAAGCATAGTCGCCTTGTGTGGCGAATATCTTGTCTTGTTTGAATCCTGCTTTCTCAAATTGTGCATCCACATTGGTTGTCAGTACGAAATAGGGCTTTTCGCTAACAAGTTCCAATAGCTGCCTATACAGAGGTGTTGCTCCTATCCGGAAGCGTGCAAACCAAATGTGCTTTGCCCAGTATGCCCATCGTTCTTCTTCTGTCTCAAACGGATAGAACGATGAGGTATAAAGTTCTGTGATGTGATATCTCTGTATCCACGGCTGAAACTCCTGCTCGAATGTCTTGCCTGAATAGGTAAGTCCTGCTGCAGCTGAAAGTCCTGCACCAGCCCCTATCAGCAAGTAATCAGCGTCATCAATCAGCTCTCTCGCTTCCTCAATCCGTGAAGTGAAACTTTTGGTAAATATCATAATCCTTGTCTAAGAATACGTTAAACACAATAGTCTTGAGTGAATGGCGAGGGAAATCCATCACTGTCTGTAAAGCTATTTCAGCCGCCAGTTGGTTAGGAAATCGGAACACGCCAGTAGAGATGCAGCAGAAAGCGATGCTCTCCAGCTGATGCTGTTCCGCAACTTCCAGACATGATTGATAGCATGAGGCCAGTTGCCCCTCCTGCTCGATGGTTGGTTTGTCGCCCGTGATGATAGGCCCCACCGTATGGATTACATATCTGGCAGGCAGGTTATAGCCTTTGGTTATCTTGGCTTGTCCCGTTGGTTCCTCATGCTCCTGCCGGCTCATCAGTTCATAACACTCTTGCCTCAGTTGTATGCCTGCAGCGGAGTGAATGCAGTTGTCAATGCAGTTGTGCAGCGGAAGCCAGCAACCTAACAGTTGCGAATTGGCTGCGTTCACGATAGCGTCAACCTTCAGTCGGGTGATGTCTCCCTGCCAGAGCAAGAGCCCTTCCTGATTGAAAGACACTACCCCTTTGTCTTCACGCTGCATCCTGAGTTCCGCATCCTGCGCCTGGATAAACTCTTCAGAAGCGGGCAGTGGCTGGCGTACGTTCATGAGTGCCCTCATCAACTTTTGTTTATCAGCCAATAATTCTGGTAGCTTACTGTTCTCCCCTCGTTCTTTCAGCAAGTATTCCAGAATAAAGTCAAGATTCTGCAAACGATCCATTTACTTCAAAGCCCATTCTAACAAATCAGTCATATATGCACGGCTGTCCTTGCCCCACCAGCGTGTTTCCATTCTGTTTGTCACCTTGCGCACACCATCAGGATAGCCCAGCAACAGCCCAACCATCGTGTCGCCACCAACAAACAGCTTACCGCCTTTCTTCTCCTTCACGTATGTGCCGTGCAGCCATCCGTCCTCCATGCAAACGCTCACAGGTGTGCCGCCAGTCATTACACAGGCACCACTGTAAGGGATCTCATATCTCTCCTTGAATATTTCGCTCTTGAATGATACCGCTCCCACGTTACCAGGCAGCGGCACATCCTTTCCGAATTCTATCCCGAACGGACGAGTCACATCATTTGCCCCATATCTTTCCAAATCCACCCTGTGGTTGTCATCTACGAAGAAAATCAACGAGCCTCCTTTCTTGACATAGTTCACTAATGTCTTCTTCTCCACCTCAGTCAGGTCTTTCTGCAGTTTGTTGCTCAGAGGTGAGAGCATCACCAGCACGTCAATCTTCTTCAGCAGCTGTGGAGTTATCTCACTATCCTCGTTCACCACCAGTTCCGCTCCCAGTTGCTGGGCCATCTCCGTATAAGCTGGAATCACTAATGGATAAGTCTCATGTCCTTCATACACATCCGTGCACTGACTGTGTGAGAGGTCAAACATAATCTTTTTCTGTGCGTTGGCACCCGTCATCAACAGACAGGCCAACATCAGGATTGATAGAAATCTTTTCATAAATCTATAATAGCTAAGTTCATACTTTTATTTTCCAATGCAAAGATAAGGCGATGAATCATCATGTGCAAGAGGTTACTTTTTTGTATGATGGTTACAAATAGTGCAAGATTGGCGATTTGAAGCGCTTGCCATTTTTACATTAACAATGATTAACTATACAATGTTACAACAGCCATAGAAATTTAGTCACACCGATGAAGATTTTTAATCAAGGCGATGACTTAACAAAATCACAACGATGAGTAAACACAGTCACCACAGTGACTGACTTCACTGGCTGAGCGACAGTATAGATTCTTGCTCATTGAATGTATATAAAAAGACTATTTGCAAAATTCAATCTTCGGTCGTAATCTTCAAGTCACGGAAATAGCCTTCAGTACCCAGTTCCGTGCCTACACTGATGCCTACAGAACCACGCAAATCGGGACCTTGCCACAGGTCTGTTACCACCAGAGAAGGTTGTTCGTGGTTATTGATATACAATTTAGCTATTGAGTCTTTCACCACAATACGCAACAGAATCCAACAGTCGAGTGCCATCTCTGCATACGACTCATATTTCTCTGGAAATTTCTGTCGTGACAGCACGAAGTTCAAGCCTGGGTTTGAAGCATATTGTAACGTATGGTTACGCCTCACTTGGTCATCAACCATCGCATTAAGAGGACGAATATACATATATTCATTTCTTGAATAGTCAGCATTGATACGGAACATCACTCCCATGAAGCCACGCGCCAGCTCAGGAGCTCCGTCAACAATGTGACTCCATACCTTCAGTTCAATGGTACCATTGTGGAAATCCACATCCTTCACCTTAACAAACTGAGGTGGCTTATTGGATGGCATCGCCTTGACAGGACCATTATCTGTTTGATTGGCATCCAGTCCTAAGTCAGCTAATGCCATAGCCATAGGGGCATTCTCGTCAGGAACTACATGCAATACCTGATAGCCGTCGAACATCTCAAACGACATTGGCATACCGTTCACTCCTTCCAGATAGGATGCGTCCATCGGGATCTCTCTCGTAACCTGTGCAAAGGCATTCATCGCCATTGACACAAATAATAACAGTATAGTTCTTTTGATCATATAAAATTACATTAACGTTTGCTCCATCTGTGTATCTTGCTGAACCGGTCTTTCTTCACGCCTCTGGCGTAAGGAATCTCAGGATAGCCGAAACCTACGATTAGATTCATGTAGTGGTCTTCTGGAATGCCCAGCATGGCCCGTGCTTGCGGAACGTCCTGCAATACGCTGGCCGCATAACTCATGATGACGGTACCCAACCCGTGAGCATTGCAAAGCAGTTCAAAATAAGCGGTTGCGATGTTGCAGTCGGCAATCGCATCGCTGGCCCATTTGCCTGACGCCTTCTGATGAGCCACAAAGAGGTGGGGCGCTCCGCAAAACAACATATCATCTTTGCGAAGACTATTTTCCGACCGCTTCATAGTTTGGTACAGACGTGATGAGAAACCGCTGCTATAGTAGCCTCGCTTCGCATTCTCCTCCATACGGGCATAGGCGATATCCCAAATCTCTTCCAAGCGGTTCATATCATCAATGACTGTGTATTCCACTTGCTGAGCATTGCCTCCTGTGGGAGCCTGCTGCATGGCATCCATGATTCTGTCGATGATTGACGGAGCCACATTCTTCATCAGGTATCTTCTGCATGAACGCCTGTAACTAACCAGTCTCTCCAGCTGTTCTGCTATGATATTGTCTGGCTTGGGAGGCAGGTCGGACGTTTTCTTCCCGAAAATAGAGATGGCACCTTCGGGGCATACTGCTATGCAATGCTGGCATCGCCAGCATCCGCTCCATCCGAACTTCTCAAAAGACTGCATGACAGGCATTCCGTCTGACATTTTCAGCACCATGCCCGTACAGACATTTACACAGCGCTCGCAGCCGATGCATTTCGATATATCCACATGAAAGCGGGTCTTTAATTCTGCACTCATAATATAAAGGTGTGGATTCAGTTAAAAGAAAAATGGTAGGAATGCGTTTTATCACGCCTGCCTGCCATCCTCTTAAAACCTATCTGTTAGCAAATGAAAAATCACTTCTTGAAGGTTTGGATTGCCATCTCGCCAACTGCTGCTTCAGCCAACTGAGGAACGATGCGTGTAAAGTGCTCGGCAGCAGAGTGAGTGTCGAGTGAAGGCTGGTCTTGCCAGGTCTCGAAAATCATCATCTGAGTAGGGTCTGTCTGACTCTGGTAGATATCATAGTCGATGTTGCCACCATCCTTGCGGGAAGCCTCTACCAGCTCCTTTGACAAACCCAGAATCTTCGTTACGTTTTCTGCAGCCACCTTGAACAGGCAGTTGATGCGGATCTGGTTGCCTTCGCTG
>JAFUVZ010000059.1 GCA_017471185.1 Bacteroidaceae bacterium
ATGAAAAACAAAGTAAGGCTTTTGCCCTTTCAGGGCGAACCTAACTGCATCCTTGTACCCAGGGCGATGCCCTGGGCTATTAGCTTTCTGCCCCTTCGGGGCGCTATTCGATAGCATATTCATCTACTTGCGAAACTTGAATCAATATTATAAATCCATCTTGGTGGAGCTTCGACAAATACAGGGCGATGCGCTGGGGCAGGTTCTCTTCTTCGGGGTGAGACAGGGAAACCTGCCGTATCACCTCTTCTGCCGTTCTCTTGCCGTCAATCAACTGCCATATCTCACTGCCGAACTGTTCCAATGGCACATGAATGACAGGGTCATACCAGCGGGCGAAAAGTTTCGCCATCCAGGGCTTGGGAAAGCGGTTATAGGCCAATGTCAGGCATCCGTCCTCCCCTACTTCCGTCCATACATGGGATGCATGAACCGGCACCGTATCTAACAAACTTACTCTTTCTTCCATTGAACATTGAACAGTGAACATTGAACATTGAACATTGAACATTGAGCTTCGCTCCAAATTGCTCACGCTCGGGAGAGTCCAAGCAAGCTTGGCGCTCCGCTCGCTCAATCGCAATTTTGAACATTGAACATTGCCATGCGGCATTAAACATTGAACATTATTCATTGTTCATTGTTCATTATTAATTATTCATTATTCATTGTTCATTATTCATTATTCATTGTTTAATGTTCATTGTTTAATGTTCAATGCTCAATGTTCAATGTTCTTAATGTTCAATGCTCTTAATGTTCGGCTTCTCCAGCCCATATCCCTGCTTCTTGTCCAGATACAGCATAGCGACAGCAACCAATACGGCTGCCAAGCCAGTGCAGGCAAAAATCTGCATACCTGTGGTATAGGTAGGATCCGTCTCGTTGGCCTTGCCCACAAACATCGGGATAATGGCCCTGCCGAAATTCTGGATGAAGAATATCAATGAATAGGCAGTGCCCAGACATTTCATCGGCATGATCTTTGGCACGATAGGCCACAGGGCAGCAGGTGTCAAAGAGAAGCCGATGCTCAATAAGATCATCAGGAAGATAGCAAATGCGCTGGCATGTATCGGCAAGGAGAAGCAGAAATGTACCAATGTCAACAAGCCCGTACCAATAATAATCAAGGTGACGCCACGACCGTATTTGTCATACACAGAGCCAAACAACGGTGTCATCAAGATGGTGCCAAAGGGGACAATAGATGAGAAGAACCCAGCTATGTCGGGTGCCACGGCGTATTTGTCAATCATCAAGCGGGTAGCGAACTTGAGGAACGGACTGACCGCTGAATAGAACAAGACGACAAATAGCGTGATGAGCCAGAAGCCCGGACTCTTGAGTATCAAGCCTATGTCTCGAAGATGGAACTGGTCGTCATCGTTGACCGTTGATGACTGAGCGTTGACCGTTGATGACTGGAGTCTTTGTTCATCTTTGTCCAAGCGGATGTCTAACACGCAGAAGACAAAGAAAGAGATCAGGCCAATCAACAGACAGATAATGCCTAAGAGCAACGGAGCTGACAAGGAGAAATGCCTTGCCACCGGAGCACTGACACTCAATGCCGCAGCGGTGCCAAGACGAGCCATAGCCAGCTGGATGCCCATAGCCAACGCCAGCTCATGGCCTGTAAACCATCGTACCATGGCCTTGCTGACCGTGATGCCACACATCTCATAGCCCACGCCAAAGATGGCGAAACCCAGGCTGGCAATGGCAGCTGACATAGGCAGATGGACATCCCAGAACAAAGCGTTGAAATTGAATGTCTGACCTGCCAAAGGAGCTGTCACGGCATAGTACTTGATACCTACACCGATAAGCATTAAAGAACAGGCGAGCACTCCCGTGAAGCGCACGCCCATCTTATCTAATATGAGTCCGCTGAAGAACAGCATCAGCAGGAACACATTAATTAATCCACTTGAACCGGAGAAGAAGCCATAGTCTGTGCTTGTCCAGCCCAAACCGCCCTCTTCCACTGGCGTCTCAAGCATCGTCTCTAAAGGAGACATGATGTCGTTGAGGAAGTAGCCCATCATCATGGCGGTGGCCACAATGACCAGCACTGTCCATCTGGTAAATGCAGAATCGTTTAACATTGAACGTTGACAATTGACAATTGGCAATTGACAATTATTCATTATTAATTATTAATTGTTCATTTAATATTAGGTTCTTCCAAGCCCAGGCCTTTCTTCTTATCAACAGCCTTCAGTACCAAGCCTAAAATCAAGGCTGCCACACCCAAGCATGCCAGCATCACCAACGGCCAGGTATAGTCATACTGCGTCGGGTCTGTCACACCCGGATTGGTATTGTCGAGCACCTTGCCAATCAGCAACGGGAACAGCCACAAACCGATATTCTGAATCCAGAAGATCAGTGCGTAAGCGGAACCGATAATCTTGGCATCTACCAACTTTGGCACACTTGGCCAGAGAGAGGCAGGAACCAGTGAGAATGAAGCGCCTAATACCAGAATGGTGAGATATGCCACGATGATACCACCTACCATGTTGCCCTTGAATCCCGGCAGGATGAAAGCGAAGGTAAGATGGCAGGCAATCAAAAGCAGTGAGCCGAGCACCAGCATGGAAGCCGCCTTACCCTTATGATCCACATAGCTGCCCAAGATCGGGGTGATGCCCATAGCCAGCAACGGGAACACGGCAAACACTGACTCTGCGCTCTGACGCATATAACCCATGTAGCAATAAACCACAAGAGCCACAATCGCCAAGGCCAGCAGACCGTATTTCTTCGCATTATCTTTCATGAAGTTACTGGTGAAAGAAGCGATAGCCACCACCAGCATGATGATATACTGCACGATAGTGACCGTACTGCCTGCCCAGAAAGAATTAGGGTCAACCTCCGTAAAGTCAAGGTTGCACTGCAGCATATTCACCGCGTATTTCTGGAAGGGGAAGATGGCACTGTAATACAGCACGCAGAGCAGAGACACCAGCCAGAAGCCGGTACTGGTCAGGATCTGTCCCAAGTCGCTGATCTTAAACGGATCATCTTTCTCTTCAGCCTCGCCGGTCTGCGCATCGAGCTTCTTATCCATGAAGAAGTAAACGATGAACATGATCAAGCCGATGGCGAGCAGCACTACACCGAAAGCCACCGAACGACTCACGCTGATACTGCCTCCCAGCTTAGCGAAGAACGGAGAGAAAATCATACAGGTGGCTACACCCAGACGGGCCAAAGCCATCTCGCTACCCATCGCCAAAGCCATCTCACGGCCCTTGAACCACTTCACGATACCACGGCTCACCGTGATACCTGCCATTTCGCAACCGCAACCGAAGATCATGAAGCCACAGGCAGCGAACTTAGCGGAAGCAGGCATACCCTCATAGAAAGGAGAGACACCCAGCTCGTCGAAAACAGGGATATAGTTCAAATGGGTGGTAAACCACTCCTCCAGTCCGCTTCCGATAAACGAATCAGTGACGGCATACCATTTGATAACCGCACCCACAAACATCACTGCGCCAGAGAGCACCGCCGTAAAGCGTACGCCCATCTTGTCGAGTATGATGCCTGCGAAAATCAGGAAGAACACAAACACGTTGAGGAACACCTCACTACCCTGCATGGTACCGAACGCCGTAGAGTCCCAACCGCGCGTCTCCTGCATCAAGTCCTTGATTGGAGACAGGATATCCATGAAGATATAGGCAAAAAACATGCCTAATGCCAGCAGCAATAAGGCAGTCCAGCGCATTCCGGCGGAATCACGCAAAGTCTGTTGAATCTTATCTGTTGTCATGACAATACTCTCTCTTCAGGACAAATCAGTTAGCAGGAGTCTCTGCAGGAGCTTCAGCCGGAGTCTCGGTAGCAGGAGCCTCGGTAGCAGGAGCGTTAGTACCTACAGGCATGTTATAAGGATTGGTATTAGCGCTCTTCTGAGCCTGCTCCATGATAGCGTCCTGGCTGGAGTTAGCTGAAGGCAGCGTATAAGCTGACACCACACTGCAGATCACCATAACGGCTGCCAAAGTCCAGGTAGCCTTCTCCAGGAAGTCCGTAGTCTTACGCACGCCCATGATGGCGTTAGAAGATGAGAAACCGGATGCCAAACCGCCACCCTTTGAATTCTGAATCAAGACGATGCCGCACATTAAGATTGATGCGACCAACATTAAAATAATAATAAGTAAATACATCTTTTTATTTATGTTTTTGTTTTCTCATTAGTTACCAATTTCTCCAAAAATCGGATTTGGTCTGCAAAGTAAATATTTTTTTTTGGATATTTCAAGTTTAACTTTCTAATTATTTCCAAAGCCTTGGCATATCTGTGCTGTTTTATATATATTTTGGCCAAAGTCTCGGTAAAATAGCTGTCATCCAGCTCTTCATTATCAGAAGTAAGGGCAGGGCCTGACTGTTCTTTTTCCTCTTCCTGACCGGTAACATCAGAAACTGCGGTTTCCTCTTCCTCCTCACTGATATTCTCCTCTGTCAAGACATAGCCCGTATAGTCAGCCGCCAGTTCCATCTCACTGCCTGCAGCCTGCTCATCAGGTTTCTCAGCCAGAAAAGAATTGATGAGCGAGAGCGTACGGTCCACACTGGGTTCCTCTTCCATCACCGTGGCCGGCCTGGCATTCTTGACAGGCTTCAAAGCAAACATATCTCCTTCTATCATATAGAAGAGTACCCTGCGGTCAGCCACATACAGCACCGACTTACGCAGTTCATGCCCGAAGGTCTCGTCATGAAGCAGGTAGAGATTCTTCAGATACAGCAGACGAAGCGACTGGAAATAAGGATAGCGCGCCACCATCGTACGCAACTCGTACAAGGTGCCGGCATTCAGCATTTCAGGATGCTCTATCCACTGTATGATCTGATTAATCGTCATCTTACCAATTGGCTACCGTTGAGTTAAATATCTGTTCGGAAATATCCTTCACCATCACTTCTATCAGCTGGTCTTGCACAGCAGTGAGCAACTGTGAGGCATCATACGTCTGGAACGCGCTGAAAGTACGGTTCTCGAAATCATCCTCATGATTGGTGTTATTGGTATAGGTCACCTGCACCGTCAGCGTCAGCCTGACCTTAGAAGAGTATCCGCTGGCATCTATCGCCTCGTTGAACTGATTATAGCCGGTTATCTCACCCTCAATCACGATGTCACCCCCGTTATCCACCAGCTGCAGACGAGTCTGCTGCATGAACATATCCTTCATTTTGTCATTCAACGTAGTGGCGAGCGGGCCATACACATAATCCGCATGATTCTGGAAATCCACAATCTGCATCGTCTTCACCTTATTATAATCAATAGACGAGATAGGAGCCAGGCCTAACGACACCTTGCAGGCCGCGACTACCACCGCCACAGCCAGTAAACCCATAATCTGCGCCAACTTCTTATTCCAAGCCATATACCTTAATCTTTCTATATAACGTACGTTCGGAGATGTTCAGTTCCTTGGCAGCCGCCCTACGCCTGCCCCTGTTCCTCTCCAACGCCTTCTTGATCATCTCCTTCTCCACTTCATCCAGCGACAATGTTTCCGCCTCTTCCACAGCCTCGGTGTCCTGAATGTTATCATCATTATGCAGCGTAGTAGATGAAGAACGTACATTGTTAACCGGCTGCTGGATGATAGGAATCACAGAATCAGCATCTGGAGCCGCATGGTTGAAGTAAGAAGCATTAGGTGTAGCGGCAGAGACCGCCACCTGTTCGCCAGCCATCAGTTTCTTGACCACCTGCTTCAGTTCGCTCACCTCATTATTGAGATTATACAGCATCTTATAGAGAAATTCACGCTCACCCTCGAAGCCTTGTCCGAAATCTTTCACTCCAAACAGAGCCGGCAACCGCTGTCCTTGCTCCTGTTCAGGCAGGTAACGCTTCAGGATTTCGGCAGTGATGGTCCTGTCAGTCTCGATGATGGAAATCTGCTCGGTAACATTCTTCAGCTGGCGCACATTGCCTGGCCAACGGAAATTCACTAACATCCGCTTTGCCTCATCGGTCAGCTGGATGGCTGGCATACGGTATTTCGTGGCAAAATCGCTGGCAAACTTGAGGAACAACAAAGCCGCGTCATTACCACGCTCACGCAAGGGGGGCACTTTGATAGGCACCGTACTGAGACGGTAAAACAGGTCTTCACGGAACCGTCCGTCAGCTATCGCCCTGTCGAGATTAACGTTTGTAGCCGCCACGATGCGCACGTTGGTCTTCTCCACTTTTGAAGAGCCCACCCTGATGTACTCACCGTTCTCCAACACGCGTAGCAACCTCGCCTGCGTAGCCAGGGGCAGCTCTCCCACTTCATCCAGGAAAATCGTACCTCCGTCGGCCTCGCTGAAATAGCCGTTGCGGTCACTGATGGCACCCGTAAAGGCTCCCTTCTCATGACCGAAAAGCTCTGAGTCGATAGTACCTTCAGGAATGGCACCGCAGTTTACCGCAATGTATTTGCCATGTTTCCTACGGCTGAACTGATGGATAATCTGAGGGAAGCTCTCCTTTCCCACACCGCTCTCTCCGGTAATGAGCACAGACACGTCAGTCGGCGCCACCTGTATGGCGGTATCGATGGCATGCAGCAGATTCTCATCATTGCCAATGATGCCGAACCTCAGCTTCACTTGTTGTATCTCAGCCCTCGTCATAATGTCTCTTCCTCTGGCTCAGCCATCTGTTTCAACTTGTCACTGTCATCACGTTTGTCATAATACTGTTTACGCAAAGGATTGGCCTGCGCTTCTTCTTCCAGCCTTCTGTTACGCAATACATCCATGCAAAGATAAATGGCATTACGCAATGAGCTCTCGTCAGCCAGGCCTTTTCCAGCCAGCTCATATTCCACGCCGTGTACAGGAGATGCGCAAATGGCAGAAAGGCCTGTAACAAACTTCACGCCTTCATTCATGCCCAACGCCTTGAACAGTCCCATACCCTGGTCGTGATACATGGCGAAGATGCCGTCAAAATGAACATAGTTGCTCGTCTCCATCAGATAATCTACAGAATAAGGGCCATAACAGATGACCTTTTCATCAATCAGCTCTTTGATAGCCGGCATGATTATCTCTTCTTCTTCCTTACCGGGATTGTCATTCACTCCTGCCACGGGATTGAGAGAGAGTACCGCGATGCGTGGAGCATAAATGCCGAAATCCATCTTCAGCGACTGGTTGAAGACTGTGATCTTGTCCTTGATGTTTTCTTTGGTCAAGGCACCAGACACCTCCTTCATCGGTATGTTCTCTGTAGCCAACGCCACACGCAGTTCGTCTTTCACCAATATTGACAACGCGGTTTCACCCGGCTCACCCAGTTCCTGCTGAATCAGGTTAGTCATGCCCGGATAATTGATGTCAGCCTGTTTCAGTGCCTGTTCATTAAGCGGAGCCATTACCAGCACATCCGACAGTCCGTCACGATATTCGTCAATGGCCCTTTGCATGGCGTTCCAAGCGGCCTTGGCAGCCTCAGGGTCAGTCTTGGCGAACTCCACCTTCGTCTCCTCATCGCTACAGTTCACGAGATTAACTGTATCGTCTGCCGTATCAGCAGCAGATTTGATGATAGAGAAATTGGTAGGGATATCCATTGACTTGCGATGGAAAGCCGCCACCTTCGGCGAGCCATATATGACTGGTGTACACAGTTCGAGCATCGTAGGGTCTTGGAAAGCCTTCAGCACCAGTTCCAAGCCTACGCCGTTAATGTCTCCCTGCGTAATGCTTACTCTAATCTTACTGTCTTCCATGTATGAAGTATATTTATAAGTCCTTTAGTATTTCTGTTTTATGTTGAGGCGGAACGCCTGCGTTTTCAATCGTCTTGCAGAGGAATCTGCGAGTCAGTCACAGCCTTTCCCGGCAACTTGATGGTATAGAGCGCAGCCTCCATGCCACGCACCAGGTTACGCTTCATCTTCTCAGGCGCATAAATGAATATTTCCTCTGTAATCACACGTTGGTTGACGGTATCCACACGGCTCTGTGACACAAACGGACCACCCATCATGTCGCCCTTCACTTTCCACAATCCACGCGCTTCGAAAATATATTCTCCATTGAGCTTAAAGGCACGGGTAGTGACAAAACGTGCGTCTGTAGCCATATAGGTGCCTTCTGCCGCGCCTGGAATATTGACTTTCATCACAGAGTCACGCTTCTGAATGAAGAAGTCCTGCGTAAAGGTACGACGGTCGTTGTATGGATAAGAATAAATCACATAGTTCTGGTCGCCGGATGCAGCGTTAGCACCTGCCCAGAAGAAATCCTCTCCCCGCTTGGACGACTTCAGCTCACCAGACACCCATACGTCGCAGTCAAACATCTCCTTCACACTCTTAGAGATCATGTCACTATGCTGATACTCCAGTACCTGAATCTGCCGGTTCATCTCCGCACGGGTGAAGAAATCAATGATGGCCTGACCGTTCTTCGTCACATATTCAGCCACCGACTCAGCGTCTGGTCCCTGAATAGTGAGGATAGCCTGCGGGTTGGCATACACGTTCATTTCCGAACGGAACTTAGGCTGTGTATATGTGCCGGGGTCAATATCCACCTTGATGATGTTACGTAGCATCTTGAGTGTGGCGTTATAGCCATAAGGCGTAGTATTCATGATGCGGAAGGAACGCTCAGCCTGAGGCAGTCCCGGCACATCGGTGTCAAGTACGTTAAACAAGGCCCTGCCTGCGACACCCTCCCAGTTGGCGTCATCGCAGACCACCAGCAGCTCGTATGCCCTACCGCTGGAAGTAGGGGTGAAGACATTCAGCGATGAGCGCTTGCCTCCACGGTTGCAGGCTGCCATCATCAGGGCAACCATCACGATAGTCATCAAATAAACCGTCTTTCTCATAACTCTTTTTTCTTTTTATGTTTGCTTTTCCCTACAAAGCTACGAATAAGTGAGAACAGATTATGCTATTTCCTTAATAATTAATATTAATTCTTGTTAATCGCCTCCTGTTTTGCCGTTGAGAGCATACCGCAGGCAGCGAAAATATCTTCTCCCCGTGACGCACGGATGGTGGTAAACAATCCATGTTGTGTGAGATAATCACGCAGTTCAGTCATCTTCTGCATATCCACACCTTCCAGATCTACATTCGGAATAGCATGGAAACGTATCAGGTTTACACGGCAGTCTAAACCACGGAGCAGTTTCAGCAAGGCCTTCATATAGAGCGGAGAGTCATTCACTCCTTTGAAGACGATGTATTCAAAAGAGAGTCTTCGCTGATGGCTGAAGTCGTAGTTGCGCAGCAAATCCACAATCTCCGTGATAGAGAAAGCCCTTTCCGCAGGCATCAGTTCGCGTCGCAAGGCTGGCACTGGTGCATGGAGACTGATAGCCAGATGGCACTCACTTTCCTCCAGAAAACGCTGCAGTCCCTTCTTCAAGCCTACTGATGAGAGCGTGATCCGCTTGGGACTCCAGGCGTAACCCCAAGGAGCCGTCATGATTTCCAAAGCCTTCATCACCTCATCGATATTGTCGAGAGGCTCTCCCATACCCATCATCACCACATTGGTAAGCTGCTCAAATTCGGGCAGCGACTGAATCTGGTTGATGATCTGATTGGCGGTAAGACTGGCGTTGAAGCCTTGCTTGCCTGTCATGCAGAACTTACAATTCATCTTGCAGCCCACTTGCGAAGACACACAGATGGTTCCACGCTCCTCGTCAGGGATAAACACCGTCTCCACGAAATGGCCATCAGGCGTATGGTAGAGGTATTTAACGGTACCGTCCGTAGATCGCATGGCATCTACCGGCGCATCGGCACCCACCTTATAGCTGTCTGAGAGCATCGTTCGGAATTTCAAAGAGAGGTTAGTCATCTCATCGATGCTCTTCACCCTCTTCACATAGAGCCATTGTGCCATCTGCTTGGCAGCGAAGCCTGGCATTCCCAAGCCTTTCGCCACATCCTGCAGTTCGCTGAGCGTCATTCCCAAAAGCGGTTTTCTATCCATGATAACGTACTTATGCAAAATCGGCTGCGAAGTTACGAAAAAAAGAGTGAATAGGCAAATATTATTCTCCTTATTAAAAAAACACGGTCTGGCTACCTGATTATGATAGCCAGACCGTCTGGGTTATGACAACTCTATATCGTGATATTATTTTGTTTTCTCCAAGACAAACCAGCTGCCGCCCCAGCTGCTCAGCATTGAATAAGGCCAGGCATAGCACTCCAGCTTGCTTTCTGTAAGCTGTGTAACCTTCAAACCAAACCCATAGCCTACATCTTTGTAAGGATCTCCATCTGATACCATCTTGATGGTATTGCCATTGATCGTATAGGCATATTCGCCCTTTGCCAACCAGTTGAGCTCCACCACTCCATGCTCTTTGAAAGTGATGGTCTGGTTCTCATCAAACGGATTACCGTAAGGATCAGAATGTCCGAAAGAGGTTACCCTCCATTTTCCCAACAGCTTATCTAAATGGGCCTGCACATCCAGCTCATCATAGACTTTCATATCACTTCCAGTCGTAAGATTAATGACTTGCAGAATAGAGGTCGTTGTGGTGGTAAACGGATCCCAGAAATTAACATAAACCTCCAGTATCTTCCGCGCATCTTCGCCATAGGCATTGTTGAAATCACCTATCTTCAGCACCGTCTTTACAAAAGGCAGCATAGTCAGACCTATATCTCCGGGAAGAAGAGTGAACAGATAAGGATAATTACGTTCCTTGATGAAATACTTGGCTGAGGAAGCCTTATAAAGCTCTGCCAATTGATTTTTCGTCAGCTGACTAAAGAACGTGTCATTCTCTATCAGCAGTTCCACAAAGCCCCAGATGGCATAATTATGCTTGTTCGTCGATCCATCTGCAAATCCATCGCTTCCAGCAAACGGCAGGTCATTATAGGCAATCACCAGTTCCCACCCTGCATCAGGACGCTTGGCAAGTTCCTTAAAGGCATTGTTCTGACTGAGCAGGCGGGTAATGAACTTGCGGTAATAATCTTCACCCCGCATATAATGAAATGCCATAGGATGCTCGATGCAGGTTTCCACCAAAGCACGGGTAGTCATCTTCTCCACCAGTTCCTGTGGCACTTGCGTCTTAGCCAGGTTTTCTTCCTCTGGAGCCAATTCATTCCAACCTGAGCCATAGCCCGGCTTGTTGGGATATTGATAGGGTTCATCCACCTCGTACAGTCCAGCGTTGTCAATGGCGTCTGTCGTTGGGTCAAAAGCTACCGGATAACTACCAATTCCCACACCTCCCGACCAATGCAGCAGGCTCTTCAATGACATCTCACCAGGATTGATTACAGGATCTATAATCAGATCCGGCTCATTATTATCTACATCTGCAGAACAAGCGGCAAGCAAAGGCAGCGTTGCCAGCATTAAAATCAGCTTTCTCATAACACATTGTCTTTTATTCGTTCTACCTCAAGATACAGGCGGCATGCCATCCACTTTCTTCCAACGCATCCGCAACTGTGGCTGGGCACTGCTGCTCAAAGAGCAATACATTCCGTCCTGCAATATCACTTCCATTTTACCGCCACTGATGGATTTCACCTCGAATACAGCCATATTGAGAGTATCATACTTGGGATCATAGCAGCGGATGTTGTTGCCTTCCATCTGATAACGTGAGTAAACGTAAGGGAAGTCAGGCAAGCCTTGACTCTGTCTTTCTTCAACCCGGTCTGAAGCCCCATAGTAAGTGGTGTAGCAGCGGCCGTCAGGCTCAAAGCAAAGGTAAATGTCTCCCCATACCTCCCGCCAACTATCCCATACCACGGCACCCAATGAAAACTCGTTCTGGATGTCTGTCACTTGCCAGACACCCACCAATGAATCAGGATTATCACTGATATCATCGTCTTTCCCGCAGGCCAGCAGCAAAGGCAAGGCCAAAAGTAAAAAAAGCTTCTTCATATATCAATTGTGTTATTGTTGTTTTATCATCAGAACCTTAATGGTTTCTTCCCCAACGGGTGATTGAGAGCTGCCAGTGTACTCTGCCATCATAATGTAGTCATGAATCGATGTCACCGTCATCTTGGCGTAATATTGGCTTCCAGCGTTAGAGAGTCCAGACTCCACACCGAACATCATCACATCATTATCCATAATCACATATCTGCCAGTAGGGAAATAACCCGTTACTGTATCTCCCACCATAGTTCCATCAGCATAGAATGTCACCCACGGAGCTTCACCGCGTTCTTCTTCATTCCATTTATATTCGTTATCTATGACATCTATTTTCCAGGTTCCCAAGAACTGTGAGGGGCCAGTGGTTACACTAGCCAGATTTGCAGAGGCACGCTCATTTTGTGCCTTCGCATTCGAAGCAGCCTCTACGGTATCCCTTAAGTCATCATCCTTAGAGCAAGCTGACAACACCAACGCCACCAGTAAAAAGTAAATTATCTTCTTCATATCATCATTTATTTATATTAAACCTAATGCCCATGTTCAGGTTGAAGTTGAAGGGCTTCTCCTGATAGATGGTGGGCAACAAACTCTTGTTGTCGAAATAATAAGCCACGCCTGGCTCTGCATAAACGCTCAGCAGGTCGCTGATATTAAACTGAACGCCTCCGCTTCCCATTACAGACAGCTGCCAGGGCTTCTCATCCACATTCTCCCGTACCGTTTTATCTGCCACATTGGATGTCATACTCACCGTGGTCTGCGTTCCCTTCACTAACTTCTCCACCTCGCCTCCGCCACTGAGATAGAAGTCAAACCTGCCTGGGCTCCATACGGAGAACGACACTGCCAATGGCACTCCGATGAAATGCAGCTTCTGCTCTCCCTGAATCTGGCTGTTGTTAATCTGCCTGATAAGCTCGGAAGAATGATAGCTGTAGTCGATGCCTGTCTGCACGCTCCAACGGTCATCAATATGATAGCGCAGAGAGAGACCTACCTTAACAGGCTGCCGGTGGTGGGCATCTACATACATTCTCTGCAACTGCTTGTTGACAAATACCACGCTGCTGACCGCAGATCGTGTAACCGCATAGTTAGAGCTGTTGCTTAGGTTACTTTCGTTATAGACGGTGCCGCTATTCTCCGGCAAAGGCTGTGCATTGTTGTTGTAACCGGAACTACTATAGTTGCCATAACCCGAATTGCTGTTTACAGAAACCTTACCCACACCCACCGTCTCGTCGAAATAGGCTTGGTCACTATATGACAGCGCATTGGCGTATGCCAGGTATTTATAGGTAGGACTGCTCAATCCTTGCAAGCCAGCTACATTGGCACCCACTTCCCAACGCTGTGTCTTGGCCTTTGAACGTCGAACGTTGACCTTTGAACGTTGACCATTGACCGTTGACCTTTGACCATTGACAACAGATGGTTGACGGGGGGCATCTGTTTCTGCAGCAACAGCCTTCTCAACGTTTTCTTCCTGCTCTATGATCTCTGGCACAGCTTCAGTTATCGGGATAACAGGAACCCTGTCAGCATCTGCGACAACCGTATGTCTTTCCAATGAAAGGCTACTCTCATTAGTTTTCTGTGTATTATTGTCTGCCAGCAATTGTTCTGTCACCACGTTTGACTCTTCGGCAATATCATTATTACTGGAGAGAATCTGCGTTTCAACCTCCTGTCCGTTTGTCACAGGCTGCTGTACATCACCTCTATCTGTCAGCAATAAGACACCAGTCCCAATCAACAGAGCCACCATTGCAGCCACAGCAGCTCCACGCAACCACAATGGTATCAGTTTACGATGGTTCTCTGCCAATGGTATATCATTCAATGGCTTCTGTTCCTCCACAGGAACCAGACCCCGACGCTGCATCTCTCGTTGCACGTCAGCCAACAGACCCTTTGGCGCCGGCTTCTCAAAGTCAGCGAAACGGTCTTGCATGTCTTTCATCCAGCTTTCGTTCATCTTGGTTCCTGTTTTAGTTTAACATATTCATTAATCTTTTTGGCCAGCATCCGCCTCGCTCTGAAAAACTGCGAGGCTGACGTCTGTTCCTGAATGCCGAGCAAGGCAGCTATCTCCTTGTGTTTCTTTCCTTCCACCACATACAGGTTAAACACCGCTCGATAGCCTGGTGGCAGCTCCCTGATCATCTGAAGCAGCACATCAGTGGGAACTACACCGAAGTCAGGTGGGTCACCACTCTCCTCCACACGGTCTTCTATCCTCTCCTCATCAAAGATCACCAGTCCATGTCTCTTTTCATTACGCAAATGCTGCAAAGATTCATTCACCACCACTTGTGTTACCCAAGCCTTTAAGGAGCCTTCGCCAGCATAATAAAAGCTTTTGGCTTTGGTGAAAATCTTGATGAAGCTTTCTTGCAACACATCCTTTATATCATCATCTGCAATGATATAGCGAGAGCAGACAGCAGTCAGGAAATTGGCGTATCTCGCATACAACTCCCCTAACGCCGAGGCATCGCCCCGGCGCAATTGGTCAGCCAGTTCCCGTTCATTGTTTATCTGCATCTTACTCATTCCATCCAGACGAAACACATCACATACTTAATTCCCTACTCCATTCTTCATTCTCCATTCTCCATTCTTCATTCTCCATTCTTCATTCTCCATTCTCCATTAACCCTACGCCCTTCACCCATTAAATGCCGAAATTGCAAAACATTGCACGAGGAAACGAAGAATTTATATTAAAAAATCTTAAAACGAAAGAAGGCAGCCCAAAAAGCTGCCTTCCTATCTAAAGATTAAGAAAAATCAGATTAGTTGAAGTAGTACTTCACACCGAACTGGATTCTCCAAGCCTGACCCCAAGCGCGGTTGTACTCCCAAGTCTTGGTAGGAGCCTCACCCTTAGCGTCACGATAGAGAGAGAATGTAGGCTGGTTGCTCTCATTCTTACCCTCATACTTCAGGATAGCGCCGTTGTTAGCAGGAGTCATAGATTTAGCTACACCCCAAGTAGAGTTGATCAGGTTACCGATGTTCTCAACATCAGCAGAGATCTGCAGCAAGTGCTTGGTGCTACCGATATTCAGGGTGAAGTCATGAGCCCAACGGAAATCGAACTTGTGTACCCAAGGAGCGCGGGCTGAGTAAGCCTCTGCATATTCACCCTTGTGGTTCTTCAGGTAAGAATCCTGCTCAACGAACTTCCAGAAGTCAGCGCGGTCCTGAGTGGCAGAAGTGGTGAGGTTGCCATCCTTGTCATACTTGTCAACGAATACGATCTCGCTGTCGTTCTTAGGAATGTACATCAGGTCAGAACCGATACCGTCACCGTTCATATCACCGTTATAGTAATAGCTGTTGCCATAAGGAGAATAACCTGTGTAGAACAGAGAGAAGTGATCCTTGTGGTAAGTATAGCTTACAGAAGCGATGATACGGTCAGGAATTACATACTGAGAGTTCTGTACCTTAGCGCGGTTAGGACCATCGATGGTATAAAGTCCAGACCATGCGGAAGAAGCGTTTGAACCAGGCATACCGGAAACTTCCTTCATCACGGTATGAGTATAAGATGCCATGATGTTCAGGTTCTCGATAGGAGTAGCGTTAACGGTGAAGTTAGCTGTCCATCCGTAACCCTTAGAAGTATTGGTCAGCATGTATGCCGGAGTCTTTCCGTATGTATAGCCGGAAGCCGGGTAAATCAGACGGTTGTCAGCACCAGCGAAACGCTCCCAGCTGGAAGTGTCGTCCATGATGTTCCAGTCAAGCAGACGCACGGCGTTGATGTTCTTGGTATAGTTGAACTCACCAGTCACGCTCAATGGGAATGAGGTAGGCAACTGGTAGTCAACAGCGATAGAAGTCTTCCATACCTGAGGCATCTTGAAGCTGTGGTCCACACCGTTGATAGCACTTGGAACAGTACCGTCTGACGGAGAGATTGTGGTAGGTGCGCCCAGCATACTGATCATCTGGTTCACATCGGTAACCATACCGCCAGTGAACTGATCCAGCCTTGAGTCACGACCAGTAACCACACCATTGGTATATTTGGTATTCGCAGTTACAGAACCCTGAACCATACCAGAGTTAGTAGGCATATTAGTGAAGAACACCAGAGGCAGACGACCTGCAAACAAGCCCGTACCACCACGAACCTTCAGCGTCTTGTCACCGAATACATCCCAAGAGAAACCAAAGCGAGGAGAAATCTGGATGTTGTTCTTTGGCCAAGAACCAGTATCCACGCGCCTGCCACCGAAATCAAGGTCATAAATAGCGTTGTTACGCATGATGTCATCCTTGTCGAAGTGGATGTTATCGAAGCGGATACCACCCGTCAGCTTCAGGTTGTCAAGCACGTTCCACTCGTCCTGAACATACACGCCAATCTGATTGAAGGTAACCTGAGCGGTAGGGTTCTTCTCGCCAGCGTAGCCGTAAGTAAGCGCGATAGCCTCTGGAGCCGCACCGTTCATGAAGTCATCTACCGAACGATAGCGGTAGTAACCGGTACCGTTACGCATGTATGCGTTGTTAGCCAACTGATGCTCGAAGTTGAAGCCGGCAGTCAGCTTGTGTGCGCCTAAGTAAGCGGTGAAGTTATCAGTGACGGTAGTCACCTTGTTCTGCACCTTGTTGTTCCAGGTGAACAGCTCGTAACCCAGAGACATATAGGGTTCCAGAGTCTGCTTTACATTGTAACCGCCGAAATCGTAGGCAGCGTTATACTCGTTGCCTTCCTTATCCTTAGCCATTACAGGGAAGTCACCCTCCTGATAGCCGTACATGATATCAACGAACGGGAATGTAGAAGAGTTAGTACCACGTACATCCTGGATATCAGAGTAAGTGAACAACAGCTGGTTAGACAGGTTGCTGCCGAAGTGGCTGTTCAAATCCACTGAGATGGTGTTCACCTTGTTGTCCATAGAATACATAGCGTTGGCAAACGCCATAGAATACTTAGAGAAGCGGTCCATGTTCCTCAAGCGGTAGCCTGTATCTGAAGAGTTACCGTTGGTAGGGTTCCATGCGGTATTCTTGGTATAATTGTAACGCACTGCCAGGTGATGGTCCTTAGTGATGTTCCAGTCGATACGACCCAACAGCTTGATATTCTTCTCATCAGCAGGGAAGCTGGTGTAAGAGCCGGTGTCATAACCATACTTAGACTTCACGAAGTCGCTCACCTTCCTCATGTTGGCCTGTGTGGTACGGGAAATCTTCTGGTCATCGATAGCCACGCCATCAGTAGAAGCCTGCCAGCTATTAGCCACATTAGGCACCTTAGAATACTCAAAGTTGGCGAAGAAGAACAGCTTGTTCTTGATGATAGGACCACCCAGGGTAGCGCCATAAATATATTTACGGTCTTTCTGACGAGTGATGTCAACCCCACCCAGGCGAGTACCATGCAGGTTCTCATTGGTGTAGTAGGTATAAGCAGTACCCTTGAACGTGTTAGTACCAGACTTCGTCACGGCATTGATACCGCCACCGATGAAGTTGCTCTGACGAACATCGAACGGAGCTACTACAACCTGCATTTCCTCGATGGCATCCACAGAGATAGGAGAGCCACCGCCAGGCAGAGCAGAACTCAGACCGAAGTTGTTGTTGAAGTTAGCGCCATCCACCGTGAAGTTAGTGGAACGACCGTCACCGCCTGCGAAACCCATACCGTTGGCGTATGGAGAAAGGCGTGCGATGTCAGTGATGCTACGGCTTACAGTAGGCAGCTCACGGATAGTCGCGTTGTTGATGTTGGTAGTTGCGCCAGTTTTTTCCTGAGCGAACTTAGAAGCAGTACCTGTAATCACAACTTCACCCAGCATTTCAGAAGACTCAGAGATCTCAGCGTTCAGGTTGAAGATTTCACCCAGCTGAAGCGTGATGTCCTTGAAGGTACGGGTCTGATAGCCTACATAAGAGATGGTCACTGTATAAGGACCACCGGTACGCATACCTTGGATAGCATAGCGTCCGTCAACGTTGGTGATTGCGCCATAAAGCGTTCCGGAAGGCTCGTGTACAGCCTGCACGGTAGCGCCAATGACAGGTTCGTTAGCATCATCGACCACTTTACCACCCATAGAAGAGGTAGTGATCTGTGCCTGTGCGCCTACAGTCATCAGCATAGCAGCGAGTGTAAGCAGCATGAATCTTAGTTTTCTTAACATAATACCTTTTTATTAGATAACATTGTCTATTTTGGCGGTGCAAAGATAGGTATAATCTTTATATAATTATTAAATCTTTGTAAAAAAAGTTTTCAACAGCTATCAATCATGGGTCAGTTTCCTGTAGTGTACCCTCGTTGGCTCAGTCTTACCCAGGCGTTTAAGCTTGTTCTCCTCATAGTCGGAATAAGAGCCTTCAAAGAAGAACACGTTGGAATCGCCTTCGAAAGCGAGGATATGGGTACAGATCCTGTCGAGGAACCAGCGGTCGTGACTGATGATGACGGCACATCCCGCGAAGTTCTCCAGACCTTCCTCGATAGCACGGAGGGTATTCACGTCAATATCGTTGGTTGGCTCATCGAGCAGCAGCACATTGCCTTCTTCCTTCAAGGCCAACGCCAGCTGCAAGCGGTTTCTCTCGCCTCCCGACAACACGCCGCAGTGTTTCTCCTGATCGGCACCAGAGAAATTGAAGCGTGACAGATAGGCGCGTGCGTTCACATCCCTGTTGCCGATACGCATCAGGTCCATGCCTCCGCTAACTACCTGGAACACGGTCTTCTCGGGGTCAATGCTGGTGTGCTGCTGGTCAACGTAAGCCAGCTTCACGGTTTCTCCTACCTCAAAAGTTCCTCCGTCTGGTTTCTCCAGTCCCATAATCAGGCGGAACAAGGTAGTCTTACCCGCGCCGTTAGGACCGATCACGCCAACTATGCCGTTAGGGGGCAGCACGAAGTTGAGGTCATCATACAACAGCTTGTCGCCAAAGGCTTTCGCCACATGATGGGCTTCAATCACCTTGTTACCTAAGCGAGGTCCGTTCGGGATGTAGATTTCCAGCTTCTCCTCTTTCTCCTTCACATCGGCATTGAGCAGCTGCTCGTAAGAGTTCAGACGGGCTTTTCCTTTAGCCTGACGGGCTTTCGGAGCCATGCGGATCCATTCCAGCTCACGCTGCAAAGTCTTCTTGCGCTTGCTCTCGGTCTTCTCTTCCTGAGCCATACGCTGTGTCTTCTGCTCCAGCCAGCTGCTGTAATTGCCCTTCCATGGGATGCCCTCGCCTCGGTCAAGTTCCAGAATCCAGCCAGCCACATGGTCGAGAAAGTAGCGGTCGTGAGTGACGGCAATCACCGTTCCTTCATACTGCTGCAAGTGCTGTTCCAGCCAGTCGATTGACTCGGCATCGAGGTGGTTGGTAGGCTCATCGAGCAGCAGCACATCAGGTTTCTGCAAAAGCAGGCGGCACAGAGCCACTCGTCTGCGCTCGCCACCGCTCAGGTGGTCGCAAAGCTGGTCAGCAGGAGGACATCGCAGGGCATCCATCGCGATCTCCAGTTTGGAATCCAGGTTCCAGGCATCGGTAGCGTCAATGATATCCTGCAGCTCAGCCTGGCGAGCCATCAGCTTGTCCATCTTGTCTGGATCCTCATAATACTCAGGGTCTCCGAACTTCAGGTTGATTTCCTCATACTCCTTCAGGGCATTCACCGCCTCAGCAGCGCCTTCCTCCACGATTTCCCTCACTGTCTTCTGTGGTTCGAGATACGGGTCCTGAGGCAGATAGCCTACGGTATAACCTGGCGAGAACACCACCTGTCCTTCATACTGGTTGTCCAGTCCGGCGATGATTTTCATCAAGGTGGATTTACCGGAGCCATTCAGACCGATGATGCCGATCTTGGCGCCATAGAAGAATGACAGGTAAATGTTTTTCAATACTTGCTTGTTAGTCTGCCTGATGGTTTTGTTCAGACCTACCATAGAGAAGATGATCTTCTTGTCGTCAACTGTTGCCATATATCCTATTTTGATTTATTTTTTGCAAAGATACGAAATAATCCTGACTTTTTCACTATCTTCGCAGCCCATAACTGACAAAATTATGATTATAATAGCTACAGTCCTGATATATTTCGCAGTGCTGTGGGCGGTTAGCCGCCTGACAGCAGGCAAGAGCAGCAACGAGGCTTTTTTCCGCGCCGAGCGGAAGTCGCCCTGGTATATGGTGGCTTTCGGCATGATAGGCGCATCCATCTCAGGGGTAAGCTTCGTGTCAGTGCCTGGTATGCCTGTACATATCAACATGTATTACCTGCAGATGTGCTTAGGTTTCATTCTGGGCTACTTCGCCATCGCCTTTATCCTGCTGCCCATCTACTATAAGCTGAACCTTACCACCATCTACAGCTACCTAAAACAACGACTTGGCAAGAAGGCCTACAAGACGGGCGCATCATTCTTCCTGCTGAGCAAGATGACGCGTGCCGCAGTGAGCTTCTACGTGGTGTGCATGCTTCTCCACAGTTTCGTTTTCGAGGCACTGGGCATTTCTTTCTTCATCGTGGTGGCAGGCATGGTGGCGCTCATCTGGCTCTACACGCACCGTGGCGGTGTCAAGACTTTGGTGTGGACTGACACTTTTCAGACGCTCTGCCTATTCGGAGCCTTGATACTGATTATCATGAATGTGGCTGACGCCCTCGGCATGACGATGGGTGAAGCCGTTAAGGCCATCAAAGGAAGCAGCTATAGCCAGGTGTTCCTTTTCGACGACTGGATGTCGAAGCAGAACTTCTGGAAGCAGTTCCTCAGTGGCGTTTTCGTGGTGGTCGTGATGACAGGACTCGACCAGGACATGATGCAGAAGAACCTTACCTGCAAAACCTTGAAGGAGGCGCAAAAGGATATGTGTACCTACGGCTTCTTCTTCGTGCCAGCCAACCTGCTGTTCCTTTCGCTGGGAGTGTTGCTCATTATGCTTACGCAGCAGTTGGGCATGGAACTGCCTGCCAAGACTGACGACCTGCTGCCTATGTTCGCTGCCACCGGAAAATTAGGCACTACCGTTACCGTCTTGTTCACCATCGGCATCGTGGCAGCCTGCTTCAGCAGTGCGGATTCGGCATTGACAGCCCTCACCACCAGCTTCTGCGTGGATATCAAGGAAAGGCCGCAAGACGAAAGCCTTCGTCGCAAGGCACATATCGCCATCTGTCTGGTATTTACCGTGTTCATCCTCCTGTTCCGCATGGTGAACAGCACCAATGTCATCGACGCCATCTATACGCTTTGCTCTTATACCTATGGTCCCCTGCTGGGATTATTTGCCTTTGGTTTGTTGACCAGACGTATTCCCAACGACCACTACGTTCCGTATATTGCCATCGCTTCACCTGTTATATGCTATCTGATAGATACCATCACTTCCCACTACACAGGCTATACCTTCGGCTACGAGTTACTAATGATGAACGGACTGCTAACCTTCATAGGGTTATGGATAGCAAGTAAAAAGTCCCATTCCATCGGAAAATAATGTCTACTCCAATCCCAATGCCTTCTATTACCTGACGCAAAGCCTGCTATTGGTAACGCTAAGGCTTGCTATCATCCGACGCAATATCTTCCACGACCAGTTGCAGTATCTGCCATCACCTGACGCAGTATGTCCCTTACCCTAATGGAAAAGCCTCCTTTCGCGCGAGAGAGATATTGCGACTACCCATAGCAATGCCTCCGGCCGGCAATGGCAATATCACACGCCACCCATGTTCATCAGACGTTGTATAATACCCCCTATATAAGGGAGGGGTAACTAGGAGGGGGTATATACGAACTGATGAAATGACGTGATTTGTTTTGCCAAGTCGGCAAATCTTACTAACTTTACAACAAAAATTTGAAAAAGCATCAAAATGGCAACCAAAAAGACAACCACCAAGAAGACCACGAAGAACGGGGTAACCGTGACTACCACGACGACCACCACTTCGACAGCTAAGAAGCGGAAGAAAAAGACTTCAGGCACACAGATCATTCCGGGCGTAAACCTCACTATCTCCTGGAAGAAACTGCTGGGCATCACTGCCCTGAAGCGGAAATTCACCAAAGCCACAGGCATCCCTACTACGGAAGCAGGCATACAGCGCAAGATAGGCAAGTGGCTCATCGGCCTCATCACGGGCAAGAACAGCCAGCAGGACACCCAAAAAAAGAAGCTGCTGGATGAAAACGTACAAAATACACCCGTAAACACTGAGGTAAAGCCAGAGGAGGAAAAGAACGGATAAATTCTTAATAATGCAAAAAAAATCCCCAAATCATTATAAGTATTGTAAAACTTTTCCTAACTTTGGGCCGATTATGAACATTTTATAATTTTATTAAAAATATCATGAAAGAAAAGAACGGAATTTCAAGAAGAGACTTCCTGGGCTATTCAGCTCTGGGTCTGGCCAGCTTGACCATCCTGCCAAGTTGGGCTAACGCTAACGGCGTCAAGGTTGCTCCAAGTGACCGTATCGTAATGGGTTTCATTGGCTTAGGCCAGCAGGCACTGAACGACTTCGGTGGCTTCGCAGGTGTTGACGGCATTCAGGTTGCAGCTTGCTGCGATGTTGATACTCTGAAGACCGAGCGTTTCCGCAGAAGAATCGCTGCATGGCAGAAGCAGAAGGGCATGAACGAGCGTTGCGACAAGTATGAGTTCTATGAGGACCTGCTGGAGCGTAAGGATATCGACGCTGTAGAGGTTGCTACTCCAGACCACTGGCATGCACTGCAGGCAATCCACGCTTGCCAGGCCGGCAAGGACGTATATTGCCAGAAGCCTCTGACTTACACCATCACTGAGGCATACGCAGTTGAGGCAGCTGTTCGCGACAACAAGCGCGTGTTCCAGGTAGGTAGCCAGCAGCGTTCAAGCGGCGAGTTCCAGAAGGCTATCGAGCTGATTCAGGCTGGTAAGATCGGTCACGTAGAGAAGATCTATTCTAAGGTTGGTAACCCTCCACGTCCAATCGAGAAGATGTACGAGGAGTTCGGTGGCGTTCAGCCAATCCCTGCTAACCTGAACTTCAACCTGTGGTTAGGCCCGTTGAACGATCCTAAGATCGAGTACAACGACCAGCTGTGTCCTCCTATCGCTCTGGATCCAGAGAAGCGTGAGGCATTCTGGGGCGCATGGCGCTGGTATCGTGAGACCGGTAACGGTTACACCGCTGACTGGGGTGCTCACATGCACGACATCGCAAACGCTGCTATGGGCTTCGACGGCCTGCAGCCAGTTGAATACTTCCCACGCGACACATGGGGTGAGGGTGAAGCTTACTCTGCTAAGTATCCTAATGGCACCATCCTGATGGAGCATGCATATCTGACTAAGGATATGGACGGTGAGGACAACCCAGATGCACAGGGTCTGAAGTTCATCGGTACCAAGGGTTGGATCAATGTAGCCCGCGGTTATCTGGAGTGCTCAGACAACTCACTGGTTCCTGAGAACCTGCGTGGTAACAAGCCTCGCTACATGACTGCTGAACAGCGTCAGAAGATGTATGAGGAATACATGAAGCGTGCTGCTCAGGCAGAGCGTGGTGGCCAGCGTCAGGCTGCTCAGAACTTCGAGACCAGCTCTCCTCACATGCAGAACTTCGCTGACTGCGTTCGCAGCCGCAAGAATCCTATCGCTCCTGTTGAGGCTGGTACAAGCTCTGCAGTATTCTGCTGCCTGTGCAACATCGCATACGAGCTGAACCGTCCTGTTAAGTGGAATCCTGCTACCCGCTCATTCGTTGATGATAAGGAAGCAGCTGCACACCGTCTGTACTACTACGACTATCGTCGTCCTTATAGCTTGCCATATCTTGACAAGCGTTGCTAATACCCTGTCAACAGGATTTAGACATGAATATCCCCGAGGCTTCCGAGCCTTGGGGATTTTTTTGATTTAAATCAATTTCTCCAGTCAGAAAAACGATTATCTTTGCAGAAAGCAAATTATATGATTATGGCGACCATAGAAAAAAAGACATCCTTAGAGATAGCACGTGAGATGACGGAACGCTTCACACACTTAGATGATACTGACCTGCAGCTGTTGGCTGGCATACTGGTACGCAAGGAAGTGAAACGCGGAGAAATCATCATTCCCGACGGAGTGATCAGCAGTGATCATATTTATATAGAGAAAGGACTGATACGACAATATTACTACAAGAACGGGCATGATGTGACAGAACATTTCTCTACCGAAGGAGATACGGTAATGAGCATAGAGAGCCTCTATGCCGGCGTCACCAACCACCTATTGGCAGAGGCGCTGGAGCCCTGCATCTTATGGTATCACAACTACAAGAAGTTTATTGAACTGACGGAACGTTCTTTCGGCATTGCACGCTACTACCGCATTTTCCAGGAAGACGACCTCATCATCACGCAGCACAAGGCAGACGCTTTCCGCTTTGAAAGTTCCCGTGAGCGCTATGAACGCTTCGTGAAGGAATATCCCGAAGCCGCCAAGCGTGCCCCTCTGCAGCACATCGCCTCTTACCTGCTGATGACTCCCGAAACGTTGAGCCGCATCAGAGCAGGGGTGAAATAAATCCGCCCCTACTCCGTTATCTCTATCAGAATATTCTCTGGCCCCACAATGCAGCTCTCATAATAGCCATCCCCTGTAGTACGTGGTCCGCTGAGCACCTGATGTCCGGCATCAACTAACTGAGCCGTAAGGTCATCTACCAGCTCTTTGCCACCCGCCGACATAGAGATGTGGATATAGCCCAGATGCAGAGACTCATCAACCCTACCCTCCTGCACATCGGGGCGGTTCATCAGTTCCAAGCGGGTTTCACCATCAGGGAATGACAAAATATAAGTCCTCAGCCCCGTCCTCGGATTATGATACAGGTCGTTAGATTGAGCGGCAAAGAAGTGCATGAAGAAACTCCTCATGCCCTCCAAGTCTTTGCAATACAATGCTATATGGTTTATCTTCATTCTCTATTAATAGAATTTCGCCACTTCATCCACCGCCTTGCGTTTAGGCCTCACCCCGTCCTTGCTTCTATGGCCTACCATAATGACAGACACGATAATCTCATCTTCAGGAATCTCTAGCAAAGCCCTCACCTTATCGGCATCACGAAGCCCCGTCACAATGGTATCAAGTCCCATCTCAGTAGCCTTTAGCAGGAAATAAGCCCCTTGCAGTCCCAAGTCATAGCTGCCCCAAGCATCGCCCAGGTCGTTTACAGGCTCACCCTTCTTAAAGCCAGAGCGACCCTTTACAAAGGTCGTGACCACCATCGCGCCTGCCCCTTTCGATACCATTGCGTTTTGAGGAGCCACACACTCCCTCAGCTTGGCTTTCATCTCTTCAGACATCACCACATGATAACGGCTTGTCTGGGCATTATCCCAAGAGGGAGCTTCCAAAGCTGTAGCGATAACAGACTCAAGTTCTTCTTTCAAAACAGGTTTTGTCTCATCATATGAGCGAATGCTCCTACGTCTTGCAACAATCTCATCAAATGTATTCATAATCTAAACTGGTTTTTATTGTTACGCAAATGTAATCAATTTGCAGTTAATCGCCAAAGTGACAATAATGTTTTTAACTAATTAAATACTGTTTACTTATATATCACATTCTCTGACTTCCATTTGTCAATAGGCTTATGAACTCCTGCAGGATGCCCTATCGGCACCATACTTAACGGTATCAGATAAGATGGCATATCTGTAATCTTTCTAATCGGGTCTTCTATCCACTTCCTTGGATATATGCCAGTCCACACGGCTCCCAGCCCCATTGCATTAGCTGCCAGCAAAATGTTTTCTGTTGCAGCAGCGGCATCATCCACCCAATAATCCCGCAAGTCACCTTCTGCCATCTTACGCTGGTCACCAGCCACTATAATTGCCAGGTCAGCCCCAGCCACAATGCGAGCATTCGATAAAGAATCTGCCAATTCCTGCAACATAACTTTATCACGAATCACTATGAATTTCCATGGTTGCGCATTAGCAGCTGAAGGTGCAGCCATACCAGCCCTTAATAGTTTTTCTACCTGCTTATCAGAAACAGGCTCATTGGTGTATGACCTGATGCTGGTGCGTGTCATAATGTTTTCAAGGGCAGCCTCTTCAGCAGATGGCCCATTAAAGATAAAAGCTTTTACAGCAAACGACAATGCCAATACCGCTAACACACCTGTTGTCAATTCAGTTTTTCTCATCTTTATTCTTTTTTTTGTTAAACAATAATTTGCCCATATCTGTATTTTTCATTAATTTTGCTGCAAAGATATTTCATAAATTCATTCTTGTCAAGTACTTACCAAACGGGAACCTGGTTACCAAAAGGGAGAAAATATGGATAGACAGATTATTTCAGAAAAATATTTTTTCAAAGGGCGTGAATTTTCTTGCTCACTGATGCTTGCCATTGATGTGATTGGAGGTAAATGGAAATCACTTATCATCTACTACCTCAAAGATGGGGCGTTGCGTTCAGGCGACTTGCAACGCAGGATTGGCAAGCCCAGCAACAAGGTATATGCCCAATCCCTTCACGAATTAGAAGCTGACGGACTAATCCGAAAGAAGGCCTATCCTGTCAGCCCTCCTTATGTTGAGTATTCCCTGACTGACGAAGGGGTTAAAATTTTGCCCATCATCAAGGAGATGGCAGAATGGGGAAAAAGCATTGCAGAAAACATAGAAAAAACACACCAGTCATGAGATACAATTCTAAAGATTTGAAGAGGCAGGAGCGATTGATGCCAGAAGAGAGGGCACTGGAACTGCTCAATACTTGCGAATACGGCTATCTGTCAATGGTGACGGAGGCTGGTGACGCATACGGTGTACCTATTAATTATGTATGGGACGGAAAAAGCTCCATCTACATGCACTGTGCCCCAGAGGGGAGAAAGACAGATGCGATAGCAAATCACCCACAGGTGAGCTTCTGTATTGTGGGCTATGTACACCTGCTGCCAGAGAAGTTTTCTACAGAACGGGAAAGTGTCATCCTAAACGGCACTGCACGGATGCTGGCTACTGATGAGGAAAAATTAGAAGCCCTGCACCTGCTGTTGCACAAGCTGTCGCCCCAGCATTTGGAGAAAGGCTACAAGTATGCGGAGAGTTCACTCAAGCGTGTAGCCATCATCCGCATGGACATCTCCGACTTTTGCGGCAAATGGAAAGTGTTGCGGTGACGCTATACCGTAATCTCTATCAATACATTCTCGGGGCCTTCCACGCAGCTTTCGTAATAGCCGTCACCAGTGGTGCGGGGATTGCTATGTACCTGATAGCCGGCTTTCATCAGGCGGAGTGTCAGTTTATCCACCTGCTCCTTGCTGCCTACGGAGAATGAGGCATGAATATACCCCAAATGAAGGTACTCGTCCCCTATTTGCTTACTGGCATCGGTGCGGTGCATAATTTCCAGTCTTGTGTCTCCATCAGGGAAAGACAGGATGTAAGTCTGCAAACCAGTCTTTCGATTATGGTAAAGTTCGTTAGGCTTCGCCTCGAAATAATCCATAAAGAACCACCTCATTGCTTCCAGGTCATTACAGAACAACGCTATATGATCTATTTTCATCATTTCCTCTCCTTTCTGACTGGTATAAAGAAATCATCACGCGTCAAGCCGCAAAGATTGGCAATCTGCATGCAGTAATCCAAGCGGAAGGAACGATGGTCACGAGTATCACTGCCAAAGGTAAACTTGCATCCTGCCTTCTTTGCCATCAGGATAAACTCTGCATGAGGGGTGCGTGCCAGGTCATTAATTTCAAAAGCCACCCCACGTTTTCGCTCAGCTTCAATGATTATCTCCATACGCTCTTTTGTCCAAAGCCGATAGTAGCCTTAGCTTTCTCCACAATCTGTTCTTGAGTCTGATTCACAGAAGTATGAACATGTAAGTCATACAAGGGAAATGTTTCTACTGACGGTGTACGATTTGCTGGCGCTTCGTTTGCTTTCACTTGCTGGAAGCCAGCACCCAATCCAATGGATGCCAGCATCATACTTGATGTCCTGATAAATTCTTTGCGTTTCATATTTGAGATTCGTTTTGATATGTAGAAGCAAAGTAAAGCAATTTCTCTCGCATCTGAATTGATATGGGTCAAGAAAAGCTCTCTGCGTTATAACTTGACATAAATCAAGAAATAAGCCTCGTTCATCAAAGTTGATTTAAATCAATTTGATTGAGAAGGGAAATCGTGAACTTTGTTGTGTCAAATAAATGACATAAGAATTGTCTAATTATTAAAACAACATGATTATGAAAAAAGTTTTATTATCAGCAGTAGCGGCATTAGTCATAAGCGCAGGCGCAATGGCACAGGGCAGTTTCAGTACCTTGACAGCAGGATACTACAAGGTACACGTGTATGAACCCGATGAGGCATCACAACCCAGGGCACTGATTGTTGAAGGGGACAAAGGACTGGTAGTAGTGGACCGCCCCCATTCATCTGCATCATTTGATGAACAGCTGGCGAATTTCTACATGCCTGTCATCATGGAAATCAACGGATTCAGGCCCAGTGGAGAAGATGTTCCGAGCAGTGTCAAGGCAGGAGGGACAATCACCAAAGGCGGCATGAAGTTCAGTTTTACTGAAAGCACAGATGAAATCGACGCGCAGGCAGCACTGATTATCGGAGGCAAGTTCTACTACAGCCGTTTCGCTCCGTCAAGGGAACACATGTCTGCAGAGCGTCTGAATAGTCGCGAAGCCGTAAACGCCGAATTTAATGCTGCGCAAAAGGCGTTTAGAAAGAAATGCCTCTATTATCTGGGGCAGTATGGCGATTACGGCAATCAGTCAGGACAAGGTTTCGTGCTGAACTACCTGCGTGATGTGAAGAAGCAGATGGAGAAATGCCAGTCTGCCGAGGAATTCATTGCAGCCATGAAAAAAGCTTATCCTAAACTGAAAGGAGAAGAGAATCTGGAGGCTGTGGCAGCGAGACTATATTGAGAGTTTATTATTGTCAGAGAGGGTGTGTTTTCCTCGGTATTACTCTTTTTTTGATTTATATCAATTGGAACGACAGGAAATAGTTGTATCTTTGCGTAATTTAATCAAAATGAGATGAAAACCAGACTGATCTTATGTTGCCTGATGGCTTGCTGTATATCACAAAGTGCAATGGCTCAAGAGACTGCCGTGAAAGATTCTGTACCCCATACCAAAGAGGAACGCAACCGCAACGTGATGCTGAACGCATCGAGTGACAACCAGCCCCGACAAATCTCTATCGGGCTTCCTGACGGTGAAGCAGTGGATATCTTTGAGGATGGCACTCCCGTGAGCTATCTTTTCTGGCCTGACTATCCTTATTACTCCTGGCGAGGAGGCGTAACCACTTCGTCACAAAGTCTGCTATCGCTTAGTGAGAGTGCGTTGCAATACGGCAAGTGCAGCTATGTGCTCAACTCCACAACAGTGAAGGCTGGAGAGCAGTTTCAAGGTTTGGTGAACTATACCACTAACATTTTCCGCAAGCAGGTGGCTGACATCAATGTGTCGGGTCCTATTGCCAAGGGCTGGGGCTATATGGCCGGCGCATACATCGGCTTCGACCCAGGCAGTAACCGCTTAGATGCATTGGATCCGCAAGACCAGATGCAGATATATAAGATTGGCATCAACAATCGGTTTGCCGACGGCAAAGGCGAGATAAGCCTGCTCTACAAGTACGCCAACTATGTGTCTATGCCGGATAATTACGGCCTGTTCTATTATAACGGCAAGGATGGCAGCGTGGATGAGCTGGAGGATTTCAACTTAGGCAGAGACCAACTGCTGGCAGACTACCAATACATCAACTACATTGATGTAAGGGACGGACAGCGTGTACGCCGCACCATGAGACGTGCCAATACGGTGGAGAACCACCAAATTACTTTCAATTTGGGCTATCAACTGAATGACAACATGAAGCTGGATGTCAGCAGCAAAGTGAAGTTCGCTGACATAAATAAGGTGATGATGAAGTTGGGTGGTATTTTCACGGCTCAAGCTGATGATGGTTATACTTATACTACTGGCATCCCCTATACCGGTACTATCCAGAACCGATACATGCTCTACTTCGAAGGCTTTGAGAAGAGCTGGATGACTACCGCACAGCTGACTGGTAAGTCTGACAGGCACAGCTGGCGATTGGGATTGAACGAATGGTACAACCGTGCAGGCATCTACACCGCCACAGGACTTTATGCCCACGAGGCGAAGGCTACCCCTTCCCGTCTGCTGAAAGATGGTGAGGAGGGCGCTTCTTATAACGACGGTAGCGAATACTACAACGGACATGAGAACCGACTGGCTCTGATTGCATCAGACGACTGGACCGTAAGCAAGAACCTCTGGCTGTCGGCAGGTGTCCGTCTGGAATGGATGACGCAAGGAGGCAGGGCAGCATTGGCTTATACTGATGACGGACAGGTGATTGAGCCTAAGAACGACCGTACCTATATGTATAACCTGAAGGCAGGCGTGAAGAACCGCTTCGGAGGCTACAGCTGGTTCAATCCGTCAGCTACCTTCAATTTCCGCTATACCATCGCAAACGGCTTCGGGCTGGTGGGCGAATATGTGTATGTGAAGCAACGCCCCAACTTGCAAGACTATGCAGGGCCGTACATGCCGCTGATGGATCCCATTAACGTTCACATGGCCAAGGGTGGCATCTATTGGAACAACGACTGGATGCAGCTGACCTCACAAATTACTTACATCAACCAGACCAACTATAAGTTCCGCGAACAGTTTACCAACCCCAATGACCAGAGCGAGACTGTGGTGCTGCCTATCGTGAACGATGTGGCGACGCTCGGATGGACCACCGATGCCGTGTTCTCCTACAAGGGCTTCAGCTTCCACGGATTGCTGACCCTGCAGAATCCTAAGTACAAGAACTTCACGTTCCAGCCAGTGTTCAGCGATGGCCCTGGACAGCTCTACAACTTCAATGACAAGAACGTGATTGCGATGTCTAAGCTCATCATGGAGCTTGATCCGTCCTACCAATGGAACAAATGGCGCGTGTGGCTGAGCTTCCGCTACCAGAGCAAGCAATACATCAACCGCACCAACACGCTCTATTTCAAAGGCCGTTGGGAAACATTCGGAGGCATCGACTTTGAGGTGAACAAGCACCTGTCATTGTCATTGAACGTCATCAACATCCTGAACCAGAGGGGTGCCAGCGGCAACATCCCCGCAGCAGACTTGGCGACAGACGTAAGTGCATACCAGCATCATTTCCTCATGTCGGGCACCTACATCCGTCCGTTCACCATGGAGATGACTGCTTCCGTGAAATTCTAATTATTAGAGACAGGGCGTGCCCTGTCTCTAATTTCACTCCTACGCCCTACTAAACTTTTTCTCAAAAAAAACTTGTATCTCTCTCACACATGTGTTAATTTTGTGCGACCAAAAAGAAGATACGAGATGGGCTTCCTACAAGTGAATGATATTGAGCTGATACTGGCAGGTATTACAGGCGTTATGCTCCTGATACAACTGCTCTATTATTTCTCACTCTATTTCCGCATTCACTACCGAAATGCCCAGGTATCCAGACGAGGCTCCCAATTCACTGAAGACCTGCCTCCCATCTCCATCATCATCTATACAGACGAGCAATGCGAACAGCTGAAACGCAGCCTTCCCTTAATATTGGCGCAAGACTATCCTGCCGGTTTCGAAGTGGTTATCATCAATGGCAGCAAGACTGACGAGACGGAAGACTACCTGAAACTGATGCAACGTGAGCATGAGAACATCTACCACTCGTTCCTGCCAGACTCATCACGCTATTTCAGCAGGAAGAAACTGGCGATTACCCTCGCCATGCGGGCCTGCAAACACGACTGGGTGCTGATGACGGAGCCTGGATGCGTTCCCGCCAGCGACCAATGGCTGCGACTGATGGCAAGCAACTGCACCCCTCGCACGGAAATCATTTTAGGCTACAGCGGCTACACTCATGCCAAAGGCTGGAGAAACCGCATGATATCTTTTGACAACCTGCTGCTCTCCATGCGCTACTTAGGCGCTGCTCTCTCAGGTAGCCCTTATATGGGCATAGGCAAGAACCTGCTCTATCGGAAGGAGCTGTTTTACAAGGACAAAGGCTTTACTTGGCAGCATGACCTGCAGAGAGGTGACGACGACTTATTTGTGAACCGACTGGCTAACGGAAGGAACACCCGTGTGGAGACAGACAGCCGTGCCGCTATGGTCTCAGACACTCCCACCCCCAAGGAATGGAAGGATGAGAAGACTGGCTTCGCCATCACAGCCCACAGGTACAAGGGCACGCAACATTACCTCATGGGCTTCGAAACCACCACCCGTCTTGTTTTCTACCTTTCTTTACTGGCTATGAAATGGGAAGCTCTGTTCAGCGGACATTATATCTTTATCGGTGTAGCCGCTTTAGCCTGGCTCGTCAGATGGGTTTTCCAGTGTATGGTGTTCAACATCACCGCTAAAGACCTGAATATGCACAGGCGTTTCTATCTTTCCCTGCCCCTTTTCGACTTCATCCAGCCTTGGCAGTCGCTTCGCTGGAAGCTACGCAGTTTGAACAAACACAAGCATGATTTCCTGTGGCAATGATTACTCGTATCTCATGGAGTTAGCCGGATGAATCTTCGTGATGAGGTATGAAGGTCCTATGAGCATCAGCACCGAGATAACTAATGTACCGATATTCAGCAGCAACCATACAGGCAGGCTCAGCGACACAGGCACAGTGTCCATATAATAGGTGTCAGGATCCAGGTGAAGCAGACCTGTGCTTCGCTGGATGAAATAGAATGCCAGTCCGATGACATTGCCCCACAGCATCCCCCTACCGATGAGGAATACCGATAGCCAGAGGAACAGCTGGCGGATGGTGATGTTGCTGGCACCCACCGATTTCAAGATACCGATCATCTGCGTGCGTTCAATGATAATGATCAGCAATCCGGCTATCATCGTAAAACCTGCGATGCCAGTCATCAGTACCAGGATAACCCAGATATTCACATCAAGCACCTCTAACCAGGAGAATACAGCCGGGTTCTGCTGCTCCACATTGATGGCGCAATAGCGTGTCCCATGCCTGTCGGTCACATCGTTCAGCATCGCGCCAATGTCATAGGTCGTCTGCTCCAAGGCAGCGTAATCCTTAACAGCTATCTCCACACCCGTAGCCTCATCGTCCTGCCAACGGTTCAGACGGTTTACCGTATATAGGTCAGTAAACACATACAGGTTGTCAAAGGCAGAGAAATGCGTCTCAAAGATGCCAGCCACCAGCATTCGCCTCGCCCTTACTGACTCATCCATGAAATAGATGTCAATCTTATCGCCTATCTGCAGCTTCAGCTTGTCGGCGATGATTCGTGAAATAACCACTTGGTTGGAAGAAACGGAATCAGTGAACTGCGGGAACTCACCGTCAGTCAGATGATTGGCGAAGAACTGCCGGTCATAATCCTGAGCGATGCCCTTGAACACCACCCCTTGAAAAGTATCGCTGGTCTTCATCATCCCCGCCTTTTGCGAGAAGCGTTGCAGGTGTTCCACCTGCTGATGGCTCTGCAGCAGCTGCCGCAGATTATCGTCAACCACCAGTGGCGTTGTCTCATAACCCGTCAGTGCATTTACATCCGTCACCGTCAGATGCGAGGTAAAGCCCGTCACCTTGTCCCTCACCTCTCGCTTGAATCCCGTCACCACCGACACAGAAACAATCATCACCGCCAGACCGATGGCGATGCCAATCATAGAGATAATCACGGCTGGGCGTGATACCTGTCTCGACATAGCAGGCCCCTTGTATATCCGTCGGGCAAGGAATACAGGCAGATTCATCAGACAGTCCTTCCCGGATATGCCTCCAACGCTTTCTGCAGCACGAACAACGCCCTGAAAAGGTCATTCTTCTTCAGCACGTAGGCTATACGCACCTCATCCTTTCCGAGGCCTGGAGTAGTATAGAAGCCCGATGCGGGAGCCATCATCACCGTCTCGCCCTCAAAGTTGAAATCAGTCAGGCACCACATACAGAATTTCTCAGCGTCATCCACTGGCAGTCTGGCTACAGTATAGAAAGCGCCCATCGGTATCGGAGAGTACACGCCTGGAATACGGTTCAGCCCGTCAATCAAGCACTTGCGCCGCTCCACATATTCATCATATGTCTCACGCAGGTATTCCTCCGGCACATCCAATGAAGCCTCAGCGGCTATCTGTCCTATCAAAGGAGGGCTCAGCCTTGCCTGGCAGAACTTCATCACGGCAGCCCTGATCTCCGGGTTCTTGGTAATCAAGGCCCCGATGCGGATGCCGCACTCAGAATAACGCTTTGAAACAGAGTCAATCAGCACAACATTCTGCTCGATGCCCTCCAGATGGCAAGCAGAGATGTAAGGAGAACCCGTATAGATGAACTCGCGATAAACCTCGTCAGAGAAGAGGAAGAGGTCATATTTCTTCACCAGGTCGCGAATCTGGTTCATCTCCCTGCGTGTATAGAGATAACCCGTCGGGTTATTGGGGTTGCAGATCAGGATGGCGCGCGTGCGCTCATTAATCAGTTCCTCAAACTTCTCCACCTTAGGCAATGAAAAGCCCTCCTCGATGGTGGTAGTCACAGTACGAATCTTCGCGCCAGCCGAGATAGCGAAAGCCATGTAGTTAGCATAGGCAGGCTCAGGCACGATAATCTCATCGCCCGGGTTCAGACAAGAGAGGAAAGCGAACAGTACTGCCTCAGAACCGCCAGAGGTAATGATGATGTCATCAGGCGTCAGGTTGATGTTATACTTGGCGTAATAGCCCGTCAGCTTCTGCCTGTAGCTCAAGTAGCCCTGGCTCGGACTGTATTCCAGTATCTTGCGGTCGATATTCTTGATGGCGTCAATGGCGCATTGGGGAGTGGGCAGGTCAGGCTGTCCTATATTCAGGTGATATACTTTGATTCCCCTGCTCTTAGCATCGTAAGCCAAGGGAGCCAGTTTCCTGATAGGTGATGCAGGCATCTCAGTGCCTCGTATGGAAATCTTCGGCATAAATTATTGTGTATTATAAAAATTTGTGCAAATTTAGTGCAAATTGAAAGCAAAACCAAACTTTTTATGTCTTTATTTCAACCACACGCGCTCTCCCACCTCAGGAATATGGTCTTCCGCCATCTTGTTGAGTTTGTAGAGCGTCTTGAGCCTCACGCCATACACCTGTGAGATGGTATGCATGGAGTCACCCTCGCGCACCACGTGGTAAATCACGTCAGCCACCGTCTTCTTGTTCTTCTCCTTCAGATAGATGATGTCGCCCTCCTCCAGCGTATAGTCGCGCTGCAGGTCGTTATACTTCGGCAGTTTCTTCCAACTGATATCAAACTCACCGCCCAGCAACCTGAAGGTATCGCCCTCACGCGCCACTACATACGCCAGTCCGTTGGCAATCTTCACCTCATGCGGATTAGCCAGCCAAGGTTTCTTCTTCAGCAGCTTCTGCCATTTCTTGGCCTCGCGCTTGCTCATGCCATCGGTGTCATACTTATACAGGTCGTATGTCTCAATGATGGTAATCAGCTTGTTCGCGTAAGAGGGGTCTGTGGCATAACCAGCCTTCTTCAAGCCCTTTGCCCAGCCCTTATAATCGGTCTTCTTCAGTGAGAAGAGCGATGAGTAGCGTTGGTTGCCCACCAGGAAGAGCGAATGGTCCTGATAGGAATCCTCCACCTTGCGGTATGCTCTGAAACATTCGTTAGGCGCGTCATCATTGGCCCTTACGCTTCTGCCCTTCCATCCCAAGCCGCACTTGATGCCGAAGTGGTTGTTGCTCTCGAGTGCCAGCTTGCTCAGTCCTGCCCCGCTCTCTAAGAGTCCTTGCGCCAAGGTAATACTTGCAGGCACATTGTGTTGCTTCATCTGCTGCACCGCTAAAGGCGCATACTGCTTGATGTAATTGTTATAGCTTGTATGGCGTCGTTGTGCGGAAACGCTGCCCACTGTCAGCAGGCAAAGCGCCAGGAATATATATAGGTTTCTGTGTCTCACTTTCCGGTTCTTTTCAGTTTCAGGAAACAAAATTCAGTAAAAATATTGAAATATGCAATCCCTTTTATATATTTGTAACATAAAAGATACAGAAACCATGAAAGAACGCAAGATTGAGATACCTGTCAAGGTATATACATACGATGAGTTGAACGAGGGCGACCGCCAGTTGATAGATCGTGCCAAGGAGATGACTTACCACAGCTATGCTCCCTATTCCCGTTTCTCAGTAGGTGCAGCCGCCTTGCTGGCTAATGGCGAGACCGTTTGTGGCTCCAACCAGGAGAACGCTGCCTATCCTTCAGGCCTTTGTGCCGAGCGCACCACCCTTTTCTATGCCAACTCCCGCTATCCCGATGTAGCGGTAAAGGCTCTTGCCATAGCGGCGCGCAATGAGAGCGGCAAGTTCGTACAATCTCCCTGTTCCCCTTGCGGCGCCTGCCGTCAGGTGATGCTGGAGAGCCAGGCGCGCGGAGGTGAGCCCATGCGCATACTCCTTTACGGCACCAGCGGCATCTATGAGCTTTCCTGCGTAGAAGACCTTCTCCCCCTCTGTTTCACTGCGGCGGATATGGAAGTGTAATTGTGTAGCGGCTAAAATTATCCTTCGTCAAGGTTATTACGGGCTTAAAAGCTCATAAATGATTTAATTTTGAAAAAATAATGCCAAAAGATTTGCGTATGACAGAACTTTCCATTACATTTGCACCGCATTTCAGGGGAGATGCGGATTGGAAGTTTGGGTGAGTGGCTGAAACCAGCAGTTTGCTAAACTGCCGTACGGGTAACCGTACCGGGGGTTCGAATCCCCCAGCTTCCGCTAATGTGTACTGATAATCAGGGAGTTACGCTATTTTACCCCCCTTTTTTTGAAATAAAGAGGTAAAATTGACTTTTTGGATGACGTGAGTGAGTATGGGAATAATTATTCTTTTCCCTATTGTTGAATACATTTTGCTGAAGTATTATTATTAATATTCTGCAAAGATTGTTAAAATTTGATTAAGCTCCGCTTTGCTTCTAGAGGTTATGCTGAATCAAATTTTCGTCAATTTTGGTTTTATCATTATTTTATCACTTATAACTGTTGTTAAAACATTTTTTCTTTATAGAAAAAACCCCTATAATTATTAATTATTATAGGGGTTATGTTATGAGTCCTAATTTTATAATTAACTAATAAAATTAGGACGTTAAAATAGGTGTGTCGGTAACGGATTGGGAGTTATTTTTTTTATTTGGTAACGGATTGGGAGTTATTTGGTAACGGATTGGGAGTTATTTTTCATTCCTTACACTTGCATGTAAAATGTGGTAATAAATATTTACAATAATTCATCGTTATTTTGTGATTTTATATTGTTTTATACTGAAGTAGCCGTTGATATTCATGATTGGTAACGGATTGGGAGTTATTTTGTTTTCTATATATTCAGACTGTTGTCTTCCCTTTTTTTTCGAAGAAGCTGCTGGATTGTTAACTGTAAGAAAAGGGATTTGCACTTTGTTTTTATTTTCTCTATATTTGCTGTCGAAATTAAAAACTACACATTATGGCGGTACGAATTACTAAAAAGACATTGCCAGAGAAACTCTTTCCAAAGAAAGAACACTACAGTTGGTTAATACAGCCAGCAGCTCTCACATTCATGCGGTATGACTATTCCGTGCATGAGCAGCGAATATACGCTACTATCATTGAAGTTCTTCAAAAATCTTTCAACGACGAAAAGAATAACGTCTTCCGCAACGGTTATCCAGAGAACCGTTTGTTACTCGAAAATTCTTGGGATGACTTTCGAAAGGATTTCGACCAAAAAGACGTTGAATATGAAAAGTCGATGGACTCCCTGCCTATCAAGATTATGATGAAAGACTTCGGTGTACCCTCCAATCATTATGACCAGTTGAAAAGAGATTTTGTCAATTTTGGTTCTTCGCCAGTAGGCTTGAGGATTATAGGCAGCAAGGGTGTAGAGTGGATCGAGTACCAATGCCTTTGTCGTATGAGGATTCCGACAAACTTGCAGCGCATAAACCGTGTTTATGCGTTATTCACGAAGCCTGTTGCCTTAGAAATGTACCGTGCCATGCACGCAGGTTATACAACCTTCATGAAAGAAGTGATATTGAAATCCCAGAGTAAGTATACTCCAAGGATATATATGTTCCTTAGCGCTTACCCTAACAAACAGTCCTGTTTTATTCCATACGAGGAACTTCGACTGTATCTGAGGCTAGATGTAAGTTACAAAGATTTTAAGAATTTCAAAGATAAAATCCTGTGCGTCGCCTGTGAAGAACTTAAAATATTGTACAACAAAGGTCTGTCCAATTTGTATTTTGATTACAGCCCCGTATTTGATGGGGATCAGGTTTCCGGTATTAGTTTCCAAATTAAGCGATTCGACAATATAAAAGAAATCGAAATCCCTTATTATGACGATATTCTAAAGAAAAACCTATTCAGGTTGTTGACCGTTTATTGTGGCTGTACTGATAAAACGGCATCATTCATTATAGATAAATCTGATAACGATTCATATCAGCAGATTTGTCTGAAGATTGATGAACTTTACGAGAAATTTTCCTCGGAATTCTGTAAAGTTTCCGACATGGAAGCTTATACATTGAAGGTGTTTGAGAATTTCTTTAAATCTAATTCTAAAGCTGTGTGACATGGTGTTTACTGAGGTTGAGAGGAAATTGACAGTTCTTCATGAGAAGAAACTTGTGGTGCCATATTTTGCGCCAGGCTTTTCTATGTCTAACACAGCCATAAGGACGATTATAAATCATGGCAACTATCGTATGGATAGTTTTATCGATTATGTATTTTCTCTTGGACTGTATGTGACCATGAATACGTATGTCATAATTTCCATGGAGGAACTATCTTTCGTTTTAGTCAAGACAAGGAAGGAGTTGGGGTATCTTCAGAAGGATATTCTTGCAATGGTGCAGAATAAATACCCATCATTCACTCCATCTAGGATTTGTTCTGTTGAAAATGGCAGAAATGTTCAGAGAAAAACATTTCTTGCATATTGCACAGCTTTGGAAAGTATTTATAAAGAACCGTATAAATGGGATTTATGTGTTGGGAGTAATTCTCATCTTACAGATGATGATTTAAGTCTTATTTAATACATTGTATTTATTGTCCGCAATATTGGGGAGGTGCTACAAATATAGCATCTCCCCAATTTTATGACTTCCATTCTTTTTTTGGTCTTCCCGGGTTTTCTCTTAGTTTTACCTTACCTGTCCGGAGATATCTGTAAAGAGTTGCTGTTGAGATTTTCAGCGACTGGCAGATGTCATCAGATGTCATTTTCTGCTTATACAAATCACATGCTGCCTTTGCCACAATCTTCCTGTCTTCTGTTAAACCTTTCCTTCTTCCTAACTGAACACCTCGTTCTCTTGCTGCAGCAAGACCTGCATTTGTTCTCTCTATCATTAGATTTCTTTCAAGCTCTGCGAAGGCTCCTACGATAGATAGGAAACAGATACCCATTGGTGTGGTAGTATCAATGTTGTTGGTCAGACATATGAAATCTACCTGTCTCTTTCTGAATTCTTCAATCAAAGACAAAAGGTGACTCAGACTTCTTGCCAGTCTGTCTAATTTCCAAACCACCAACTGGTCACCTTGTCGAAGATACTTCATCATTTTTTCCAATTCCGGTCTCTCTTTTACCGAACTTTTCTTTTCCTTGTAAATAATGTCACAGCCAGCTTTTTCCAAAGCCGAAATCTGTAAATCCAAATTTTGGTCAGTCGTACTGACACGTGCATAGCCAATTTTCATAATATCTCAAAAAATAAGTTAGTACAAATTTAGTCAATTAATAATCTTTTCACAAAAGGAAGGATTATTGACACAATAAATAGTAAGTGTAAATAACTGATATATAAATGTTTGCGAAGTTCGTAATAATTTTATTGGCTGTAGTGCTATGCTATTATGCCGCTGTTGTACTGTATGACATTTACTTTACTCACGACAGAAAAAAAAGGAACGAGGAGGTGATAATAGACATTTCCAAGGTGGTGGAGGAATATGAGCCGGTAGATGCAAGAAACCTGGTAAGGAAAGAAGAAGAACAGAACAGGACAATGGAGACGGGGGGCAGGAGTGAGGCGGAAACAGCGATAATGGCTGAAAGAAGCCAGGAGCTCGAAGAGGAAGAGGAGATAGAGGAGATGGATGACGAGGAGAAGAGATATGAGGAACTGTCAGAAAGTGATGAAGACTACGCTCCGATAAACACCAGCTATGAATATACACCTTTAGAGTTCAAGAAAATGCTTGAAGATGCTGGAGGAGAAAAAGACTTGTTCGCAAGCGTATTCACCGAAGCGACATACACAGAAGAGAAAGAAGAAGCATATAGATAATTTTATTGTTTAACTTTTAAAAGGAGATTTTTTATGAAAAAAAATTTTATGAAAACCATCAGTAAAATGAGGAAATCAATGTCACCAGCACTGGTAAGGTGCATGGTGGTGGCGGTGTGTATGCTGGCGGTAGCCGGTGATATATACGCAGGCAGTGCTGGAGCAAGTCAAGTTCAAAATGCTATTGAGACTGATATAGGTGCATACTGGGGCCCTACAAAGCTTGGCTTGAGAATTATCGGCGGTATATTGGCGGGTGTAGGTGGATTCCGTGTATACAACAAATGGTCAAACGGTGATCAGGATGTACAGAAGACAATGGTGTCATGGATAGGAGGTATAGCTTTCGTGCTATTGGTTCCGACGATTATTGAAGCTGTGTTCGGGATAGGATAATAATAAAAATGGAAAACAGGGAATTTAATGTCTATAAGGGACTACAAAAACCAATCGTACTCTTCGGACTCAAAGGCTCGAACATAGCTTGGGCAGCGGGGACGATAGCGGCGGTAGCGATCGTGTTTATCTTGGCGTCATCAATGACCGGGACAGTGCCGTCAATATTGGCGGCACTGGTACCGGCAGCAGTGGGCGGGTACAAGATAAACTACAAGGCGAAAAACGGACTGCACGAGAAGAAAAGGCACAAGGGCGTGATATTGGTAAGGAAGACAATGTCTCCTCTGGTGAAATAACAAAACAGTAAGATACTGAAATAAAAATGGGCTTATGAACTACGTTGAGAAAATAATGAAACTGGAAGAACTGACCGACAGGATAAAGAAAGGCCGGACAGGAACTCAGATCCAGCTGGCAAAGGAGATGCATACGTCCAAGACCTCACTCAACCGATGGTTCAGTGAGCTGAAAGACATGGGTGCGGAAATAGAGTTCGACAGAATCATGAACACCTATTATATTAATAACGAGTTCACCATCCATGTGGAGGTGACAGTAAACGACAGAAGACAATGAAAGCGAACCTGGTCATATCCGTCATCATAGACGGTAAGGACGTATCGACGACATTCGGTACGAAAGAGATAGAAGGCATGGACCCTGCACTGATGGCACAGCTGCTGAAGGTGTTCGGAGACACACAGAAGAAGACAAAGGCCACAGTGGAAAGGTACTATGGCACGGAAGAGACAACGGATGGACAGGAAGGACGTCCGGAAGAGACACAGGCAGGAGATGAAGACCGCCAGCCTGCTGAGGAAAAGGAGAACGGAACGGTCTGAACAGAAACATCCTCATGAAATCATGAAAAAGGCAATTTGCAGACAATACGGGAGAGGCACCGCGGCGGTGGCACTGGCAGTCCTGCTGCTAACGACAGGGACGGTGACGAGCGCAGGGACAGCCAGGGCACAGAAGGACGGCGTATATACCAACGCCTTCCGTGACAACTGGGAGGTGTCATTCGGTGCGGAGGGGATGTCATTCTTCTCCGGAAGGGAGAAAGGGACGGGACTGTCAAAGAACCCGTTCAAGGACTTCCGCACGTCACTGGGCGCGGCGGCGTCAGTGACTAAATGGTTCACACCGCAGATAGGACTGCGCACGAAAGCGTCAGGATACTGGGGGAAGGCGTTCTCCATAAACGGGGACGGCACGCCGGAGAAAGAGACGGTGCGGTTCTACTCCTTCCAGGAACAGGTGATGGTCAACCTGACCAACATCATCTGGGGATACCGTCAGGCACGCAGATGGGACCTCATACCGTACGCGGGAGCGGGATTCGTACGCATAGCCTCACACAACGAGAACTCCCTGGGAGCGTCACTGGGCGTGAGGAACACACTCAGGATCGGCAGCCATGTCAAGCTGCACCTCGACGCAGGGGTGAGCTTCGCCGGAGAGAACTACAGGTCGGCAGGGCTGAGGACAGTCATGGGCAAGTACCGATGGTACTCACTCGAAGCGGGGCTGACATTCAGCCTGGGACGGAGGACGTGGACGACGGCAGGCAGCAGATACGCCGCACAGTCACCGCAGCTGTACCCCGTCAGCGGACGGAAGGCACGCAAGGCGGCAGGGTCACTGGCGGACGCTGAATACACGCACATAACGGCACAGGGGCCGGTACCGGAAGGGATGGCGCTCGTGAGCCGCGGACACGTACGCATGGGAATAGGCGACCGTGACAGCCTGTGGGACGCGCAGACACCCCTGCGCGACATATCGGTGGATGACTTCTGGATGGACCGCACGGAGGTTACGAACGCACAGTACAGGGCGTTCATAGACGATGTGAAGGAAAGGCTCGTCATGTCAATGGTGACTGACTCCACGTCACTGTACTTCGGTGACAGGACGGGAGCGGAGGAGAGCCTGTACAGGACAAACGCCGTGACGGGAGAGAAGACTCTCGACGGCGGCAGGCTGCTGTTCAGCTACGAGACATACGACCGTCTGGAATCCATGAGGAAGGAATACAGGGAAGGCGTACCGGTGACAAAGGACACCGCATACATAGACAACGGCAGGATCATACGCCAGAGGCTGACAAGGCCGCACACGTCGGAATATGACTTCGTAAACACATACATAACCCAGATATACCCCGACACCACGGTGTGGGTGAACGATTTCCCAGGCGCGGACAACGGGCTGTACGCGAGGTACTACTTCTCACACCCGGACTATAAGGACTATCCCGTCGTAGGCGTGACATGGGAGCAGGCGATGGCATACTGCGCATGGCGCACGCAGAAGATGATGGAGGAGATGGGTGACGCATACGGAGACACGCAGCCGTTCCGCCTGCCTACGGAGGCAGAATGGGAATATGCGGCGAGAGGAAACGGACAGGACACCTTCCCCTGGGAAGAGGCGCAGGCCGGACAGGGAAGAGCGATGTTCAAGGCCAACTTCATGGCGGCGGAGGGTGACTACACACGAGACGGCAACATCATAACCTCACGCGTGGGAATATTCCCCGCAAACGGCAACGGACTGTACGACATGGCGGGCAACGTGGCGGAATGGACGATGACGCCTTACACCGTGAGGGGCGTGGACGGGACAAGCAACATCAACCCCTACCTGGAGGATAAGGACAACACCGTGAGGAGCGTACGCGGCGGGTCATGGAAAGACCCGGAGAGCCATATACGCTCAGCATGGAGGCAGAAGGAATACAAGGACACTCCAAGGTCATACATAGGCTTCCGCTGCGTGAGACCGATAGCCTCCAAGCCATCAGAGAAAGCGGTGGTGGTCATCACCGGCAGGAAAAGATAACAATATCAACAAGACAAACGGTAACGGTTATGAAATACTCAAGATTCAATATCATTTACAGGCTGCAGAAATGGATGGACAGCGTGGCGGGACAGACGTTCCTCAACTACGCCTACTCATGGGGCGCGTCAATAGTTATCCTGGGAACGCTCTTCAAGCTCACACACATGCCGTCGGCAGACCTGTGGCTGTTCCTGGGCATGGGGACGGAGGTGCTGGTGTTCTTCATATCGGCCTTCGACCGTCCGTTCGACAAGACGCTGGATGGCATGGCACTGCAGAACTCCGTGACACAGGGCATGGCGCCGCAAAGCCAGGGCATGCAGGATGTCAACACCGGCAAGGCGAACGGCAAGGCGCATGAGGAGGCGGAGAGGATGGTCAAGGCTATCAGCGAGGCATACCGCAGGCAGCTGGAAAGCATAGAGGAAGGCACGCGCGTGAGCGAGGACATAAGCCGCGAGCTCAAGCAGCAGGCATACGAGCTGTCAAGGATAAGCAGGACAATGGCGGGCGTAAGCAAGGCCGTCGCAGGAAAGAGCGAGTGAGAGACCTAAGTTTTACCCTATATATATAAATAAGGTATATGGCAATAAGGAAAAGACCGGTGTCACCAAGGCAGAAGATGATAAACCTGATGTACGTCATCCTCATGGCCATGCTGGCGCTCAACGTGGACGGTGACGTGCTCACAGGCTTCGACCGCATAGACGGGAGCCTGACACGCACCGTGGCGGCGGCAAGGAAGGAGAACATGCTCATGTATGACAGCCTGGCGGCGCTGATGGGGATAAACCCCGTCAAGACGGAGCCATGGAACGAGAAGGCCGAGGAGGTGAGACGCGCAAGCGAGAGGATGATGCGCATGACAGTGAGCCTGAAGGACATGATAGCCCGTGAAGCGGACGGCAAGGACAGTGATCCTATGGATCTCCGTAACAAGGAGGATATGGAGGCCGTGGCGCAGGTGATGCTCTCACCCGTGAACGGCAAGGGACGCGAGCTCAGGGAGGCGATAGAGGCGTACCGCGACCTGGCGGTGTCAGTGACAGCCGACCCTGAGAAGAGAAGGCTCATAGCCGACAACCTGTCAACGGACGTGCCGCAGGGTGCCAGTGGCAAGGACTGGGAACACTATATGTTCGAATCCATGCCGGCGGTGGCGGCGGTGACGTTCCTGACAAAGCTGCAGGCGGACATCACGCAGGCGGAACGCGAGGCGCTGCACACGCTGCTGGCGTCGATAGACGAGGGTGACATGCGCATGAACGCCTTCCGCGCGGTGGTGGTGCCGTCCTCACTGACAGTGGTCAGGGGTGGCGAATTCAAGGCCGGCGTGATGATGGCCGCGGAGGACACGACGAGCGTCTGGGACATGTACATCGACGGAAGGAAGGTGGATTACAACGACGGACAGTACTCCCTGAGAACAGGACAGACGGGCGAGCATACGCTCAGCGGATACCTGCAGATGACGGGACGTAACGGCGGGACCGTACGCAGGGAGTTCACACAGAGATATACGGTCATAGATCCCATAGCAACAGTATCGGCGGACATGACGAACGTGCTGTACGCAGGCTATGACAACCCCGTAAGCGTCAGCGTGCCGGGACACTCCCCTGGCGAGGTGAAAGCCGTCATGGAGGGAGGAGTCCTGACACAGCTGGCACCGGGAAAATACACGGCAAGACCCTCAGGAGAGGGAGAGGCCTCCATAAGCGTATCCGTCACGAAGGACGGAAAAGTTACCGACATGGGACGCTACGCGTTCCGCGTGCGCCAGCTGCCTGACCCCACGCCCTACATACCGGTGACGGACGGCGAGGGACGGACAAGGCGCTACAGAAGCGGAGCGATACCCAAGGCATCGCTGGCAGAGGCTACGGAGCTCAGGGCGACCATAGACGACGGCATACTGGACACACCCTTCAGGGTGACATCCTTCGAGGCGGTGTTCTTTGACAGCAGAGGCGACGCCGTGCCGGTGGCATCCGACGGGCCGCGATTCTCCGAGAGGCAGAAGGACACGTTCCGACAGCTGGCACGGGGCAAGAGGCTCTACATCACCAGGGTGACGGTGACGGGTCCCGACGGGGCGTCAAGGACGCTGGACAGCTCCATGGAGCTGATAGTAAGGTAAGGCAGGATATCAATCTAATAATATGATGACATGGAAAAGCTGATAATTTGTGACAAGTATATAGTCAATCTTGAAAAAGTGGAGATGATAGAAGCCAATGAGGATGAGAACATGATGATAATCCATTTCCCGCAAGAAAAAATTAAGATAAGCTAAGGGAAAGGACAGGATGTTTCAAGCCTCATGCGAGACTTGATTGAAAGTCTGGAATTACAAGATGATGATTATAGTGTAACGATGGAAATAAATGAAATTTAAAAAATATATGGAAATGAGAAGGAAGAATCTACTGGTTGCGCTCTCTCTGGCAGCAGCGACATCAGCCGTGGCACAGGGACAGTGGAGCCGCGAGGTGTACCGGGAGCTGGACCTGAGGGACTACGCCAACCAAGGGCTGTACAGCCCACGAACAGCGGAGGGCGACAACAGGGGACTGTTCGCACCACTCATGGAAAGGGCGCTGGAAGGCGGCGTGACGCTCTACGCCTACGCCGTGAGCGGCAACGAGACATTCACGCCCGAAGGGACGGTGGACGTCAGGGACGTGCTGGACGCCTATGACATACCCTTCACCGTCAGGGACGGTAAGGTACTCGTCAAAGGCTCCGACATGCCGTCACAGGAAGTGACGCGCTACTACATACGGGAACGCAGGTACTTCGACGGCACGGACTCGTCGTTCCGCAGCGAGGTGACGGCCATCTGCCCCGTGCTGGAGAGAGGCGACGGCCTTTCCGAAGGCCTGACACGCTATCCCATGTTCTGGGTGATCTGCAGCGACGTAAGGGACTTGCTGGAAGACACGCCCGTGGTGGCGGACTACCGTAATACCGGCCGGGCGATGAGCGCGGCGGACTATTTCGCCCTGGGAAGATACAAGGGTTCCATATACAGAGAACGAAACGCCATGGGACTGCCGCTCTCATACGGTGATCCGTCTGACTCGGCCTATGCGGCAGAGCAGCGGAGGGTGGAGAAGGAGCTCGTGACGGTAAGGGAAAAGACCTACGACACATACTATACGGAAGCACTGGCGGAGCCGGAGCCTCAGTACCGCAGGTTCCTCTTCTTCAAGATAAAGAAGAAAGCGACGAAAGCGCAGTATGACGCGCAGGCTGTGAAGGCTCAGGCGTCTGACACCGGAGTGAAGGAGGACACCGCCGTGAAGGCAGAGGAGACGGCTGATGGCGGAGAAGAGCCCGCCAAGCCCGGTGAGAAAAGGGAAAGGAAAGGATTCTCACTATTCAAGAGGAGGAACAGGTGATGAAAAAAGACGTTAAACAAGAAACAGGAATGGCGAAGACCGGGGCGATAATGCTCCTTTCCCTGCTGTTGGCATTCCCCTTCAGGATGGCGACGGCACAGGAGGTCTATCGTATGGAAACGCCGGCGGCGGCGGTGATGCTCAGGACGAACGCCCTGTATGACCTGGCTCTCTCACCCAACGTGGGCGTGGAGATACAGACGGACCTCGGCCTGGCTTTCCAGCTGGACTATGTGGGGGCGTGGTGGAACTCACGCGAGAGAAACCGCTACTTCTCCAACTACGCCTTCCAGAGCGAGATAAGGTACTACCTGGACAGCTGGCGCATGCCTATGCCGTACAGGGGACACCACATAGGGTTCTACGGACAGATGGCAACCTATGACTTCGAGTTCGGAGGCAAGGGCTACATGAGCCGTAACCTGGACAAGAGCTTCGGCCTGGGACTGAGCTACGGATGCTCGCTGGCCCTGGGACGCAGGTGGAACCTCGACCTCACCGTGGGCTACGGATGGTTCCACACGACCTACGACGTGTACCATCCCGACGGTAAGGGAGGGTTCCAGTACGATGAGACACACGTGAGGAACTTCTTCGTGCCCACGAAGCTGGAGGCGTCGCTGGTATGGCTGCTCAACGGCGCCAATGACATCAAACACATCAAACGTAAGAACGGGAGGAGATGATATGAGTACAAACAGACACAATATCCATATATGCGCATGGGCGGTGGCGGCCGTGGTGGCTCTGGCTTCATGCGACTACAAGGACATAGGTCCCGGCCACGAGACGGTACAGAGGGGGCAGCCCGTGGAGCTGCGCTTCGACTTCTCCAGGGTGGACAGCGTGCCGGCATCGTACAGCATCATGTTCTACCCTGCGGGTGACAAGGCCAGGAGCTTCCGGCGTGACGTGACGGCGAGTGACCAGACCATACTGCTGCCCGTGGGAGACTACGCCGTGACGGCATGGAACAATGACACACCGCACGTGCTGGTGGAGGAGCAGGACAACCGTGACAGGGTGAGCGCCACGACATTCGGACTGGAGACAAGGACGGAGATAAGCGCGGAGTCAGTGCTGGACAGCATCTTCGGCGGACAGAAGCTGTTCGACTGGCCGGACTACCTGACAAAGGCCAACGTGGAGGAGTTCGCTGTGGACGAGGACACGGAGGTACCGCCCGTGCTGACACTCACGCCCGACAGCGCGACGGTGACGGTGCACTACCGCATAGGTGGCGTGAAAGGCCTGGGATGGTGCTACCGTGTCAAGGGAGCGCAGAACAACGTGTGGGGCAGGAGGTTCCTGGCCTATGAGGAAATGGGAGGCGATGCGGTGTCCGTGATGTTCGAGAGCGGCTACGACGAGAAGGAGGAGACCGTCTTCGGCGAGTACCAGATATTCGGACTGGCGGACGGCGGGCAGGTCATGCAGGACAGGGACAGGCTCGTGCTCTTCTTCTGGCTGCAGAACGGCAACGGCGGGTATGTGCCTATAGACATCACCAGGGCGCTAGCTCCCTACAGGAACAGGACGGTGAGGCACATATACATAGACATCCCCGACCTGGACGTCAACCTCATCGACTTCCTCGACGGTGACGACGCGTTCAACATAGACATCAACGAATGGCAGAACGTGAACATTGACATAAGGATTTAGTTAATGGAAAATGGATAATGGAAATTATAATAAATGAATGGTGATATAGAACCAGATACAGTTAACTTTTTGTTTAATTTAATTTTTTTTCAAGATGAGAAAAACTATTCTTTTCGCGGCTATGGCCGCAGTGGCAGCTGGCTTCGCGAGCTGCAGTAATGATGACAGCGTCATCGAGTCACAGGCAATCGGCAAGGTGCAGAAGGAGATGATGGGCTTCGTAGCCAACAGCAACCGTCAGGCCGGCACACGCGGCACTGAGATCACCACCGCCAATGCAAACACCATGGTGCCATCGTTCCAGGTATGGGCATACGGCGCTGCTGCCAACGGCGCATCGGCTACCGTAGCTCCGGGCAACGACTACATGGGCGCCGCAGGCACGCTGGTGAGCCGTAACGCTTCAGGCGAGTATTTCCCAGCATCACCGGTCTATTGGCCTGAGGCTGCATCTAAGCTGGACTTCCAGGCTATCGCGCCTGCTACCGACGCCTCTTACCAGAGCGGCTCGCCTGCGCTGACCCTGGACGACACCAAGAAGTACGGCCGTCTGCAGGCTACCGTGGTCATCCCATCGGCAGTGGCAGACCAGAAGGACATCATCTTCGCCAAAGCTGACGCCAAGAACACAGACGTGGCTGGCGTTACCGACGGCAAGGTGGCCCTGACCTTCGACCATGCCCTCTCACAGGTGCTCTTCAGCGCACGCGTGGCTTCCGCTTCCATCAGCGCTACCATCAACAGCGTGGCTGTGTGCCAGGTGGAGAACAAGGGTACCGTAGGCTACATCACCGCCAACGGTGACAAGTATGACCTCGGCGTATCACTGCCTGTAGAAGCACAGAAAGGCTGGCAGGCTGAGTTCCCTATCGGTCTGAACGCTTCTCCTGTAGCGCTGACATCTACCAGCGCAGTGAACATCACCGCTGAGAACGGCGCACTGATGATGCTGCCACAGACAGTGAGCGCATGGACAACAGCTGCGGGTGCTGCCGTGCCTCTGACAACAGCCCAGACCAACCACAACAGCTACCTGAAGATCCACTGCACAGTGACCGACCTGGGTTCAGGCACCAACATCATCAACGACCAGGATATCTACATCCCTCTGGCTGTCAACTGGGTACAGGGCAACAAATACACCTACACCCTGGTATTCGGTGAGGGCGAGGGCGCTTTCGACGAGAACGGAGATCCTATCGTGACACGCGTGCCAATAGGCTTCACCATGACCGTGAACGCATGGAACGCTGTTGACGGCGGTGAGATCGCATTCTAACGGAACGGTTCCGGGAATACGCCTGCGGGGAAACCCGCAGGGCGTAATGATTAATTTCTTCATACATTCGAGGCGGCCTGTCCTTCCACAGCCCTAACAGGCGGAACGGCAGGCCGCCCTTTTTAAACATGCAAAAGGACAATTACGATGGGAAAGATAACGACACTCCTAAACATGACCCTCTGCCTCCTGGCCACGATAGTGGCGGGATGCACCGACGAGGTCACCGGCACAGGGGGTACTCCTTACCGTGACGGCGGGTCAACCATTGCGTTCCACGCCGGCTGCCCCGGCACGGAGGCGGAGACCAGGGGTATGCAGCTCACTGCCGCCAAGACGGTATCCTTCGGCGTCAGCGCCTCATACTACACCTCGGGGACCTACGCCACGGCTCCCTGCGGCTCATACTTCCTCAACCAGCAGGTGCTCACGGCCATAGGCAACAGCGGACAGATGTGGCCGGGGGCTGAATACACGCTCTCGTTCTTCGCCTATGCCCCCTACTCCAACCTTGTGGGCATAGTGTCGGGAGACGATCCCGGCAGACCGGTATATACCTATACCGTACCCACTGACATCACCTCGCAGATAGACTTCATGACGGCCGAGAGCCTGGAGGTAAACGGTGCGGAGACGACAGACCCCGTGGTCCTGTCTTTCTCACACCGTCTTGCAGACATACGCTTCAGCGTCTATAACGAAGGAGAGAACGACATGACCGTGCACTCCATAGCGCTGCACGGACTAAAGTACAGCGGCACCTATGATGATGAAAACGGATGGATCCTGGACTCTGCCGTCAACAGCGCCTCGCAGCACCCGTTCAAGCTCGACCTGGGCAGCAAGAGCGACCCCGATGACGGCGTCACCGTGGAGCCGCTGCAGGAGTCAGGCGAGGTGACTGGCACGGCCGACCATTTCATGATGCTGCCGCAGACGGTCGCCTCCGGCACACAATGGCTGGAGATTGACGCTACCATCAACGGCACACGCCAGCTATGGCATCACGCGCTGCCGTCCGGCCTTACCCTGTCCATGGGACAGTCATACGGCATAAGGCTCCGCATGGGCTACAACCATATAGGCGTCGAGATCATCTCTATCGAGGACTGGACGTTCGGAGCTGACTATTCTTCAGCGACTCCTCGTGAAAGAACGGAAGGAAATATAGACACCGAGGATATCGGCAACTGGTCACAGCAGTCCGACGAGTCAGGTGCTACACCCAGACAAAGGGAAGGTTCCGACCAGCAGGCCACAGGCATAGAGGACTGGACAGCGCAGGAATAAATATAATCAAATGTCTGACAAATACTAATATAAATAATAAGGAAATGAAAAAGACAGAAAAAACAAACAGACGCTTCATGCCGGCGCTCATGCTGGCACTGGCAGGCATGATGCCGCTCGCGTCATGCTCGGATGACGCTTTCGAGAAAGCGGCGGGTAACGTGACTAAGGATGACGGCAGGTCCATCCTCGTGGAGGTGGACAGCGAGACGCCGGACGCGGACACCAGGACGCAGTACAACCTGGCGGCATGGCACACCGAGTTCGCCTCGGGCGACGAGATAGGAGTGTTCGCCTACAACGGAACAGACCCGGTGGCATCCAATATAAAGTTCACATACGACGGTACACGATGGAACGGAGAAGTGACGATACCATACAACGAGAACTATACATATTTCGCTTACTATCCGTATGCAGGTGAAAGGAACAACCCGCCCTACACGGTAGGTACGTCAGGCACCGTGGACTCGCGCTTCTCAAGCTTCATCAGCGACTCCAACAACAAGTTCCACTATGCTGACCAGTCCACGGCGGCGAACTTCGCCAAGTCGGACTATATGCACGCACAGGGTACGGACGCAGGCTTACGCACCATCACCTTCACCATGCAGCACAAGAAAGCGCTGGCGGTGATAGGACAGACCGTCAACAAATGGTATGACACCACAGATCCGATGACACCGCATGACACCTACGTCACCTTTTCGGATAACATACCCTATACTTCAGGGGACAACAGGTATTTCCTGTGCAAGAACAACGTGGTCACGACTGTCGGCGGCACAAGTTTCACGGGACAGGGAGGCAAGTACGTCATCAAGGACGCTTCGGTGCTTACAGGCACACCCAGCTTCACCTATTCGGTATCGACGGACGGAGGAAACACATGGGGATACTTTTCCTCAAATAGACCGTCCTGGCTGACCGTGACGGGAGACGTGGCAAGCGGTGAGCCTACTGACTTCAATGTTACAATGACAAACAGTAAGACAACAGAACTCTCACTGGGTCCCGTTACTTTCAGGAACGTACCGAACGATGATATCCTCAAGGCTGCCTCCGCAGTCTCTAATGTGGATCTGTCAATGATGAAAAACGACGGCACGTCAAGGGGCTCACGCACCACAGCCAACTGCTATCTGGTACACGCGCCCGGCACGTACAGGCTGCCGCTGGTCTATGGCAACGCCATCAGGAACGGTGACGAGAGCTCTAGCTCATCGTTCTATACCACACAGACGAGCAACACCCTGCAGCGACTGGTCAACCATCTGGACCAGGGCATCACAGCGCCATGGATCAAGGACAACGGCATAACCGTCGATGGCGGCAGGCTCATCTGGGAAGACGTAAAGGGCATGATAAAGAATGTCGCTGTCAGCGGTGACTACCTCACCTTCGAGGTTAATGCTGACAAAATAGCAGAGGGTAACGCCGTCATTGCAGCCACGGCATCAGGCACGACCGTCTGGTCATGGCATATATGGGTCACAGCCGAGACACTTACCTATACGACATCCGTACCGGTTGACGGCAGGGCGAACCCATACATCGTCACTCCCGTCAACGTGGGACAGATCAACGGCACATGCGAGACAGGTACAATATATGCAGGCAGCCAGTGCAAGGTAAGGGCCACCGGTACGGGAGGAACAGTGGAATTCCTTGTCGTGCAGCCCGACTATCTGCACAGCAATACATATTACAACCCTTCCCCTTATTACCAGTGGGGCAGGAAAGATCCGATGTTCTCTCCTATAGGAGCGTATGACGCAGGCGGCAACGCGCTGACATACAGCACAAGTGACGCAACCTCATATGTCAGCTCTACAGACACGACCATAGGCAGCACGATTCAGAACCCACGCATATGGTATTACAACTCGTCTAGCACCGGGCCTTACGGCAACGGTACCAATGCGAAGAAATACAATTACTGGGACATGAATAACACATCGGCAGATGATAATGACCTTACCCCTACCGTAAAGACAGTTTATGATCCATGCCCACCGGGCTTGTGTATCCCGACTGGTGGGCTATACGTATATATAAAAAGAAATTATTCGTCATACTTCCCGTGGGACACTAACAGACGTACATGGACGAAGAACATACCAAACATCACATTCCCCGCGGCGGGCTATCGTGACTACATTAACGGTAGTCTCAAATATGCCGGTGACTACGGCAACTATTGGTCGGTGTCGCCCGTCAATAGTACGAACGGCCGCGCGCTGGGCTTCACTTCAAGTAACGCCAGCTGGGTCTACGACTACCACTCTAGCGGTTACCCCGTCCGCGCGGTGCTCGAAGAATAATCATTATTCACCCGTTAATACGGCGGCGGGCCTTAAAAGCCCGTCGCCTATAATAAACTGACACAGTATATGACAATCAGGGAAAGACTTGCCATGGAAGAGGGAAACACCGGCAGGATGTACATTCATCTTGACGGAGGGCTGTTCCATAAGCTCTACGAAAGGTCTGCCTTCGCTTTCTGCACAAGGATCAAAAGTTTCAAGGTGAACGTCAAGACCATACAAGGTCTTGACGCTCCTTTTGTATCAATCGGTGTGCCGGTCAACAGGAAGGAAGAATACAGACAAGGAGATGTCAAGGGAAAGACAAGGTGGTTGAACAAATATATTCTCAAGAGAGAGGAAGCCTTGGGGATTCCAGCCGTAATGAACACAGGAACCGTCTGTTGAATAATAAAATCACTTGCGGCCTTGCAAAACCAACGGTCAATGTGTATCTTTGCAGAGACAATAAAAAAAACGATAATATGACGATAGACAGATCTTCCCGGAAAGAACATGATGACACCATCTCACTGATGGAGAACTTCCTCTCTCCTGAACAGCCCAAGCTGGGCATCTTCTGGTATGACTACAGGAAGGAACAGCTTTTCGGCGTAGAAAAGAGAGAAATCAGCGAAGATGACATGAAGGGAGTACACACCCTGGAGAAGCTACACCGCACATTCTGGCAGAAATGGCACCACAGGGCCGTCGCGAAAAACGACATCAGCTCAATCTATTACCAGCAGCACAACTATACATTGATTCCGAGAGGGAGGATATTCGTCATAGACGGTGAAATCTCTGTAAGGGTCGGGGAATGGATAACGGAAGGCATAAACGGCGTGAAAATCAACCTTGAAAAGTTCCACGACCTGATTTGCGACGAGTTTGACCTGCCGGAGGACGTGAGGTTCGTCATTGACGAACACTGGAACCTGGGGCACGGATGGTCTGAAAGGGATAACCTAATTGACAGGAAAGCGAAGTCCCTCGACATGCTGGCGCCGGACATAAGCGCAAGGGAAAGCCGGGAACAGACTGAGACTGAAGCCGCACCGCAGAAAAGGAAAAACGGAAGGAAACTGTAAACTCTGGGAGGATGTTCGGATTATGATAACAGTAAGCGCAAGAGAGTTCCGCATGAACCAGGGCAAGTTCCTGAATGCCTGTTTATATGACCTCTATATCTTCAACCCCCTCCTTCTCACATTTGACAGGATAGGGAAGTCCTTGTAGATTTTATCAGGATGCCTGGCCATGTCATTCAGCCTTTTCTGGATGAGCTTCCAGTCATACTTTCCGGAAATAAGGTTGACAGGCTCGCCCTGAATGACGTCATCATAATACAGAAGGGCCTTCATGACAGCCATTGTGCTTGCACCCTGATATTTCCTGGCATAATCGGCAAGCATATCGTTAAGGGAAAACTTTGTAGAGAAGAAGGAGACATCCACAAAATCCTTTTCCCTGTCGCCTGAATCCGTGATTGCGGAAAGCTTCATCGCCAGAATGTCCGGAATGCCACTGACCCTGATACCGTCCTCGATGGTAACAGGGGATATGTCCGGGTAATCATATCTGATACAATCGATAAATACCCCGTCAATCTCACCTTTCAAGGCCTGGGATTCGGAAAACCTTTCCTTAAAGCCATACTCGCCTGCCAGATGCCGCCTCAATCCGCCAACATCAAATTCCCTTTTGGAGAACAGGTCGAGGTCAATGCTCTTCCTGTGTCCTAAATACAGGGACAGGGCTGTGCCGCCAACCAGGTTGAACCCATCCAGCATGGGGTCCTGCATCAGCGATTTCAGAATCCTATACGTTCCCGTCTCAATGACTTCCTTCTGTAACATTCCATTTCTTCCTTTTTCAGATTAAACAAAAAACAAGCCCAGTTCAGGTCTTTGCCCGACAGACTGGGTATCCTCCGCACAATCTCCGCCGTCTTCTCAAAGCCACCGTACATCTGCAGGAGGGCGTAATAGTCATTTGCCTCACCGTACTGTATCACACGCTGAGCGACACGGGGAGCCATGACATTCCAATCCCACTCGGGAGAAGTGGTATCATAGTCCCACAAAATGACAGGGGACACGGACTGCCGGGGATATGTCTTGTAATCGTCAAACATAACACTGCTCTTTTTGCAAAGTTACACTTTTTCCCGCAATCAGCCAAACAATGGCGGGAAATTGTATATCCATGGCAGGAAAGGAAGTCTCTTCCTTTCCCTATCGTTCCATCCTGTCTTCGCCGGTTTTCCGAAAGCGGAGAGGGAACATCCTACCATCACTTTTTCCCGACAGGAGGCTTACCCCCACTCCGCTCCAGGCATCAGCTTCCCCGTGGCAAAGGTATTGCGCTGCATGTCTTTGTCAAGGCCGGGGCGGCAAGCCGTCATTTCCGGAAATCTCCACGCCTTACGGGTAGTATTTCCCTCATGAGCCTTGACAAAGACACTCCACTGACCATGATTATGCCACAGGAAGCTGAAGCCAGCGGGCTCAGGTAAGCTCCAATCCTGTCGGAAATTG